>NC_015948.1:665615-998423 GCF_000223905.1 Haloarcula hispanica ATCC 33960
GTGACGACGACCTCCACGTCGTCGCGCCCGACTAGTCTGTCGACGGCACCCTGAATGCCGTCGTAGTCCCCTCGCAGGCGCTCGCGGGCGGTGACCGTCTGTCCGGTCGCTTCGAGTGCTGTCTCTACCGCCTCGCCCGTCGGGTCGCCCGTTTCCGTCGCTGTCCCGACCGTGACGACGGCGGCGGCAACCGACTGTTCTTGCGACGCGTCGTCCCGTGGGACTGTCTGCGCTGGTGGTTCATCCGCTGTCGGCGGCGTCTCAGCCTGCGATGTGTTTTCCGGTGGATCGCCTGCCTGTGTCTCAGAAAGGGGGTCTTCGTGGGGGCCCTCGTCGGGTCGCTCCGCCCCGCCGGCCCCTTCAGCGTCCTGTGTTTCGGCCGCTGGATGGCTGCTTTGCTCTACCGCCTCGTCGATTCGTTCTGCGACGGCGCTGTCGGCTTCAGGCTCCGACGTGGAGCCGTCACCGTCCCCCGTCACGTCGTCCGCCGCAGAAGTCTCCGTTCCGTCACCCCCACTTGCTTCTCTGTCGTTGTTTTCCGCTGCTGTATCCGTTGCTTCGGTTGGCTCTGAACTGGCGGCCTCGGAGTCGGTATCGACTGCCGCGGATTCCTCGTCGTCTCCCGTTTCGCCCTCGTCCTCGTCTGTCTCGTCGTCTTCCCCGTCGGTCGGACCCCGGCGTGTGTCACGGGACTGGAAATCCACCATACTACTCCATCGGTCGCGGTCGATAAATACCCTGACGACCGTTTGCGGGACTGCAATGTATATAATATCTGAAAACGGTAGGCTTAAAATATAGCGATATGAAACAAAATGTATGGCTGGGAGCTACCACGTCGTCTGCCATGAGTGTGCGTTCGAGGGACTGTACGAAGACTCGTCGGTCGCGGAGGGCCAGCGGGACGCACACGCTTCATCCAGCGGGCATCGGATGAGCCTGCGTGACATCTCGAGCCAGGAAGCACCTGGTCTGTCGCAGTAGCGGGACCGTTAGCGTTTTGCGCTCGCTTGCCTGATGCCGAGACATGCAGCCACGTTGTTTCGTCGGTACTCCCGGGGGAGGTCCCATCGTGACGCACCGTTCGAGCGGGCGCGACGGGGTGCGTGCCGATGGCTGACGACGAGTCCGGCTACGTCCACCGTCCCGACACGGAGCCACAGTCCGCAAACGCCCCATCTGCGGACAGTGAGACGGGTACGGAAGCCGCCGACGGTCCCGAGTTCGGGACGAGCGGCTGGATTCTGGTCGGGATGATCGGCGTGGCGTTCCTGTTCGTCCCCGGCGCAATTTTGCTTTTGCCGTCCGCACAGGGCGTCATCAGCAGTTTCGGGCTCACGCTCCGGGACGCATATCTCACACTCCCGCTCGTTCCGGCGTTCGTACTTGGTGCCCTCGCCGTGTGGTCCGCGGTTCGCTCGCAGTCGAAGTGACCGAGAATAGTTATATCAGGGACGCCATTACTACGCTACTGAATGGTCCTGTCGCCGCTTACTGTCGTTTTATTGTCGGGTGTCGTCGGTATGGGCGTCGCCTTTCTGGTGTGGCTCCATCGGGACCGGCCGGGCGCAGGACCGCTGGCAGTGTTCGTCGTTGCGGCGAGCCTCTGGGCCGTGACGTACGGTATCGAGCTCGCTGTGCCGGGATTGGCCACCATGGAGCGACTCGTCCAGGTGCAGCTGACGCTCTCGGTAATCATCCCTGTCGCGTGGCTCGTGACGGTTATCGAGTACACGGGGCATCCACACTGGCTCACCCAACGCCGAACAGCGCTGTTGCTCGTCGAACCGGCGGTGTTTGTCACGCTCGTGTGGTCGAATCACGCCCACGAACTCATCTGGTCCGGTCATGGGACACAATCCGTCTCCGCATCGTCGGTGGCGCTCGCTCCCGCGTACGAAGTCATGTACTGGGGGCACATGTCCTACATACTGCTGTTGATTCTCGCCGGCGGTGTCCTCCTGTTGCGGATGCTGTTCCGGTCGAACCAGGTGTTTCAGGGCCAGGGGATCGCACTGTTGCTCGCCATCGCCGTCCCGACGGTCGTCCAGTCGCTGTTCGTGCTCGGTGCGCTACCGACTCCGTTCAACCCAACAAGTCTCGGGTACGTCGCCTCGGGGGCGGTCCTCTCAGTCGCCATCCTCCGCGGGCAACTGCTCGACGTGGCACCGGTGACCCGGGAACTGGGCCGGGAAGCGATCTTCACCGAAATGGACGACCTGGTCATCATCGTCGACGACGAGCGCCGCATTGTCGATGTCAACGCGGCTGCTACGGCGCTGTTCGACGGCGACCAGGACGCGCTGTTGGGCCGTTCGCTACCACAGGTGTTACCAGCACTCGCCGAGGCGGTTCCCGGTCCCGGCGAGCGAACGCAGACCGAGACGACCCTCGAACACGAGGGCAGCGTCCGGTACTACGACGTACGCGTGATACCGCTGTACCGCGCGTACGGCGTCGTCTCGGGCCACCTCATCAGCCTCCGAGATATCACGGAGCGGCGACAACGGGAACAGCGACTGGACGTACTCAACCGCTTGCTCCGGCACGATATCCGAAACGAGATGAACGTCGTCAAGGGGAACGCGGACCTGCTCCGGGACACGGCCGACGCCGACGAACGCGAGCGACTCGACCGTATTATCAGCACAGTCGACGACATCGTCGACCGCAGTAACAAGATCGGCCGAGTTACCGAGGCCCTGGAGACCGAACAGCACAGCCCGACAGCGCTCCAGAGGCTGCTGGAATCGGTCGTGAGCGATGCTCGGGACCGCCGCCCCGACGTGGCGATCACGCTCACCTGCGAGGATGATCTCTGGATACAGGGCGGTCCGTCGATCCTCATCGCACTAGAGGAACTGGTCGAGAACGCCGTCGAACATCAGGCGACCGATGGGGGTCCTGTCGAAGTCGAGATTACGGCGACGCGGACCGACGGAACGCCGGGCGTCCGCGTGGCCGTTCACGACAACGGTCCCGGTATCACCGACCACGAGCGCGAGGTCATCCGCTCGGGAACCGAAACGCCGCTCAAACATGGCTCCGGCGTCGGGCTCTGGCTCGTCAACTGGATCGTCCGAAACCTCGGCGGCCGGATGTCGTTCCCCGATACGGCCGAGCCGGGAACGACTGTGGAACTGCAACTGCCGGCGGCTGAGCCCGCCCACGCGACAGACGAGCCAGCGACGGCCGGAAGCGAGAACGCTGACTGATCGCGGCTGCCTACCACTCGATTTCGGCCCTATCGCGCCAGAACCGCCCGCTCGGTGCATCGGGTCGGAAGCGAGCGAGCCAGACTGGCGTCTCAGCCCCCTTTTCGGGCGTCCGTGGAGCGCTCCCCTCGGTCATGTCCGTCTGGACGTAGCCCGGGCACACCGAGTTGGCGATGAGGCCGTCGGCCGCGTACTCGCCGTCGAGGTACTTCGTCAGTCCGTTGACGCCCGTCTTCGAGATGCGGTAGGCCGGCGTGCCGCCCGACTGGCTCTCGGTGATGGCTCCCAGCCCGGAGGCCATGGTGACGACACGGCCGCCCTCCTCGGCCAGCAACAGCGGGAGGGCGTACTTCGTCATGAGGACCGCCCCCCGGAGGTTCGTGTCGAGGGTGTGGTCGATAACATCTGTCGGCATCTCGTCGAGCGGCTCCCGTGAGTCCATCACGCCGGCGTTGTTGACCAGCACGTCGAGCCGTCCCTGCTCACGCTCGATGCGGTCGACCGCGGCGACCATCCCGTCGTCGTCGGTCACGTCGAGTTCGATGGCATGGCGGTCCGTAGCCGCGATGTCGCCGGTATCGCGAGCGCCGGCATACACCGTTGCGTCGAGGTCGACCAGCCCGTCGGCGATTGCCTTCCCGATGCCCCGCGTGGCTCCGGTGACGAGTACGATCTGACCGTCGAGAGAGTCGTACAGCGGAACGTCCATACCCGGGGTTGGGTGGCCGGGCCGAAAAGGAAACGGGTCGGGGCGGCGTCACTGCGATGCCTGCCGCCCGCGCTGATGCTGACCGTCGGCGTTACCGTTCCTCGTCCCGGCGCATCGCGATCTCGAACCAGGGACAGAGGCGGAGCTGGCGGTAGTACTCGGGATGTTCACGCAGTCGCTCGTAGGGGACCCACATGAGGCCGTCGACCTCTTCGGGGTTCGGTTCCAGCGAGGTGTCGTGGAGCGTGGCCTGCAGCACCGCACACACTTCCCATTCGAGGCCGGCGTTCTCGTAGTAGCGCTTGTACTCGAACCGGTCGGTCACGCGGAGGTTCTGGTACTGCGAGGGGTCGATACCCAGTTCCTCCTCGAGTCGTTCCTCGGTGGCTTCGACCTGTGTCTGGCCCTCAACTGGGTGGGAGGCGACGGTGCCGTCCCAGTGGGTGTCCCAGAGGCGTTTGTTCGCCGCGCGCTGGGCGAGCAGAATCCGATCGTTCTCGTCGAACAGCAGGGCAGTGAACGCGCGGTGGCGAACCCCCTCGCCGGTGTGGGCGTCGAGCCGATTGACCAGCCCCTCCTCGTTGTCGTCGGCGTCCACCGCGATGACCTCCTGTCGGGCGTTTTCGTGCGTCTCGTCGACCGCGTCGGAACTCATATGTCGTACCTCTCACAGAGGCGCGTATTACGCGCTTCGACTTCCCCTCACCGCGCGGGGAGGTCCGAGACGAACTGTTTCAGGATCTGCTCCTCCGCGCGGTGGAGGGTTTCACTGCAGGTCGACTTCGCGATACCGACGCGGTCCGCCAGTTCCGTTAGCGAGCACTCCCGCGGCGTGTCGTAATAGCCCGCGTCGATGGCCTCCTGTACCAGTTCCAGTTGGCTCTCGGTGAGCACCTGCTCGGTTTCGAGGTGTTGCTGGATGCGGTCGACGCTGAAGGAGATGCCGAACTCCTCCAGTTGCTCGCCGAGTTCGGAGAGCCGCTCCTGTGGCGCTGATATCTCCCAGACGGCCTCGCCGTTGGACAGGGTGAACGGCATCTCAAGCGGGACGCCCGAGCCCTGGACTGGGAAGAGCAGGAGCGGCATCGACGTCTCGAACTGAATCAGCGCGCTGTCGTCCCGGTGTGAAAGTATCTCAAGGGTCGTGACCGATTCCCGGTTCTCGATATCACGGAGAACCGCTGGGAGGTCGTCCGATGTGATCTCCGCGAGCCCGACACCGGAGTCCTCGCCGGGGAGCGCAGACAGGATGCGAAACGTCGCGTCGTCGTACGCTCGCGAGATGTCGCCGATCCAGATCTCATCCGGAATCGTGAGCGTGAGTTCAGCGTGTGGCATTGGTGTATCCGAATATATTCGCCCGACCCCCGCGTCCGTAATCCCGAACATGTTCGCATAGTCGTGATGGGGATAAGAAACTTGGGGAGTGGTGTCACACACTATCACCACGAGATCAGGTCGCGCAAAACCATTGAGCCGAACATCTCCGGGTATGGCGAACGCTTATTCCGCCGGCCGCTGGCCGTCCGGTATGGAACGCGTCTCGCTGACTCGGACGGTCCCAGCCGACCCAGAGACAGTCACCGACCTGATAACTGACGTGGAGCCGTTTATGCTTGCGGCAGGGTTCGACGAGGTGACACTCGACGGGGACGACCTCGGCATCACGAACCGCGTCGGACTCTTCGAAATCGAACTGGACCTCGAAATCGTCGAAACTGACGCAGTGCTGCGGTACGAGCAACGGCAGGGCATCTTCGAGTCAATGATGACGGAGTACACGGTCGAGGCCGTCGACGGCGGGACTGAAGTCACGGCGACGACGGAGTACAGCGCGCTCGACCTCCCGGTGCTCGGCGAGATGATCGATTCGACCGTTATCTCACGACAGCGCAAGAAGGAACTGAACAAGCAGTTCGACTGGCTGGTCGAACGGGTGTCGTAGCAATACGTGTGATAAAGTCGCTCAGACGAATTCCTCTCTGCAATCCGTTGTATATAATAACCCGAACATCTTCGGGATAGGACCGAGGGACGCCCGCCGTCAACCGGTACATATGAGCCATTCCCACGAGGACGTGCCTCCGGTTACAACCGAGGTTCACGACAACTCCTGGTCGGCGAACCTGGAGACGCCTGCACACGCCGAAGACCCCGACGTGGTCGTCGAACAGGCCATCGACGCCGTCGAGATGACGACGGCGGGGAACCACGTCAATCTGGTGAGCCACGCCGACCACGGCCACCCGGAAACCTACCTGTTCGATGCGCTGGCGGAGGCGTTCGGCGAGACCATTTCAGTGGAGTACGTCCAGCAGTGTGGCTGTGGGGGCCACGTCACCCGCGTCCACCGGGAGGCATAGATGCGGGGGAAACTCGACCTCGACGAGCAGCCGCTCGTGCTGATCTGGGAGGTGACGCAGGCCTGTGAACTTGCGTGTAAACACTGCCGGGCCGACGCCCAGCCGCGCCGCCACCCCGACGAGCTATCGACGGCGGAGGGGAAGGCACTGCTGGACCAGGCCCGCGACTTCGGCGACGGCCAGCTGGTCGTCCTCTCGGGCGGGGACCCGCTCGCCCGCGAGGACCTCCCGGAACTCATCGACTACGGGACCGAGCAGGGCCTCCGGATGACGCTGACTCCAAGCGGGACGAACTCGATCACGCGGGACCGACTGGCCGAACTCGACGACGCCGGACTCCGGCGGCTGGCCCTGTCCATCGACGGCGGCGACAGCGAATCTCACGACACCTTCCGGGGCGAATCCGGGAGCTTCGAGGCGACGATGGCAGCGGCCGAGGCGGCCCGCAACCTCGATATCCCGTTGCAGATCAACACCACCGTCTGCGCCGAGACGGTCGAGCAACTGCCGGCGATCCGGGACCTCGTCGCAGACCTCGATGCGGTGCTGTGGTCGGTGTTCTTCCTCGTCCCGGTCGGCCGCGGGCGGGTGCTGACGCCGATTGCCCCCGAGCGGGCGGAGCGCGTGCTGTCGTGGCTCCACGAGGTCAGCGAGGAGGCATCGTTCGGCCTCAAGACGACCGAAGCACCCCATTACCGGCGCGTCGCGATTCAGAACCAGGAGGACGGTGCCGGCGGGCTCAACCGCCGGATGGGTATACGCGCCGGCAAGGGCTTTGCCTTCGTGAGCCACACCGGCGAGGTGTTCCCCTCCGGGTTCCTTCCGAAATCGGCGGGCAGCGTTCGAGAGGAAAGCGTCGTGGACATTTACCGGGACTCACCGCTGTTCCAGCAGCTCAGGGACGACGACGCGCTGACAGGCAAGTGCGGGGCCTGCCGGTACCGAACAGTCTGTGGCGGCAGTCGGTCGCGAGCGTACGCGACGACGGGGGACCCGCTGGCGGCGGACCCCCTCTGTGATTATCAGCCGGATGGGTTCGAGGGGTCGGTTCCCGATCAGCACCCAGCAGATTGAGGGGGTTTTTCACTCCGTGGGAACGCGCCTCGCCCGTTTTGTAATGTGGTGTCACAGTAACTCATATGAGCGACTCCGGCATTAGAGTGGAGCTGTCGGTCGACACCCCTGGGGCCTGTCCGGTGGCGAGCGTCTCGGACGAGGCGGGCGCGGCCGTGACCGACGTCGCCCGAAGCAGCCCAGATGAAGACGGGCAAGTCATCGAAGAGTTCACCGCGACGGGCACTGACGAAGGGGCAATCGAGGCCCGGGAGGACATGGACAAGGTGTTCGCGACGGGCAACGGCTCCCGCTACCAGTTCTCACGGTCGCGAACTGAGTGCGTCTGCGAGGCGGTCGAAACATACGACTGTCCGGTCGCTGATATCCGCGCCGAGGGCGGACAGCTCCACCTGACCTTCCACGCTCCCGATGTCGACCGGGTGCGCGCTATCGTGACACGGCTGAAAGAACTGTACGACGGCGTCTCGCTCCGGTCGATGCGGCGGAACGGCGACGTTGACCCGGTGGACTCGATCCTCGTCGACCGAAGTAAACTCACCGACCGGCAACAGGAGGTACTCGAAACCGCCGTCGAGATGGGGTACTTCGAGTATCCGAAAGGGGCCAACGCCGGTGACGTGGCGTCGGAACTGGATATCTCCGTCTCGACGTTCGCTGAACACCTCGCAGCCGCCCAGACGAAACTGCTCGACAGTATCATCGCGGAGTAGGCCCACAGCGCGTCGCTACTACTGCCATCGACGGGCGAACGCCGCTAACAGGAGATACGTATAGAGAAGTGCACCGAGAGCTCCAGCCGCTGTGCCGACCGATATTATCCAGCCGAACCGACCGATAAGACCGAGTAGCTGAACGCCGAGCCCACCACCGAGCAGTCCAATCGTCACCAGCGCTGTCCGGTCGTTCGCGTAGGGCCAGACGCCGACCGCCGGTGGGTAGAACTGGAACGCCGCCCCGACCACGGTGAGTCCGAGAAAGCCCGCCAGCATCGCCCGATAGTGTGCGCTGACCAGCGCCGGGCTCCGACCGGTTGCGGCGATAGTCAGTCCGAGTCCGATACCGACGACTCCGGCCACGACCGCCACCAGCACCACGTAGAACCCGACGCGACGGCGCTCCGACCGCAGGAAGAGCCCGATATACGACAGCGCAAAGCCCACGACTGCGATTGCTTCCATGATGCCACCGATGAGGAGGAGTCGACGGTCGAACAGTCCGAAGCCCAGCAGCGCGGGACCGACAGCGCCGGCAACGATGACAACCGTAACGACCGGTCGCGGCGCTTCAGCGACCAGAAACCGGGGAAACAGGCGGAAGCCGACACCGAAGACGAACAGCGCGGCCGTCCCCGCAGCGAGCAAGTGCGACAGTTGCTGGGGGAGCATCGACTCGAAGCCGGCAGTGGTAGCGAGCGCGCCACCGGCTGCGAGTGCGAGGTAGCCGAGCGCTATCGGGACCGCGACGTTGGCGGTTCGGTCGACCGGCTCCCGATGGGCGTTTGGACCGCCGGTCCCAGTCGCTGCACCGGTGACGTTGTCGCGAATCGTCCACCCCAGCGTGCCGAGGAACACCGCGACGCCGCCTGCCCAGAGCGTGGTTCCGACGGGCTGGAGCCACGGTGGACCGAGCGGCGCGAGCGCTAGCCCTGCTGTACCGAGGACGGACAGCGGGAACTGCACGGCCGGCCCCCGATCCCACGCGAGGTCCCGGTTGAAGTACGACGGTACGAGCGCGTAGGCCTTTCCGAACAGGACGTGCAGGACGAACCCGTGCAGGCCGAGCGTGACGACGACGCGGCGGGGCGCGGCGACCGCCATCGCGGCGTGGAGGCCGACGAAAAACAGCGCGCTGGCGGTGACGAACCACCGCGAGACGCGCTCGGGACGCATCTCACTCCGGCCGGATCGTGACGTGCCACTCCTCGTCGGCGACCTGTTCCGTGTCGTACTGGTATCCCTTTCTCGTGAGAACGTCGTACAGCGGCACCGGTTCGAAACTGTTCACCAGCCGGAGCGCCTCGCTCTCGCCGACGGAATCGAGGGCGTTCATGATCTGTTCGAACGGTTCTCCGTCGACGTCCCGAACGTCGAGTTCCTGTACCGACTCCTGGTGATCTGTGCTCATACGTTCGACGACGGTCCCTGCCAGTCAGGCGCTTGTCCCGAACGTGTTCGTCTTCGTGGCGGTACAGTACTCGTGGTCCGAGCCCGAACGAATCGCCAACACCACTGCGGGACTCCCGGTATCGCGCTACCGCAGCGTGGTGTAGCTCAGTCCGGCAATCGCGACGAACTGCAGCGAGCGCAGGACCAGCACGGCCTGCTGGACGTGTGGATCGCCGGCGTAGAAGCTCTGCATCGAGAAGAAGAAGTAGACCGCGATGGCGTTCTCGGCGAGCATCGCGACGGCGAAAGCGATGAGACCGGCGACGAGTCCCGTCCGGAACGTCGCGTAGTTGCGGAGCCAGACGCCAAGCAGCGGGAGCAGCAATAGGACGTTGAGTCCCGCGAGCGCTGCCGCGGCAGTGATGAGCGGTCCCATCGCCATCAGCGACACCTCTCTATATCTGTCCCCGTCATTCGTCCATCTTCTCCACGATTTCCTCGAAGGTGTCGCGGTAGTTGTCGAACCGGTCGGTCAGGAAGTAGAGTTTGGCGTACTCCTCGTCGCCGGACTCGACTACGTCGTGGTCCTCAAGCTGTTCCATGTGATGCCTGATCGTCTTGTAGCCCACGTCGAGTTCGTCGGCGAGTTCGTTGGCGTTCATCGGTCGGTCCGAGAGGGCGTCGATGATACGCGCCCGGTTGGCGCCGCCGCGCGTCGCCGTCAGCAGATACCAGAGCGCTTTCTCCATCCCACTGTCCTCCCGGGACCTGCGTCTGCCCGTCGTATAGTCCTGTCTCTCCCCGTCGAACAGCGCGCTGGACTCGGATGCATATGCCACGATGGGATACCGGAGTCAAGACCGGCGGCGGGTAAAGCGTTTCTTCGCACTCTCTACCGAGACTGTTCCAATTTCGGGGCGACTGTCCGCGTCGGCTGCTGACTGCTGGCCACTCAGCGAACCGCCGCCGTCGCGTCGGCCATGATGTCGATGGCCTCCTTCAGCGTCTCCATGTCCGTCGCGTAGGAGATTCGGGCGTAGCCCGCGCCGTGCTCGCCGAAGGCGTCGCCGGGAACGACTACGACGCCGCGGTCGATGACCTCGTCCACCCAGCCGTCGGGGACCTTCGGCATCGCGTAGAACGCGCCCTTGGGCGTCGGACAGTCGAGTCCCATCTCGTCGAGGCCGTCCAGCAGCACGTCCCGGCGCTCCTGGAAGGCGTCGCGCATCTCCGAAACCTGGTCCTGCGGCCCGCTCAGTGCTGCCTCGGCGGCGTACTGGGCCGGAGCCGACGCACAGGCCTGCGCGTACTGGTGGACGCGCAGCATCCGCTCGATGCGGTCGGTCGCGCCGGTGACCCAGCCGAGCCGCCAGCCCGTCATCGAGTAGGCCTTCGAGCAGGCGTTGACGACGACGACGTTGCCCGTGTCGCTGAACTCCGCCGGCGAGCGGTGCTCGCCCTCGAACACCTGGTGTTCGTACACTTCGTCGGAAATACACAGCACGTCGTGCTCGTCGGCAATGCGGGCGAACGCCCGCATGTCTTCGGGTGACTGCACCGCTCCAGTCGGGTTCGCCGGGGAATTGACGACGAACGCTGCCGTGTCGTCGGTGATGGCCTCCTCGACGGTTTCGGGGGCCATCGTGAGGTCCTCACGCAGCGGGACCGGTCGCGGCGTCCCCCCGGCCAGATGGGTCAGCGCGTCGTAGGAGACGAACCCCGGGTCCGGGAAGATGACCTCCTGCCCCTCGTCGACGTGGGCCTCCAGCGCAATGTGCAGCGCCTCGCTCCCGCCCGAGGTGGCGATGATGTCCCCGGGGTCGACGTCGAGGTCGTTGTCCCGCTTGTGCTTGGCGGCGATGGCCTCCCGGAGTTCCTCGGTTCCCTTGTTCGACGTGTAGGCGTCGACTTCCCCCGCCTGAATTGCCTCGACGGCCGCCTGTCGGGCGTGCTCCGGCGTCGGGAAGTCCGGCTGGCCGAGGCCGAGGTTGATGGCGTCCTCGCCCGCCGCCTCGAACACTTCGCGGATGCCAGAGATCGATACCTGCTCTACCCGTCGGGAGAATCCAGTCATATTCTGTTTGGGGGCGGCCGGCCCGATAATTCTTCCTTGTGCTGCGGTAGCATTAGCGGCGTCCGTCTGTTCTGTCGCTATTGCCGACCGGTATAAACTATTGTAACGTTCATAACCATACCTTTATATATCAGAAAACAAAACAAACACGTATTTATAAAGTAGCATATATAATTTTGTTTATTAGACACCGGGCTGCATGAGGAATTATATATTAATTTTATAACCCACCCATATTTAGTGGGAGTCGGATGTCCCGACATACCCTACCGAAACCGTCCAGAAGATCAGTTATCAAGGCACTCGGCTCCGCTGTAACCGTCGCAGCTTTTGGTGGAGAAGCCACTGCATCACAAGAATCTGATACAGAAGAGTATCTGATCGGTGTGTCAAATGATAGGAACGCTTCAGACGTTCATGACAAAATAAAAGAACGGTCTGACCTCGAACAGCTCGATATTATCGACGTGAACGAGTCACTTTCGTATCTTCGCTCAGCAGTCCCGCAGAAATTCAAGGGCGAAATCCTTCCGACAGTCGAAGGAATTGACGGGGTCAAATATACGGAATTCAACCACGTTCGCGAGCCGATCGCCACGGTTCCGAACGATCCGAGGTTCGGCAGCCAGTACGCGCCACAACTGGTCAATGCCCCGAAAGCATGGGACATTACGTTCGGAAGCGAAGACGTCACCATCGCCGTCATAGACACCGGTACAGATTACACCCATCCCGACCTCGACGGGCAGTTCGGGAGCCAGAAAGGACGGGACTTCGTCGACAACGACGACGATCCCGCCCCGCAATCCGCTCAGCACGGGACACACGTCTCCGGTATCGCTGCCGGCGAAACGAACGACGAAACCGGTATCGCAGGTGTCAGTAACTCTCGGCTCCTGAGTTGCCGTGCACTCGGACCGAACGGGGGCCGAACCGCCGATATCGCTAACGCCGTCCAGTGGGCGACTGAGCAGGGGGCGGACATTATCAATATGTCTCTCGGTGGCGGCGGCTACAACCAGACAATGAAAAACGCGGTCTCAAACGCGTGGGATCAGGGTGTTCTCCTCATCTGTGCAGCCGGGAATCATAAGGACAGTGATCCACCAAGCCAGCAGGACGTGTCGTACCCAGCGGCCTACGAAGAATGCGTCGCCGTTGGTGCCGTCGATAGCAACAAGAGTCCGACCGAGTTCTCGAACTACGGCGCGAAGGTCGACATTGCGGCACCGGGCAATGACATACTCTCATCCGTTCCGGGGGGAGACTACGCGCAGTTCCCCGGGACGTCGATGGCGAGTCCTGCTGTCGCCGGCGTCGCTGCGCTCGGTCTCGACAAACATGATTGGTCCGTCAGCCAGACCCGACAGAACCTTCTCGACACCGCCCAGCCACTGGACGCAGACGGCCAGTTCGTCGGTTTCGGCCTCGCGGATGCATACAACTTCGTAACCGCCGGTGGCGGAACCGAAAACGAACCGCCGATCGTGACGCTCAACGACGATTCACGAACTGTCACTGTGAATAAAGAGATCATATTCGATGCCAGCGGCTCCCGTGATCCCGACGGCTCGATAACGAACTACCGCTGGGAGTTCGGCGACGGCTCTGAACCCATCGAGGGTGCGGACGCGACGGAGGTCAGCCACACGTACACCAGTACCGGCGACTACACCGTCACCGTCACTGTGACTGACAACGACGGTGCCGAGGCGACCACGTCAGTCAGCGTCTCCGTCACCGATGAATCGAAGGACCGTCTCACCGAAGAGTTGTCCGGGTCACTCGATGGGATGCTCGATTATGACAAGCAGACGTACTCCCTCAAGACGGAGTCGCCCATGCAGCTGATCCTCAGCCTCGATGGCCCATCTGACGCCGACTTCGACCTCTATGTCTCCTTCGACGGTCGCACGCCCACTCCGAACGACTACGACCGCGCGTCCTATACGCAGGACAGTAGCGAACAGATAATCATCGACGACTTCTCACAGGTCAGCGAGATCGGCATACTCGTGTATGTCTACAGCGGAAGCGGAGACTACACACTCACACTGGAGGAAATCGGAAAAACGGGCTCGTAATCTAATTGCTGTTCTCTCGTTTCGACTGGTCCCGTACGTAGCGCTCCTCTCGCTCTTCCACTTTCAGTTCAGCGGGATTTCACGCTGGCTTTGACATCGCAATTGCGCCGCCACCGCCGACGCTCACTCGCCTCGCCGCTGGCGGGGCCTACCGGACCACGGACATCGCAATTGCGCCACCGCCACCGACGCTCACTCGCCTCGCCGCTGGCGGGGCCTACCGGACCACGGACATCGCAATTGCGCCACCGCCACCGACGCTCACTCGCTTCGATGGCGGCGGTTCATTAGCGAACCACAGACATCGCAATTGCGCCACCGCCACCGACGCTCATCCCCACGATACCGCGGTGATGATCCGCTCGCTCCATCGCGTACAGCATCGTGGTCGTGAGGATACCGCCGCTGGCTCCGATAGGATGCCCGAGCGCCACCGCGCCGCCGAGGGGGTTGTGC
The DNA here is from genome assembly GCF_000223905.1 of Haloarcula hispanica ATCC 33960. Classification (NCBI taxonomy): domain Archaea; kingdom Methanobacteriati; phylum Methanobacteriota; class Halobacteria; order Halobacteriales; family Haloarculaceae; genus Haloarcula; species Haloarcula hispanica. The sequence goes on from NC_015948.1 coordinate 679,699, forward strand.
TTCTCGGCGGGGATGTCGAGTTCGTCGGCGACGTACACCATCTGCGCGGCGAAGGCCTCGTTGAGTTCGAAGTGGTCCACGTCGGCGACGGAGAGGTCGTTGCGCTCAAGCAGTTTAGCGACGACGTCCCGAACCGCGATGGAGAACTCCGACGGGTCGCGGTAGGCGACGGCGTAGTCCTCGACGTGAGCCATCGGTCCCAGCCCCTCGCGCTCTACCGTCTCGGCGTCGGCCAGCACCACCGCTCCCGCCCCATCGGAGAGTTTCGAAGCGTTGCCGGCGGTGATCGTACCGCCGTCTGCAAACGCCGGTGGGAGCGCCGCCAGCTGGTCTACCGTCGTGTCCGGCCGCGGTCCCTCGTCCTCCGTCACGAGGCCGTCAGCCGTTTCCACCGGAACGAGTTCCTCAGTGAACTTCCCGGACTGGATGGCCTCGCCGGCCCGGTGGTTGCTCCGCCGAGCGTACTCGTCCTGGGCCTCGCGGCTGATGTCGTGCTCTGTGGCGAGTTCCTCCGTCAGCGTGCCCATGTGCGCGTCGTAGTGCTTGTCCCACAGCGAGTCCCAGATCATCGCGTCGACAAGTTCGCTGTTCCCGTGTCGGCGGCCGCCGCGCATGTCCGGTACGAGATACGGCGCGTTCGACATCGACTCCATGCCGCCGGCGAGACACACCGATGCCCGACCGGCCTCGATGCGGTCGGCGGCGGTCATAATCGCCCGCAGTCCCGACCCCGAGGCCTCGTTCAGCGTCGTCGCGGCGACGCTGTCTGGAAGCGGTGACTCGACGACGACCTGTCGGGCCGGCACCTGGCCGACGCCCGCCTGTACCGCGTTTCCGAGGCCGACCCAGTCGACACTGTCTTCGTCGACGCCGGTTCGGTCGAGCAGTCCCTCGACGGCTGCAGTACCGAGCTCTATCGCGCTTCGCTCTGCGAGCCCTCCCAGCAGTTCACCGTGTGCGGTGCGTGCGCCGTCTACCAGAACCACATCCGTCATACGGCCTACATGAACCTGAGCCTACAATACTGTTCGCCCGACGATGGACGGCGTCTTACAGCGGGAGCAAGGCGAAAGCCCACCCCTTCAGGGGTGTGGATGAAGCCGACAACCCGGCAGCTTCGCCTGTAGCCTCACTCAGCCGGAGTTTTATAACCGGTGACACCGTATGCATGACCATACCGAGGCGGATCAGCCGCCCAGATAAACGGATAATATCGGGATTCGGGCCACGCTACGTCCAAAAGAATCCCTTTCGGGCCGCTGGCTGTGGATTCCGACACACGGTAACTCTGAATCCCCATACCGGGGATAGGAGTAACGGCGGCTTGGCCCCGCCAGGAGTCCGGTCATGCCGACCTGGCTACAAACCTGAAACTCCCAACCTAGCGGTGCGGTGCCGCGGGAATCCCGCGCCTTCAGGCGTGGGAGGAGGTCAATCCTCGGTTGCCGTCCGCAGTTCCTCGATAGCCGTCTCCAGTCGCCGGAGCGTCGCATCAGCGTCGGTGTAGCCTTGCTCGTACTCGCCGTAGGCGTCGTCGGCCTCGTTCAGGAACGCTTCGACGGCGTCGTGCATCTCGTGGTCGCTCATGGCTGTCCCGACGGTAGCCGACCGGAAAAGTCCCGCTACTTGCTGGTTACTGCGTCACATCGTAGTCGACGCTCGCGTCGCGGAGGGCGTCGGTCACACGACCGACGGTGTCCTGTGTCGCGACGACGACGGCATCGAGTCCCCGAGATGCGGCGTCGGCGGCCACCTCGCCCGCCGCGAAGTGCGTCGTCGGTTCGATGTCGGCATCGCGGAGCGCGACGACGGCCTCGACACCCGCGGCGGTGACGATGGGGGCGTCCGCACAGGCCGCGGCGATGTCGTCGACGTTCTCGACCGGCCCCGACCGGACCGGCGGGACCTGTATCACGCTGACGTGGCCGGGGTTGAGGTCGATGACGCCCTCGAAGCCCGTGACGCCGACGACCTCGCCTTCCGCGGCGCTGGTCGTGGTCACGCCCGTCGCGTCGCCGCCGCCGGGATCGGCGTGTAACAGGCCGTCCGACAGCGAGAGCGTCACCGTCTCGCCTTCCGCCAGGTCCGCCGTGGCGATGGCGGCGTCCTCCTGTACGCTACCGAGCACGTCGTCGGTGACGTGGTCGGCGAACCGGCGCACGTCGGTCGCGGACTGGAACACCCAGTCGACGCCCTCCTTCGTGACGCGGTAGCGCGACCGCCCTTCCTTCTCGACGAGGCCGTCGTCGACGAGTTCACGGATGTACTCGCTGACGGCCTGGCTCGTCACACCGACAGCGTCGGCGATTTCGCCCTGACTCACTGCGGGCTGGCGCTCGGCGATCTCCACGAGGACCCGAAACCGCGTCGCGGCCCGCTTGTTCTCCAGGACGTCGACCATACAGGAGTCACGGGAGTCGCAGGTAAAAATACCACCGACACTGTCAGGCCGAGACATTCGGCCACGGTCTGGCCGCCTGCGATGGGGCCCGTCGCCGTGACCGACAATATAACCGTCACCAGGGCCGACTGGACGGCGATGACAGCCAGCTACGACGACCGGGCGCTCCTGCTCTGGGAGACGCTCGTCGTCGCGGACCTCCACGTCGGCCGGGGCACCGGCGGGAACCTCGAACTCCCGGTCGGGTCCGGTTCGGACATGGTCCAGCGGTTCCAGTCGCTCGTCGAGCGCCATGACCCAGCGGAGGTCATTATCGCCGGCGACCTCCTCCACTCGTTCCAGACGGTTCCCCGGTCGGTCGAAAGTACCGTGGCAGGGCTCAAAAGCGCCTGTCAGGCGGCCGGGGCTCGCCTGCTTGTGACGCCGGGTAACCACGACACGATGCTCGACAGCGTGTGGGACGGCCCGACCGAAACGACGTATCGCGTCGGCGAAACCGTCGTCTGTCACGGCCACGAGGCACCCGACGTTGATGCCGAGCGCTACGTCGTTGGACACGACCATCCGACGATCAGCATCGAGGGTCAGCGCCAACCCTGCTATCTCGTCGGGAGCGGCCAGTACCGCGGCAGCGACGTGGTGATGCTCCCGTCGTTCAACAGGCTGAACGCCGGCGTGGAGGTCAACGAGATGCGGGCCAGCGACTTTCAGTCCCCGCTCGTTACTGATGCCGACCGATTAGAGCCGGTAGTCTGGGACGAGAGCGGGCGGGAGACCCTGTCGTTCCCGCCGCTGGGTGAGTTCCGTCGAATGTTATAACGGTAAATATTTGAGCTACGACGGTGGACGCTGGAACATGGTTCAGACAGAAATCGCGCTGGGTCTCATCGCGATTACGCTGCTTTCGCTACTGCTGCTGTACTTCGCGACGATAAAGTACGTCTCGGAAGTCCTCGAAGGGGAGGGACACGACCACGAGGGAAACACGAATAGCGGCGGTCCGGCCGCATAGGCCGCCGTTTCCTTCCTGAAGTCGTATCGGCGTTTTCCTTATCGAAGCAGATCAGCGGCGACCTTGCCGCTTTCCAGCGCGCCCTGTATCGACGACCAGCGGGTGTAGTCGCCGGCCAGCACCGCGTTTCCGTCCGGCGCTGTCGGGTCCGGGAGCGACTCCCGGTACCCCGGCGGCTGGGCGAACTGTGCGAACGGGACGCGGTCGGTCCGGAGCAGTTCCAGCGCCTCGAAGGTCGCGTTCGGGTACCACGACTGAAGCGCGTCACGGACCTCGGCGGCCAGCTGCTCGTCGCCCGCTTCGGGCGTCCCGAGGAACGTGGCGCTGTACAACTCCATCCCAGCGGGCGCGTACTCGCTGGCGACGGCCGACAGCGGCGCGACGGTGTTCGGTCGGTCGTCCGCCGCGTTGAGGATGATGCGCTGTCCGGTCGTCGGCGCGCGGTTTGTCGGGAGCGCGAAGTACTGGGTGACACAGCCGACGGGCTCGGTCGGGATGGCGTCGATGTCCGTCAACTCCGCCGCGGTCTGCGGGTCCGTCGCGACGACGGCGCTCTCGGCTGACACCGTCTCGTTGCCCACTTCGGCAGTGACCTCGCCTTCGTGGGTTTCCAGGTCCGTCACGGCCGCGTCGGTTTCGATGGTCGCGCCCGCCGAGCGAGCGCGGTCGGCGAGCTGTCGCGGCATCGCCTGCATCCCGTCGGCGGGGACGAATATCTCGCCCTCGCTCAGCATCTTGTAGGTGTACTCGAAGATGCTGCTGTCGGTTCCGAGCGAGCGGTCGAGCGTGATGCCACCGTAGAACGGCGCGGCGAACCGCTCGACGAACCGCTGTGAGAAGCCGTAGTCGGCGAGGTACTCCCGGATGGTCCGCCCGTCACGGGAGAGCAGTTCGACGGGCTCGACGTTGGCCAGCTCGCGCTGGAGCCGGAACAGCCGGAGCTTGTCGGCCGTGCGAACGTCGGTGTTGAGTAGCGTCTGTGGCGCAGCCGAGGGGTTCCGCAGGGGGTCCGACAGCACCGAACGGTGGTTCGGGCTGGCGATTGTCGCCCCCGGCGTGAACGTCCGCGGCGACAGCGCCTCGATGTCGAGTTCGCGCTTCGCCGCGGGGTAGGCGGTGAACATGACCTGAAACCCGCGGTCGAACGTGTAGCCGTCTTCGTGGGCCGTCCGGACGCGACCGCCCACGTCCGAGCGCTGCTCGAAGACTGTCACGTCTCGGCCCGACTCGGCCAGGTGCCGGGCGGCGACCAGTCCGGCGAGCCCGCCCCCAGCGACGACGACATCTGTCATACCTCCCAGTTCGGCCGCCCGGGACAAGAGCGTGCTGAAGCGGGACCGGACCACACTTGGTTGTCCCGTCCACAGAGAGAACCATGGAGACGACTGCGGCGTTTCGCGGCCTTATCTGCACGGCGTGTGGCGAGGAAACCGACAGCACGAGCGACCGCTGTCCCGACTGCGGCGGCGTTCTCGTCGGCGACTACGGCGTTCCGGACCTGACGCCTGCGGACCTGCCAGACACGACCGGACCCGGCCGCTACGATCCGCTGCGGCCGTTCCCGCAAGACGCGACCGTGATGCTCGGCGAGGGGGCGACGCCGCTGGTCCCGGTTCCGGATCTGGCAGAGGAACTCGGCGTCGACTCGGTGTACGTCAAAGACGAGGGGCGCAATCCGACGGCCTCATTGGGCGACCGCAAGCTCTCGCTCTCAGTCACTGCCGCAGCGCAGCGCGGGGCCGAGCGCGTCGTGACGCCGTCGACCGGCAACGGCGCGCAGGCCAACGCCGCCTACGCGGCCCGCGCGGGAATCGAATCGAAGGGGTTTGTCCCCTCGCGGTGTCCGTTCCTCAACAAGGCGATGGTGAACGTCCACGGCGGCGACATGCGCGTCGTCGAGGGCCGGTACGACGACGCCGTCTCGGCTTTCGACGAGGAACTGGCCGAGGCGTCTGACGGCTGGGTTACGGTCGCGCCCGGCCACCCCTTCCGAATCGAGGGAGCCAAATCCGTCGCGTTCGAGGTGATCGACGACCTCGAATGGACGGCCCCAGACGCGGTTGTCCACCCCACCGGCCACGGTGAGACCCTCGTCGGTCTCGAACGCGGCTTCCGGGCAGCGACCGACAGCGGGCTCACGGACTCAGTGCCACGAACCTACGCCGCACAGCCGGACTCGACGGCCGCCATCGCCGACGCCGCACGCGAGGGGGCGAGCGAACCGGCCACCATCGAGCACCCCGACACTATCGTCGGCCCGCTGGAGGTGCCCGACCCCGCCGCCGGCGCAGCGGCGCTGGACTCGCTCGACCGCTCGGGCGGCGACGGCGTCGCCGTCTCGGACAAGGACATCCTGGCCGGTGCCGTCGATGGCTGCGAGATGGGACCGGAGACCGGCGCGACCGGGGGGACGGCAATCGCCGGCGCGAGAGCGTTGGCTGACGAGGGAGCTTTCGACGATGACGACGTCGTCGTCCTCGTGAACCCCGTCGCCGGAAGCAAGGAGGCAGACCTGCTGCGCAGTCACCTCATGAGCCAGGGTATCTGAGGGCGCGGTCGGCCGGAACGCTGGCCGTCGTGGCACACCACCGCATACTTCGGTGTTGTTTAGCCCGTCGTGGCACTACCCAGACCCGATGCGCGTCGCAGCGTTCAGCGAACTCACTGGCCCGGACGGCGTCTCGATTGTGAACCAACCGACTCCCGAACCCGACCGTGGCGAGGCGGTGGTCTCCGTCGAAGCGTGTGCCATCAACCGCCACGACCTCTGGGTTCTGGAAGGGGATTCTGCGATGGTCGACACCGACGACTTGCCGTTCGTCAGCGGACTCGACGTTGCCGGAACCGTCGACGCCGTGGGCGAGGGCGTTACCGCTCTCGAACCCGGTGACCGAGTGGTACTCTGTCCGAACGAGACCTGCGGGACGTGTCGCTACTGCCGCGAGGGGCCGGAGAACCTCTGTGAGAACTTCTCGCTGTACCACGGTGGCCTCGCCGAGGCGGCCCGCGTCCAGGCCGACCGCCTCGTCAGGCTCCCCGACGGCGTGGGAACGGTCGACGCGGCCGCGCTTCCGACGGCCTATATGACTGCCTTCCATATGCTCCGCCGGATTGAGGCCGGACCGGAGGATCTGGTGTTCATCCCGGGCGTGACCGGCGGTGTCGGCGTCGCAGGCGTGCAACTCGCGTCCGTCCTCGGTGCTCACAGCGTCGGGACCTCGTCCTCACAGGCGAAACTGAACCGGGTCGAATCGCTCGGCCTGGACTACGCCATCGAGAGCACCGACCCGGACGAGATTCGAGCGGCGGTCACCGACATCGGAACCGTCGACGGCGTGCTCAATCACCTCGGTGGCGAGTACACGCAGCTCGGTCTTGACGTTCTCCAACGTGGCGGCAGCATGGCCGTGTGTGGACGGACGGCCGGTGGCACATCCGAGATCGATATTCCCGACCTGTTCCTCGGCCACAAACGTATCATCGGGAGTACGATGGGGACCCAGGGCGACCTGGAGCGACTCGTCGGCCTCGTCGCCGACGGCGAGCTCACCCCGGAAATTGATGCAACGTACCCGCTCGAAGAGACCGGTGCGGCGTTTGCGGCGATGCAGGACCGCGATGGCGTCGGGAAGCTCGTCGTGACGCCGTAGTCACCCCAGCGACCCGGGACGGTGTTTCTCCGGACCGATTCCGGTGGAAACGGGGCAAATGTGTGGCCGTCAGTTCATCTCTCAGTCTCCGCCGATCACCGAGCGACGATGACTGGAACGGGTGAGTTACGGAACACTTTCTGGGCGACGTTCCCGACGACCAGTCGATCGGCCAACGCGCCGCCGTGACTTCCGAGTACGACCGCATCGAAATCGTCGGCTCTATTCAGAATCGCCCGAGCCGGATGTCCCAGTTGTACCTCGGTGGTGATTTCGACATCGTACTCGGCAGCGATCTCCCGAGCGTCGTCGAATACCGCCTCCGAACGCTCCTCCGCGGCCGCTTCGATGTCGTCCGAAAGAGCCAGTGCCGTGGCCGCTCCCCCCAACGGTGACGGTCCGCCCACGACGTGTAAGACAGTAATCTCCGCCCCAGGGTGGTTCTCAAGGGCGTACTCGAGCGCCCGCTGGGCCATCTCCGAGTCGTCCATCGGAACGAGAATCTGTGAGATCATATCCCGACTACGATCAGGTGGCTGATAAAACGGTGGTGCGCTTGTCTCATACTGTTGGCTGTAACTATTTCAAGATATTCGCCACCCTGAGGTGGCGAAATTCTTCACAGATGTACAGCCGACAGTATCAGGATAAGCGACGTATTACTACTGTGGTGATCTTCTATCTCGCTACGGCTTTTGTCGGGTACTGTGTCGGTTGAACGAGGCGTGCGAGATGCAGCACGCGTACGCGGCATAAGATGATTCTCGAATGGACGACGCTACTTCGTGGTGAGAATCGAACGTAGTGTTAAATCAATAGCCTGTCAAACTGTGTCCATGAGCCGAACGATCGACTCGATTCTCGTGCCGACCGACGGCAGTGACGGCGCACGGATCGGTGCCCGGCGAGGTATCGATCTCGCTGCCACAATCGGTGCCGACCTCCACGTACTGTCAGCGGTTGACTCCCGTGACATCGAACCGGATCTGAATTCTGACGGGCAGACTGACCGGGAGCGTCTCCTCGAAGCGGAGGCAGAACGAGCGGTGGATTCCATCGCCAGACTCGCCCGGGCACATCTCTCTGGGCACATCACGACCGCTGTCGAGTCGGGCATCCCGTTTCAAGTGATCAACGACTACGTCGATACCCACGATATTGATCTCATCGTTATGGGGACACAGGGACGGACAGGGTTCGAACGGGTTGTCCTCGGGAGTGTCGCAGAAAAGACGCTCCGGACCGCAGATGTCCCGATTGTCACGGTAACGCCGGACGGGGACATCGTCGAAATCGGCGACCAGCGGTACGACAACGTTCTGCTCCCGACTGACGGCAGCGAGGGCGCAGAACTCGCGATCGAGTGGGGAATCACGCTAGCTGAGGTGTTTGACGCAACGATACACACGATGTATTCCGTCGATACGAGTCGCTTCGGCGGCGTTGAGGGGGCAGCCGAGATTCACGACGCGCTTGAGCAGACCGGCCAGGAGGCACTCGAGACGGTCCATGAGCGTGCCAGAGATGCAGGCGTCAGTGTCGCGGGTAATATCGCAAGCGGCCCGGCTGCACGCGCTATCCTCTCCTACAGCGAGGAACACGATATCGACCTCATCGCGATGGGAACACACGGTCGATCCGGCCTCACGCGATATCTGACCGGAAGCGTCACTGAGACGGTTGTCCGTAATGCGGCTGTACCGGTCTGTTGTGTCCCGATGCAGTGACAGGTGTTCAGTCTCTCCCTACGATGCGCGCTGTCTCGACGCACCAGACGCGTGCTGTTTTGCAGTGGTGTACGCTTCCCGGACACGCTTGAACTCGTCCTCGTTGCCACCGTGGTCCGGGTGGACCTCCTTGACGCGCTCGCGGTAGGCCGATTTCACGTCGTCCAGCGACGCGCTCTGGGTCAGGCCCAGTTCGCTGAACGCCTGCACTGTCGGGTGTGGTTCCTCCTCAGGGTCCGGACCGAGGTTGACTTCGGGCGTCTCGAAGGGCAGGCGCGCGCCGAGGTAGACGCCGGGCATCTCGTGTTCGACCAGTACGGGAACAGTCGGCGACCGTTCGATGCGGTAGTACGCCCGGGCGTCGAACGTGATCGCCACGTCCCGTTTCGGCAGGTAGAAGGCGACGTGTTGCCCCTCGACGAAGTGGTTCTCGGCGAACTGCTCGTCGATGGCGGTGAGGTACTCCCGCAGCTCCGCCCGGCGTCGCATCTCTCCGCCGTCGGTCGCCTGCCGGTTCGGCCGCTCGGCCGGAAACACGCGGTTGGCGAGGACGAACAGCCCGGCGACGACGAGGGTTCCGGCGACACCGAGGACGAGCCCGAGGAGCAGCCACTCCGGTAGGACGCCCGGTTCTGTCTGCACGCCCCTCCGTTAGGCTCCAGTGGTAAAGAAATTCCCGCTCTCCGGTAGCAACGACTCCGAGGTCACCAATACCGAGCCACGGGAACGGCAATCCGGCTCAGCCGATATACCTGAGGTCCTCGTCGGCGGGCGACGGGGAGTTCTGCTGTTCCATCTCCTGAATTTTCCGGACGACCTCCTCCATCTCGTCGGCGCGGTCCTCAAGCGAACTGTAGTCGACCTCGAACCCGATGACGTCCTGAAGGATTTCGAGGACGGCCTGCGCGCTCTTGGGATCGACCAGGTAGCCCGACGTTTCGCCCATGAGACAACTGGCCGGCACGTCGCGGCGCTTGCTCAGGCCCAGCAGCAGGCCGGAGACGCCGACGATACCGCCCGCTGGTTCGTCCTCGCGGAAGGCCACGCCAGCGTCCTCCAGCGTTTCCTTGAAGTCTTCGGTCGTCGTCGCGCCGAGTACGTCGTACTCCTCGATGAGTTCACCGGTCGGGACGCCGCCGAGGGCGAACACCCGCTGGACGCCGAACTCGTCGGCGATGTCGAGGAACGTGTCGGTCAGGCCGTAGTGGCCCTGGTTGTCCTGCGCCTGGTGGTCCCCGGAGAGCACGAGCAGGTCCTGGCCCTCCTCTGGCGTGACAGCGTGGAACTCGGCGCAGGCGAGTTGTGCCTGGCCGTCATCGATGCTGACCTGCGGTGGGAAATGCGTCGAGTAGACGCGGCGGACGAGCTCGCTTTCGAGCTCCTCCAGCAGGTGTTCTGCGGCGAGTTTGCCGACGTGGCCGACGCCGGGCAACCCCTCGACCAGTACCGGCTCGTCGAGGTCGGGGTCCGCTACGCGCTCGATGTCGAATTCGTCCATACGGCTTATTCGCGGCTGCGGCGCTTAAGAGAACGTCGATACTCGCCGTAGCTGTCTTCGGGCGAGAACGGCGCGGGTGCACTGTTGACCGCCTCGAGCCCGCACTCCGGACAGGTGTCGTCCAGCGTGTACACCGGCCGGTCGTGTTCGGATTCCCAGGCGGCACAGACGCGGATGTCCGATTTCATCGGTGGTGAATCACTGGAGCGACGATCGACTTACTCGTCGTCTTCGCTGCGCTCGCGGTGGAACTGCCCCGAACCACCGTGTTGCTCGACGACCTTCGCGGCGCGGTCCGCACTCTCTTCGAGCGCGTCCTCGGCGGTCTTGTAGTCGGGCGCTTGTACCTGAATGCGGTACTCGGGTGAGCCGACGTAGGTCACTTCGAGTTCGATCTCGTTGGGGACCTCACCGTTGCCCTCCGCAGCCTGGAGCGCTTCCTTGATGACGTCGACGCCGTCGCTTTCGGGACAGGACAGGTCGACGTAGCCGGTGACCTGCACGTACGGCACGGAGACGTTGTTCCGGGCCGTCTGGACGATAGCGTCGATCTCCTCCTCGGAGAGGTCGACGTCTTCGAGGGCGTCGTTGCCGTGGATCGCCGCCGACTCGAACCCGTCGTACATCGAGCCGAACTCCGCCAGCAGCTCGTTGGCGATAGCGGCGTAGGTCTCGTCGTCCAGGTCCTCGCCGAAGGCCAGTTCCATCCAGTTGTCGGCCTTCTGCTCGTTTTTCCACTCCTGAATCTTCTCTTTTCGCTGGTGGTCGTTGACGTCCTTGATCGAGAGGTCGATCTGCTGGGCGCTCTCGTCGACGTCAAGCACCTTGGCAACGACTGTCTGCCCTTCGTTGACGTGGTCGCGGACGTTCTTGATCCATCCGCTGGCGACCTCGGAGATGTGACAGAGGCCGCGCTTGCCCTCGTACTCGTCGAGGTCGACGAACACGCCGAAGTCCTCGATCTCGTCGATCTTGCCGACGACGAGTTCGCCCGGTTCGGGCCAGCCGCTGTATTTCATCCTATCGGGCCTCGACAACGGCGGTCACTTCGCCTTCGATGTCGGCCTTGCCGCCCGTCGGGCGGGCGATAGTGTGGCCACAGACGGCGCACGAAACTTCGCTCGCGGCCTTCTCGAAGAGGGTCTGTTCGTTCTCGCAGTCGGGGCATTCGACGGTGATGAAGCTTCCTGCCATCGTTACTCCTGGAACTCCAGTCGGCCAGCGCGCCATCCCTCGCGGAGGTGGGCCTTCCCACACTCGCCACAGCGGTACTTGAGGTCCGTCTTCTTGGTGGGCTTGTCGCCACCCGGGACCTTCGAGAACTTGCCGTCGTTCCCGATACCGGAGTTACGCTCGCGCTGGCGGTCGATCCACTTCATGCCGGTCTGACGGCCGCTACGGACTTTCTCGACCTCGTGTTCCTGGTGCTCGTTACAGTGCGGACAGTACGTATTGAATCGTCGTGGCATCTGCATAGATATCGGCCTTACCGAGCGATTTGACGTGGCCGCTTAAAACCCGTTTGGTTCGCACCTGTTGTGCGGCGCTCGATTCCCCGCTGCTGTGACTGAGTGACCGGCGCTACGACAGCTATCCCACACCGTTACCGGAACCGCGCGGAGGGACCGGTCGACTCGATTCGGACCGCGCCGAACACGTCTGACGTGTCTGCCCCGGCCACCAGTTCGAGATTCACCGCTTCGCCAGCAGAGAGCGACCCCAGCTTCATCGCCAGTTCCTCGTCGATGTAGTCCACGACCTCGTAGACTTCGTCGGCTTCGACGTCCCGGAGTTCCATCCGTCCGTCGTCGTCCATCGGGCTGACGACGACTGAGGCCCGCTCGCACGACCGCTGCTGTTGTTTCAACATACACGACTGTCGCTATTCCGGATATATAAATATCCGCTATCAGGATGTTTACCATCTAAACACTATCGGCAAGAGTATAAGGTCATTCTAGTCACAGGTAGTTCACCTGTCGCCCGCTGTCGGCTAGTGCGCTGTGTCGCAATCGGCTTCGAAGTCACTAAGTACGCTGTTGGCAAAGGAACGGGCATGAAGAAGCTCATTATCCACGGCGACCCGGGGCTGCGAAAGGGCGGCCGCATCGAGTACGAGGACGAGGAGTACGAGGTGTTCTCAGTTTCGCGGCAGGGCGACTGGCATGGCCCGGACCGACCACAGCTCTGGTGTACCATCGGCTCGGAGGACGAGGAAGAGACGTTCAAACGCCAGGAGTACATCCCGATGCATCTGGATACGGACGACATTGAGGCCGAAGCCGTTACCGTCCTCCGCGAGCGCGCGCCGCCGAACGCCGAGTCCTGACCGGCCCGACACTGCGCGCTGAGTAACTGCCGTTCGCCCGCAGCAATCCGCTCTCCGTTTTCAGAAGTACTCCGGTCGCACCTGATAGATAGTGACGCCGTCGGCCTGTTTCGCCACGGTCACGCCCTGTAGCTGGTCGACAGTCACGTCGTCGTAGCGGGCCCGCTCTGCGGGGCCGACGTAGACGTAGCGCACGTCGTAGGCTTCGAGGAGGCGACGCTGCTCGGCCGGCTCGCCCGTGTAAATCGTCGCCACGTCGTCGACGCGGCGGTCATACACCGTGTCGTTGCGGTACTGGGCCTCGTGAGTCCAGCCGGCGACGGTCGGCAGGCCGGTCAGGCTCGACGGTGCGCTTGCGCCCTCACCGTCGTCAGCATCCCACTGGTAGCTCGCCGGTGCGGCCGTGACGATGGTTGGCCGGCCCTGAGTGTTGTCGTCAAGCCACCGAATCGCCTCGGCTTCCTCGGGATGGTCGTCGTCGAGATAGGCCAGCCCGTCCAGCGTGGGGTCGCCCGCGGCCTCGACGTGGTTCGAGAGGGCGAACATGCCGTACAGCGACGCCGAACAGACCAGCAGGGCGACGAACGTACGGACGCCGATGCTGGTCCATGCTCGCGCGCGGTCGTCGGTCGGCCGCCAGCGGGTGAGCAGCCACGCTAGCACGGGGCCGGCGGCGACCCCCCAGAGCACCCACACCTGCATGTACGTCTTGAAGACGGTGTTCATCCGGCCGATGTTCTCCCTGACGAAGACGAACTCGACGAGGAGAACGAGGCCCGCACCGGCGAGAATCAGCACGGCTTCGAAGCCAACGGGCCGGTCGCCGCCGTCAGCGAGCGCCGGAACCGCATCGACGGTTCGGTCCAGCGTCGGTGAGCGGGCGAACAGCCACGCGCCGAGCAGCAGCGGGACGAGCAGCCCGACCGCTGCGATGTCAAGTGTGGCCGCAAGCGCCGCCGTTCCGACGGTGACGAGACCGACGATACGGGCCGTGCTCCGGCCAACGGCACGGCCGGTCTGGGCGTACAGGTACAGCCAGAACGGGGCGACGAACAGGCCGTGGACGGCTAGGAGCTCCAGCAGTGAGGTTCGGTCGGGCAGGACGGCAATCTCGCGTCCGCTCGCCGGGCCGAGCCAGAACGGGAGCGACCAGAGCAGTCCCAACGCGATCACGACAGCAGCGACGGCCAACCCCAGTCCGATTCGGACGCCTTCCTGGCTCGCTCCGTTCAGCCGGAGCCGCTGTCCGACGTGCTTCGGGAGGAGCGTCGTTGGGTCGGCCGGTGCGACGGTGACCGTCAGCAGGGCCAGCCCGCCCATCGACGGGAACGACCAGGTGTTCGTCACGGCCATGATGCCGGCGACGGCCGGGAGCGCGCCGAAAAGCAACGCGAGCCGGCGTCGGCGTTCCGCGGCCGGCGTCTGGTAGTAGCTGAAACAGAGCGCGGCGGCTAGCAACAGGAAGCCCGTGCTCATCATGTGGGCGTGCATGTCGCCGTTGAGCCAGGCGAACAGCGGGAACTCGTCGATGACCAGCGCAGCGCCGGGCTCGTACGTTCCGAAATCGGCCGCGCTGTCCTCGATGACGCGGCTCGCATCCCAGTAGCTGAACGAGTCCGGCCCCGCCGCGAGCCCCTCCAGTTCGTAGCCGGCCCGCTCGGCGACGGTCTGACTCAGCTCACCGGGCAGAAGCCAGATGACGAACTTGGCGGGTGTCGACAGATTGCTTGCGATGCCGACACAGAACGCTGTGAGGCCGGCGGCCAGTCGTCGCGGGAGGCCACGTTCGCTCGCGACAGCGCCAGCCAGTCCGTACGCTACCGTGACCAGCGTGGCGTAAAAGCCAGCCAGGGCGAGATTGTACGCGAACTGTCCCGCGGTTCCCGTTATTCTGGTGAGAATCGCCGCGACGAGGTGGCCGCCGTAGTAGTACGCGACCGGTTCGCCGGCGAACCACATGTCCTCTAGCGGGAGGCTGTCGGCCCGCACGAGCGACTGCAACAGGCCGAAATCGAGGAACTTCTCGCCGCCGATGGGGACGATTGCCGGGTCGAGCGCCCGGATGCCGACGAGAAACAGGAACGCGACTGTGAACACGCCGGCCGTCTCGGCGTACGAACGGGCGCTCGGTCCGCCGTCGGCCCGCCAGACAGCCAGCGTACTCACGGCGAGAACGGTGATGCCGAGCCAGACGCCCAGCGTCAACGAGAGGCGACCGACAAAATAGGTGATTATCCATAGTATCGAGACGGCGACCGGGACGCCGAATGTGAGTCCGCGGTCGGCGAAGCGAGGGAACAGCAGTCCAGCGACGGTCCCGCCAGCGTACAGTAACAGGAGGTAGAGGGCGAGCCAGGTGGCGAGGAGCCCGTATTCCATCAGTGAAGGGACCGGTTCGCTGGCCTATACGCTTTTTCGTTGCTCCCGGACTTATGACCTGATTAGGGACCGGTAGCTTCGAACTGTTTTTACTTCCGCCTGTCCGATTACTCGGCAATGTCGCCGACCGTTGGGGTTGTCCTCCCAGCCTACCGTCCCGACATGGACCAGCTCGGGACCTATATCGCCGCTATCGACGATGCCCTCAATCCGCGGACTATTGTCGTCGAACTCGATGCGCCACGAGACGGCGTCCCTGCACAGCTCCGTTCGCTCCCGGCAGCGGTCCACACTGTGCCCTACCGTCGCGGGAAGGGCGCAGCGATCACCGCCGGGTTCGAGCGACTGGAGACCGACGTGTTGGCCTTCGTCGACGCCGATGGGTCGACACCGGTCCGCTCGCTCGAACGGATACTGGACCCGGTCACCGACGGCCGAACGGACCTCGCTGTTGGCTCCCGCCGTCACCCGGACGCGACGGTCGCCACCCATCAGACGTTCGCCCGGCGGTTCCTCGGCGACGGCTTTGCGTGGCTCGCCGGCCGGTTGCTCGACGCGCGGCTGTACGACTATCAGTGCGGTGCGAAAGCCATCGACGCAGCCGCCTGGGAGCGCGTCCGTGACCATCTGTACGAGCCCGGCTTCGCGTGGGATGTCGAACTGATAGCTATCACCGCGGCGCTGGACCTGTCTATCGAAGAGGTCCCAATCGAGTGGGAGGACAAGCCCGGCTCGACGGTGTCTCCGATACGGACGTCGATAGACCTGCTTGAGGCACTGTTGACAGCCCGCCACCGGTCGAAGCAACTGCGCGATGATCGCTTCCACACGGCTCTGGCCGATCACCTCGACGAACCAACTGCCCTTGTCGAGAAAGACCGATGATGGACATCGAACAGCAGGTTCGCCGCGTCGTTCCCGACCGGTTCGAGTCACTCGTGTCGGGCGTCCGGTTCGGCCAGTTCGTCTCCGTCGGTGTCGTCGGCGCGATCAGCGACAACACGGTCCTCGCCGTACTTGGCCTGGCGTTCGGCGTCAGCGATATGTGGGCCAAAGCCGCCGGCGTCGAGACGGCCATTCTGGTGATGTTTCTCGTTAATGAACACTGGACGTTCGCCGGCCAGGGTGACACCGGCCGCCGTTCGTTCGCCAAACGGCTCGGGAAATCCCATCTGGTCCGGTCCGGCGGCGTCGCGGTACAGCTCGCCGTTTACTGGCTGCTTACGCAGTGGCTGACGGTTGAACTCGTCGTCGCCGGAACTGACCTGTGGTTTATCGCTGCGAGCCCGCTCGCGATTGGAGTCGCGATGCTGGTCAACTACGTCGCCGAGAGCATCTTCACCTGGCAGGTCCACGCGGACGAGTGAGAATAGCGCGTTACTAACTCACGGACGGCACTCGAATCACAACCCTTAATGAGGGGACCGGACTACGAGAAGGTAGCGGGATGGGATAGCCAGGAGATTCCGGCGGGCTCATAACCCGCAGATCGGTAGTTCAAATCTACCTCCCGCTATATTCTGTCGCTCACAAATCCGTGAGCGACTGGAGAAGTCCAGTAGATTTGACCGAGAGAACACCGAGCGATAGCGAGGTGGTCGCGTTGTTCAAATCTACCGTCCAATGTTCTCGCGCTGCAGACTGCTTTCAGCCTGTTCACCGCTATTGCTCCTTGCTGTACCCTTCTCCGGCCGCTGTGAGTGTTCGGTACAGCGTGGCGACCAACGCCGCGACGAGCAGCACGCCAAGGACCTGTGCAGCCGTGTTCTGCGTCTCGAATGCCCACGGGAGCGACAGCGCTACAAACCCGACAGAGACGATAAGTCCGGCGAGTGTCGTGACGGTGACTAACAGATACCGGGCAGCACGTTGAAGTGAACCGCCGCGGTCCAGCGTAGCGAGCCCGTGTCGCTGTACCATCGCCCCCTCCAGCGCCAGCCAGAGTGCCAGCAGTGCGGCCACGCTGAAGCCGATGGTTCCAATCGGGTCCGGAACCACGACTCCTGTTAGATGGGTGGTGATTCTGCCCGCGAAGACGAGCAGCCCGAGCGTCAGTGGCCCAAGCAAGACAAGTGAACTAAACAGTGCGGCGAAATCCTTCGTGAGGGACCGGACGGAGGGGGACACAACAGCCAGTGTCGGCTCAGGTTTTTGTAAGCCTACTGGTGACTACTGGCGGCTCGCCCTCGCTTCGCTACAGGAACCGTATCAACAGCCGCTCTAGTCGTCGCCGTGCTCGTCGACGATGGTGACCTCGCCGTCGATGACCTGAACGTTGATCAGCGTCTTGGCGTCGTACCCCGCTTCGTCGAGCTTGTTCGTCCCGTCGGCTTTCTTGATGACACAGACGATGTCGCGGATGTCCGCGCCGATGTCTTCGAGCGCGCCCGTGAGTCCGGCCAGCGTCCCACCGGTCGAGAGCACGTCGTCGAGGACGAGCACTTGGTCGCCCTCGTACACGTCGTTGACGTACATCTCGCTCTCGGAGTAGCCGGTCACCTGAGACAGCGATACCTCACCGTCGAGTCCGTACTGGCGCTTGCGGACGACGACGAGTGGGATGTCGGTCATCAGCGAGACGGCTGTGGAGATGTGGATACCCATCGCCGCCGGTGTGACGATCTTGTCGACGTCGTCGAGTTCTGCCTTCCGAATGATCTTGATGACGATTTCGCGCAGAAGTTCCGGTCGAAGCATCGGGACCCCGTCGCTGATGGGGTGGACGAAGTAGTGATAGCCTTCCTTCTCGATAATTGGCGCTTCGAGTAGGGACTTCTTGAGTCGGTCCATGCCGTCGGTACTACAAGCCCGTACTAAAATTCTCCGTCACCGACTCAGTAGAGTGCCAGCAACTCACCGAGCGCTCGCATCATCGGCAGGAGGTGCGAATCACCCAGTGCGTAGTACTCGACGGTGGTCAGGAGTAGAAACACCGTCGCAACGCCCGTTGCGGCACCGAGAAGCACTGCACCGGCCTGCCCGGCTCGGTCTTCGGAGCGACCACACAGTGCCCAGATACCGAGTGGAATAGCGATTCCAAGCGCGAGCAGCGCGTGCAACTGGAACGCTTCGCCGATGCCGTTCACCGTCAGCGCGACGAACACCACGGTCACCTGCCCGCCGATCAACACTGTCCCCGCAACTGTCCAGAGGAACACGTCCCAGTGATCCGCGAGGCTCTTGCGGACCGCTGGGAGCCGCACGAACAGATACACGCCGAGCGGATAGAGCGGGAACAGATACCGGGCAGTCACCTGTGCGTGCAGTGGCAAGCGGCTGTTGTACAGCAGGACGACGCCGACGAACGCCGTTATGGCGAACGCGTCCACGACACGGTCGGCGCTGAGCGTCCGGTCGGCCATCGACGAGGGCAAACGCAGCCGTCGGAGGACTGGAAGCGCGCCGAGCATAGCAACGAGTACCGGCGCAGATTCGAGCAGCGAGAGATTGACGGATTCCTCACCGGTGTTATCGAGCGCACCGTCCGCGCTTCCCGACCGCACGAACGCGTGGTACACGTCATCTGGTTGTTGCTGGAGCGTTTTGAGTCCCGAAACGAGTTCGCCGCCAAGCAGCAGCAGTGGCCGCACCCCGCTTTCCACAGTCCCGAGCAAGGGTGCCAGCGGCGTGAGCAATCCACCGGACCCGCCACTGCCGCCACCACCGCTCGTGCCGCCTGTTCCGTCTCCCCCGAGGGAGCCGCCACCGGAGATCAACCTCGGGGGTTTGATCGGCGACCCGGAGATGGCGATATTAGTGAGGATGAACGGCAGCAGGGAGAGGGCGAAGACGATGCCGATACGAGCAAGCGTTCGTGGGCTGTTGTCCGGGGCTGTCGGGATATCGACCAGTGCCAGGGCGACACAGAGCAGGAGCGCTTCCGGAGCGTGTACCCACGCGTACAATCCCACCAGCGCATATGCGAGCGCGCGGAAGGTTCGCCGCTGCGTGATAACCGGCCCATCCGCTGGCTTGCGGCTCCGATAGAGGCAGTACGCGATGCAGACGACCACCGTCCCGGTGACAGCGTGGCGCTTTGGCACCGTCGCCCAGAAGGCCAGCGGTGTCCCGGCTGTGAGCACCACGGCGCTCAGGAGCCCCAGCCGGCGCGTGTGCATCCGACTGAGAAGCCGATAGAAAACCACCGGTGTGAACGCCGCAATGAGGAGATGCGTCAGTTGCAGCGCGTACAGATGGGTTCGGCCGGCGTCGAGTGGCTGTGCCAGCGCGACGTTCAGCCCGAACAGTCCCAGCACGGCAACGGTACCGCCGTAGAGGACCCAGTCGCCGTCGGTGTAGTGACTGCACTGGACCACCAGTGCCAGCAGCGCGAGCGACCAGAGCGCGACCAGTGCAATCCGGAGTTCGACGACAGCGGTGAGCAGGTCGAGCACGAACACGGCCGGCAACGAGAGCACGATGACACCGTAGTTGCGCGCGTACCACTGGCCGCCGTACCTGCTCGCCCCCGGCGTATCGAGTCCGGGGCCGTAGACCGCCTCGGTCATCGCTAGCTGTCCGTTCGAGAGGCTGTACAACCCGTTCGCCAGCGTGTAGGAATCGTTTATCAGGAACGCCGTCCGCCACACCAGCCCGAACAGCACGACCGTGGCGAGAAACACAGCCAGGCCGAATCGGTCGCCGAACAGCACCGAGTATGCCGTCTCGCGGGTGTTCGACAGCGCGGGCGTCCGCTGTCGGAGACGCCCGACGAACTCCGTCGCCGTCATTCGACCACCGATATCGTGACGTTGCGCGTCGCCACTACGCCGTGGCCAGCCTCGTCGCGCTTGCTCACCGTCACTGTTCCGTTGTACTGTTCGCGCTCTATCTCCCCGTCGGTGAACGTGTCCGACGCCAGCGTCAGGTCGTAGGTATCACTGGCTGAGTCGTCCAAGAAGTGATTCGTCGTCCGCGTGTACCCCAGTTCCTCGATTGTGAGTTCGTAGACGAGTGTCGGCCGCCCGGTCCGATTCGCGAAGTGTACGCGGACTGGCGGCACGCTGAGGTAGTAGCTCGCCGCGCCGTAGGACCCTTTCTCAATCGTTACTTCCTCCGGCATTTCAACTGTGGAAACCGTGACATTGCCCGATTCGAGTGCGACCGACTCTGGCTCGGATGCCAGCGTGACGCCGGGGACCAGCGGGCCGGAAAGCAGTGTGACGCCGAGTATAATGGCTATCACACTGGTGACAACAGCCCGCGTTCTTTCCATTGTTACCAGTCACTAGATATCTGGCAATAAAAGTATCGTGGAGAGAGTGCTGTTGCTCGTCGATTATAAAAATCAAAAAGTCGGAATAAATTACGCCTGCGGACCAGAGTCTTGTGCGAGTGTTGCAGAGGAGTCGCCTTCTGCAGTCTCGTAGACCACTCTTAGGTCATAAGCGTCCGTCACAGCGACATTCATTGAAGTTCCCGCTGAAACTTCGGTTGCACCTATGGTATTGCTGTTCCCGAAGGTTGGGTCGTTAGGAGTGTCCGCGTCAAGATCATATTTATCAGAGTCGGAGATGTCTGCTCCTGGTGAAGAGGCATCTGCATCTGTGATTCCTTCTCCACGTACATAGAGTTCATCTCCATTGATCGTATCTCCTCCGTCATGAGTTATTGTCACAACACCGTAGCCATCGGCTCCTGTACTCTCATCAAAGTCCCACGAGAAGCTAGCCTGCGGCGTTGCCTGCTGTGCCTGGTCACCGAGACCAAGCACAAAGGAGGCGATTACTGCGGCCAGAATGACCGTGATTGCGACCATCAGGATGACCCCGATGACCGGCGACACAGCATCGTCGTCGTTGAAGAATCGTTTGAGTTCCATTGTTGTGTCCGCACGCATCAACAGGTCCCCCTGTTATGCCGTGCTTATCGAATCGTAGCTATGGAGATATATAAGTCTGCACCTGTATTATCAGAGACTGTAATCACCTCACCTGCTAACAACTATTTTGAGGTGTTTGAACCCAAATATCCCCGACTGTGCCCTCAATTATCACAGAAGGTGTTTTTAGAACATCATGAAAGGGCCAGCAGTGCCACCGTAACGAAGACTGCGAGGATGAGGATGCTGAGTCCGATACCGGCCCGCATCGGATGTGCGAGGCTGTCGTCGTCACGAAGCCGTGCAACCACGTCGTTCGGGGAAGTCACTGTTCGCGTGATGATGCCCGTCGCACGGACCACTGCACGGTCGACGGCGGCGTACAGTTCGGTCACGCCGACGACGAGGCCGCGGGAGCCATAGAAGACGGCGGGGTTGTACAGCGAATCGACGTCCGGGACGCGGCCGAGCTTCGAGAGGGGCTTCTTTGTCACCGCGAAGCCGACCAGTCCGAGGACAGCGAGCGCGACTCCCTCAATGAGATGGGGAATGGTGTAGGTCTCGTAGACGTGGTCGACGACGGCCCCGCTCGTCACGTCGAACGGAAGGATAGTGAACAGGGCTGTGTCGTACACACCGTAGATGATACAGAGCGCGGCTACGGACACCATGGCGATGCTTTGGCCGCGGTTCGCGTCCGGCACGCTGCCGTCGTATTCGCCGTGGAAGAACGCGTAGTAGCCGAACTTGATGAACGACATGAACGTGCCGACGCCGCCCAGCAGCAGCATCCACTCGAGCGTATAGAACTCACCGAGTGGGAGCGGTCCCTTGCCGAAGGTGTAGTGGCTTCCAGAGATGATGATGCCCTTGCTGACGAACCCGTTGAAGCCGGGGAAGCCGGCGATAGACAGCGCAGCGACGGAGAACGCCCCAGCGGTGATAGGCATCTCTCGCCAGAGGCCGCCGAGTTTCTTCAGGCTCTCCGTACCGGTTCGGTAGATGACGACACCGGCGGTCATGAACAGCAGCCCCTTGTAGAGGATGTGGTTGAATACGTGCGCGAACGCGCCGGCCTGAGCGAGCGGCGAGCCGATACCGACGCCGGCGACCATGTACCCGACCTGGGACTGGATGTGATAGGAGAGGAGCCGCCGCATGTCGTTCTGGAACAGTGCGAACAGCGCGCCGAAGATAGCCATCCCGCCGCCCATGTACGCGATGGCTTCGTGGCCGTTGGGGAACGCGCGGTACATCCCGTAGACGCCGGTCTTTGTCGTGAACACGCAGAGGAAGACGCTGGCGGCGATGTGCGGGCGCGGATAGGTGTCGGGTAGCCACGCATGCAGGCCGACGAAGCCGACGTTGACGCCGATACCGATAGCGGCCAGCGCGGCGGCCAGCCCGGACGTGATGCCGGCCGTCTCCGGGCCGCCCGGCACCGACGCGAACAGGAACGTCTCCACCTCGACGTAGTGCCGGAGGATGGCGGCCATCAACAGCGTGCCGCCCAGGCCGTGCAGCAGTGCGTACCGGAAGCCGGCCCGGACCGCCTTACCGCCGTAGTGCCACACCAGGAGCGTGCTCGTGACGGCCATCAGCTCCCAGAAGAAGATGAGCGTCAGCCAGTCGCCAGCGAAGACGGCTCCGAAACTGGTCGCGACGTACGAAAGGGCAAAGCCGGTCTGTGTCGTGTCGGCCTCGCTGGCGTAGGAGTAGAGCACAGCGACGGCGGCGATGAGGCCGAAGATGATGCCCATCAGCCGGGAGAACGGGTCGACGTTCAGGAGGACGGCCTCAAAGCCAAGGAAGCTGTCTACATGGAGGTGTGCACCCTCAGGGACCATGACTGCCCATGGCACCGCCAGCGCCGGGACGAGCGCACCGACCGCGTGTCCGGCACGCCGCGGGAGTCGAGACACGACGATTGCCAGCGCGAGCAGTATGACCACCGGCGGAACCGTCGTCAGCATCGACATTAGACGACCACCCCCGGGAGATTCTCGACGATAGTATCGACGATTTGCAGGAAGATCGCCGTGTGTGGCACCGTCCCCAGCAGGAGCGACAGCGTGGCTGCGGTGAGTATCGGCCCGAGCATAAACCACGTACTCTCGCCGCCGCGCCAGCCGCGGTCGTCCCAGCCGCCTGCGGGCGGGCCGCCGTGGTGTTCGTGTTCTTCGTGGTGCTTGCCGAGATGGTCGACGTGCTGTGGGTCCGGAACATCGCCCTCGTCGGAGTGACCGTCGGCAGCGCCCGATTCGTGGTCCTCACCGCCGTCGGCCCGAACCTCGTCTCGTCCGCCAAGTGGTCCCCCGATGAGCGGCTTCTCGTCGTGGCTCTCCGGCGACTCGAAGTACGCCTGGTAGACGATGGGCCAGAAGTACGCGATGTTGAGCACGCCGGAGACCAGCAACGCGGCGGCGAATACGAGCCCGCCATCGAGACTCAGCGCGCCGATGACGAGATACCACTTGCTGACGAAGCCAGCGACCAGCGGAATCCCGGCCATTCCGGCCGCAGCGACGGCGAAGGCGGCCATCGTTAGCGGCATCCGCTTCCCGATGCCGGCCATGTCGCTGATGTCGTCGGTGTGGGTCTCGACGTGGATCGCGCCGGCACAGAAGAACAGGGTGAGCTTCATGAACGCGTGGGCGGGGATGTGGAGCAGGCCGCCGGTCAGCGCCTGTCCGTGGAGTAGACCCAGTCCCAGTACGATATAGGAGAGCTGGCTTATCGTCGAGTACGCCAGCCGCCGCTTGAGGTTGTCCTGTCTGAGCGCGATGATACTCGCTGTCAGGAGGGTAAAGGCCGCAATCGCGGCGAGCGGGAGGCCGACGCCGAGTTGCTCCATCGTTCCGGTTCCGTACACGTCGAGGACGACCCTGGCGATACCGAACACGCCGCTTTTGACGACGGCGACGGCGTGCAACAGGCCCGACACCGGCGTCGGCGCGACCATCGCATCCGGGAGCCAGGAGTGCATCGGCATCAGTGCGGCCTTGACGCCGAAACCGGCCGCAAGCAGGGCGAAGGCCGCCCGCGCTAACGTCGGGTCGGCCGTCGCGAGGCCTTCGAGGCCACCGGGCGTGAATGCGGTCGTCCCGGCGAGGACGAACACGAGGACGGTCCCGCCCAGCACAGCGACGCCGCCGCCGAAGGTGTACGCGAGGTACTTCCGGCCGGCGGCGCGGGCCTCGTCTGTCTCGTCGTGGGTGACGAGCGGGTACGTCGACACCGTCAGCAGTTCGTAACAGACGAACAGCGTCAGCAGGTTCGACGCGAAGGCGACGCCGATAGCCGACGCGAGGCTGGCGGCGAAGGAGGCGAAGTATCGGGTCTGGGCGTGTTCGTTCAGCCCGCGCATGTAGCCGATGCTGTAGAAGCTCGTGACGATCCACAGCAGACTCGCGAGCAGGCCAAACAGCAACCCGAGCGGGTCGACGCTGAACGCCAGTTCGATTCCAGTGGCGAACTGTCCGATTGCGAACTCGTACTCTGTCCCGCTCAGGACGCCAGGGACCATGCTCGCAATGATCCCGAACTTCGCGAACGCGACGAATAGGGTCACCCCCTCCCGTACGTTTGGTCGGCCCTTGAGCGAGAGAATCGCGGGGATGGCCACCGCCGAGACGAGGATTGCCAGGATTGGGCGTAGCGAATCAGTCATTGGTTTAGAAGGGGTGGAAGTGTGTCCTCAAGCATTGCTTGTAACTCCGGTACGGCTGCGGTCAGCGCGACCGCGAGTGCGGCCGCGATGACGACGACGGCGATCATCCCGAACGAGACCGCCTGTCCGCTCCCGTCCGTCACGGGAGCCTCAGCAGGTGTCTCCTCCGAGTGGATGGTCGCCTCGGCGAAGTAGAGCCGCTCGACGAGGCGGGCGAAGTACGCGAGCGTCAGCAGGGTACTCGCGAGTAACACGGCCACGACGGGCCAGTTCTCGGCGTTGACCGCGCCGAGGACGATGTACCACTTGCCGACGAAACCGACCGCCGGCGGCACGCCGACCATCGCCAGCGAGAGCACGGCGAAGCAAAACGCCGAAATCGGGACGCGGCTCCCCATCCCGGCGTAGCCGTTCACCGTCGTCGCGCCCGTCTTACGCTCGATGACCCCCGTTGCCGCGAACAGCCCGCCTTTCATCACTGCGTGGCCGAGCAGGTGGACGGTCGCGCCGACGACGGCCAGCGGGGTCGCGATGGCGAATCCGGCGACGACGAGGCCGAACTGCGACACCGAAGAGTACGCGAGCATCCGCTGGACGCTGTCCTGTGAGACGGCGAGTGCGCTCCCCGCGATGATGCTCACGCAGGCCAGGCCGACCAGTGCCCAGCGAGCGACGGGCACGGCCGTCAGGAACTCAACGGTGAACACGGAAAACAGCAGGCGAGCGAGCGCGTACGCCGAAACCGTCGAGACGAGCGCCGAGATGAACGCGCTCACGGTGTCCGGCGCGTTCGCGTAGGCGTCTGGCTGCCAGGTGTGCAGCGGGAACAGGGCGACTTTCACCGTCAGCCCGCCGATCATCAGCCCGAACGCGGTCAGGACGAGCGTCGAGTCGTAGGCCGCCATCTCCCCGAGTTTGCTCGCCAGATCGGCCATGTTGAGCGTCCCCGTCGCCGCGAGCAGGTAGCCAACGCCGAGCAGATACAGCGAGGCCCCGACGGTCCCGATGATGAGGTACTTCAGCGCCGCGACGGCGGCGCTCGCGTCCCGGCCACTGGCTACGAGGCCGTACGCTGCAAGCCCCGTGATTTCGAGGAACACGTAGAGATTGAACACGTCGCCGGTGACGGTCATCCCCGTCAGGCCGGCGACCAGCAGCAGGTACAGGCCGTAGAAGGCGTTCGAGTGCGGGCCGGCCTGTCGGGCGTACGCGAGCACGCCCAGTGACACGACGGCCACGAGCAGGGCGACGGCCCCCGAGAGCCCGTCGACGACGAGTTCGATGCCGTACGGGGCGGCGAAACCACCGACCGCGTAGGAAACGGTCCCGCTCGCGCTGACAGTCCACGCGAGCAGCCCGGCCAGACCGGCCTGGCCGACGAGCGTCAGCGTCGCGACTGGCCACCCTGCCCGGTCGCTGACGAGGCTGGCGACCAGCGGCACCGCGCCGCCGATAATCGGCAGGACCACCAGTAACACAGGGAGTTGTTCAATCATAGTAGAGCTGTTTGAGTTTGTCTTCGTCCAGCGTCCCGTACTCGGTGTAGATGCGGATGATAAGCGCCAGCGCCACGGCGGTCAGGCTCACCCCGACGACGATAGCGGTCAGGATGAGGACGTGTGGCAGCGGGCTCACGTAGGGGCCGCCACCCTCCTTGATTATCGGCGGATCCCCGCCGGCCCGGAACGCGAGCGTGATGAAAAACAGGAAGATGCCCGTCTGGAAGATGTTCATCCCGATGACCTTCTTCACGAGGTTCTGGGACTCGATGAGCATGTAGAGGCCGATACCCAGCAGGAGCATCACCGCGAAGTAGTTGTAGTGTGAGTTCAGCAGTTCAAACATTAGCTCTCATCCTCCGGTGCGTCGACGGCGTGGCCGAACCCGGCCGCGAGCAGGAAAAAGAGGCCGATGGCAACGCTGGCGACGATGCCACCGATGCCCAGTTCGACGAGTTCGATGGCGTAAGCGACCACATGCGAGATGAACTGTTCGTACAGGTGGTATTCGAGGAAGTTCCCGCCCAGGAGCATCGTTCCCAGACCGATTGCTGCGAACGTGAGCACGCCGCCGGACGCGAGCGCGGCGACGACGCGGACGTCGAGCCACTCCCGGGCCGCGTCGATGCCGTAGGCGAAGGCGAGCATCATCACGACCGACCCGGCGATGACCCCGCCCTGGAATCCCCCGCCGGGGGAGTTCGCGCCGTGGAACATCACGAACAGCGCGAAGGTGAGGACGAACGGCGACACCACGCGGACCGTCGTCATGATGATCGTGCTCTCGACATAGAGCCCGGTTCGCTCGTCGCTACTCATGCGAACACCTCCTGTCTGAGGACGGTCAGTGCCGCCACGCCGGCGGAAAAGACTACGACCGCCTCACCAAGCGTGTCGAATCCACGGTAGGCCGCGAGCACGGCCGTTACCGCGTTGTGGACCTCCGTGTCCGCGTATGCGTTGTCGATGTAGTGCTGTGTTACCTCGCCGCTGACGACGGGGTTTGCCGCGCCCTCCGCCCCAACGGCAGGCAGCGACGGAACCGTCGCGATCATGACGACGACGAACGCGCCGACCAGGACGACGGTCGGGACGCTGATCGACTCGAACAGGCCGTTTTCCTGTGGCCGAACGGTGTTTGCCAGCGCCAGGATGAACAGGATCGTCATGATGCCGGCCCCGACAGCCGCTTCGGTCAGCCCCACGTCAGGGGCCTCAAGCATCACCCAGATAATGGAGATGCCGAGGCTGTAGGCGGCAAACGCCATCAGCGACGCCAGCACGTCACGGAGTACGGCCGCGCCGATAGCACAGCACAATACGAACACCAGCAACACTCCCTCGATGAGCGAGAGCGTCATGACTCGCCCTCCTCATCGCCGGCAGTCCACGGCTCGATACCCTGGTCCTGTGCCGCCCGTGCGACGGCGTGGGCGGCGGTGGGGTTCGTTAGAAACATAAACACCAGCAGGAAGACGGCTTTGATCGTCGCGAGGTCGGTCTGAATCGCGAGCGCGGCGGCCCCGATAGCGAGGACGGCACCCAGCGTATCGCTCTTCGAGGCCGCGTGCGTCCGAGTGTACACGTCCGGCAGTCTGACGATGCCGACCGAGGCGACACCAGCGAAGAACGCACCGACCAGTGCGAGTACGACGATCCCCCACTCCAGCGGCGTCATAGCACACCCCCGTGTTCGACGTTGAACTTCGAGAACGCTATCGAGAGCAGGAAGTTCAACAGGGCGTACACGAGCGCGATATCGAGGAACAGCGGCTTATCGAGCGCGCCGGAGACGAGTGCGATAGCGATGACGGTGTTCGTCCCCATCACGTTGACCGCGATGACTCTGTCGTGGTCCGTCGGCCCCGCGAACACGCGGTACAGCGACACGATAGCGAACAGGACGAACGCGCTGGCGATCGCCAGCAGCGCCGCCTCGAACTCAATCATCGTCGGCCACCTCCGGGTCGTCGATGTCGCTCTCGATTGTGCCGTCGCCGTCCCCCTGCCCCCGTTCGCGCGGCGAGGGAATCGCTGCGGCCTCCCGGCCGTAGAAGACGAACCGGACGGCCCGTTCGAGGCCGCCGTCGAACAGGTCCTCGCGCGCACTTCCGGTGAGCGAGTGGATATCGAACGCCTGTTCGGAGACGCTGACGGTGAGCGTCCCGGGCGTCAGCGTGATGCTGTTTGCCAGCGTCGTCACCGGCCCGTCTCCCCAGATGGCCGCCTCCAGTTCGACCATCTCGGGGTCGATTGGCAGCGACGGGTGCAAGACGACGTAGGCGATTTCGAGGTTCGCAATTGCGATCTCTTTGAGGAGGTACGGGATGTAGAGGGCCATCCGGGCGAATTGCCCCGGAACCCGTGTCAGCGACGGCTGGCGACTGAACGCGATCGGCGCAAGCAATGCAGTGACGATAGTCGCCGTTATCGCGCCAGTGAGGAAATCCAGCGGTTTGTACGAACTCAACAGCAGATAAAACAGGTACGACGCCCCGAAAATGGTGAGATACTTCGGGAGCGTCGCGGCGCGAGCGAGCGCGGTCGACCGCGCCGGCCGCTCGACGGGTGCGGTCTCGACGTCGATATCGCCCCGGACGAGTTCGACTTCGAGCGGCCGGAGCATCGGCGTCGTGCCGCCCGGGTTGAACTCCGGATCGAGGACGACCCGTTCGATGCTGTGTTCGTCGGCGTAGGCCAGTATGACGTCGGCGTAATCGCCGGGGCTGAACAGGTAGCGGTCGGCACCGATGACGCCCAGTTCCACGTCGAGGTTCGACGGTGGGTCAGCACCCAGATCCTCGTCGAGCCAGACCTCGATGCGGTCGAGCAGGTCTTTGGCCTGTCCGAGTTCCGTCTGCGCGTCGGGGTCGACGGCGCGCGTGCTTGCGACGGCGACGAGGTGCAGGGATACCTGTTGCTGTCCCTCTCTGGCCGCCGATTCGGCCTGTTCAATGGCGTAGGCGACGGTGTTACGGACCGTCACCGAATCGGCTACTGGCACGAGCAGGCGACGGGGTGGTAGTACAGTCACAGTATCTGTTTAGAAACTCCGAATAGCGGTTCGTCGGGCAGTACTGTCGTTATCGGACCGGAGCAACGGAACACGCAAAACTATTTCGTAATCGGTTACGCGGTCAGCCACGACTGGACAGATGGTCACCGATTTCGTCAGCGACACGAGCGCCGAGTCCCTCCTTGTCCCCAACGTACTCCGTGGCCGTGTCCGCGTCGACGAGCAGGGCGCGCGTCTCGTCGGCCCCCATCACGCTCGCGTCGTTGGCGACCACGAAAGTCAGCCCGGCCCGCTCGCGTATCTCGCGGGCGCGCTCGATCAGCGTCTCGTCGTCACCCTCCGTTTCGACCTTGAACCCGACGATAGGGAGGTCGGGGTGGGCCGACCGAACGGTGTCGATGAGCTTCGGCGTCGGTTGCAGCGTCAGCGTCAGTTCCGCCTGTCCGCTCTTGATTTTCTCCGGTGCCTGCTCGACGGTGTAATCCGAGATGGCGGCCGCCGAGACCAGCGCGTCGGCCGAGTCGGCGACCCGACGAACGGCCTCGGTCATCTCCGCGGCTGATTCGACCTGCTCGACGGTGGCGTACGGCACGTCTGGCCCGTCGTGGACGAGCGTCACGTCGGCCCCGCGGGCGTAACAGGCCCGTGCGACTGCCCGGCCGGTCCGCCCCGAGGAGCGGTTCGAGAGCGTCCGCACCGGGTCGACTGACTCCGTGGTCGCACCTGCGGTCACGACGACGTGTTCGTCTGCAAGCGGCCGGTCGTCCGCGGCCCGTGCAGTCGCCGTGACGATGGCCTCCTCCGTTGCAATCTTGGCTTTCCCTTCCTCGATCCGCGGGTCCACGAAGTCGACCCCCCAGGACTCGACGCGGTCGATGGCGTCCAGCACGCCGGGGTGGTCGTACATCGGTTCGTGCATCGCCGGCGCGACGACGACCGGCACGTCCGCGCCGAGAGCGGTCGTCGCACAC
This sequence comes from Haloarcula hispanica ATCC 33960, assembly GCF_000223905.1. NCBI lineage: Archaea > Methanobacteriati > Methanobacteriota > Halobacteria > Halobacteriales > Haloarculaceae > Haloarcula > Haloarcula hispanica. The sequence goes on from NC_015948.1 coordinate 709,672, forward strand.
GTCGTCACAGGTGTGTCGTCGATGGCTCCCGCAACCTTCCCGACGGTGTTTGCCGTCGCCGGTGCGAGCAAGAGCACATCCCCCCAGCCCGAGCGCCCGCAGAGGTCGACGTGCTCGACACTGCCCGTGATTTCGGCAACAACCTCGTTGTCCGTGGCGAACTCGAGTGCCCACGGGTGGACGATGCCCGTCGCGCTGTCGGTCATCACGGCCCGGACGGACGCCCCCTGTCGTCGGAGTTCGTGTGCGAGCTCCACCGTCTTGACGGCCGCGATAGACCCCGACACCCCCAGGACGACGTTGACTCCGGTCAGCATACCTGCCGGTTCGCGGTGCGGGGGTAAAAGCCCCTGTCTCTCCGGCGGGCCTAGTCGCCGTCAGTAGCGGGCTGCTCGTTTCGCGTACCACTCCTGTCGCTGCTGGTACGTGGTCCCCCGTCGTGGGCGTTCAGCGCGAGAGTGAAGGCGGCTATCGCAAGCAGGACCAGTCCGAGCGCGACCACCGAGCTGAGCGAGAGCTCGGCCGACGTGGTCGGAACCGCGACCGGGATGAGCACGTACCTGACGAGCATCACGAGCAGGATAGCCCCGGTGAGGACGGCCGCAGTGCCGGTGACGTGGACGAACTCGCTGTCCGTCGTTTCGGCGTCCCGGCCCAGCTGGTGGCCGATACTGCTGGCGTGCGCGCCGGCGTCCCAGACCAGCAGCGCCGCCGCGCTCCCGACGAGAACGAGTATCGGTGCGAGTCCGCGCTCCGCTCCGAGCAGCGTCATGACGAACAGGAGTCCGCTCCCGGCCGCGAATCCCGCCACACGTCGGGACAGCAACTCCGCACCGACTAGTTCGGACAGCACCGTGACGAGTCCACGAAGGACGACGACTGAAACCAAGACGCCGAGAAGGACCACGGTCGCCGAGCCGTAGTGGCCGCCCCCAGTATAGGTCGGTGCTACCCGCCGGGTCACGCCAGCGGCCGTAAGGACCAGCGCGCCCAGCAGCAGCACCACTGGGAGCACGATACTGCCGGTCTGCCGCGCCAGCAACCGTCCGGGGTTGTCCCCCAGCCACTGTAGCAGCCACTGCCGGAGCCGTTCGACGACGAGGATACTCAGTAACGCCAGCAGTCCGGCTACAAGGGGGAGGTGGAGCGGACCACTGAGAACGACCCGCAGGGCCGAGCCGAGCACCGGGAGGCTATCGAGGAAGCGGTCGAACAGTCCCTGTGCTGTCGGGACAAACGCCACGAGCAACTGCAGGCCCACGGCGGCTTTGACGTAGCGGTCGACGTCCCACCAGCTCGTCCCCAGCAGGTCCAGTCGCCCGAGCGTCCGGTCGGTCGTCGCCGTGGGTGCCGGAATCCACGATTCCAGCGTCTCCGTGACTCGGTCCAGCAACAACAGGGCGAGGAGGACACCAACCTGTAGCGTCACGAAGCCCACGAGCGGCTGGACCGAGAAGCCGGCAACGACACGGACGAGCACCCAGGGCAGCCTGACGGCAGCGGCGACGGCACAGACGATTGTGGCGCAGATACCGACCACCAGTACCACGAAACTCTCGTCGAGCATCGCCGTGAGTTCGTCCGTCGCGTCGGTCGGCGGCACCAGTCCGCTACTCGCGTCGATGACGACGAGTGTGGCGGCCAGCGGGAACCCGAGCGCCACGACGAGCGACCAGTAGTCAGTCGCCAACAGCGCGGTTCCACAGAACACGCCCGCGCCGATGACGACGGCAACGCTGCCGCCGGCGATGCGGTCGTGGGTATCGCTACGGAGCGCCCAGACCCCAGCTGCGATACAGAGCCCGCCGACGAAGCCGGTCAGGACTAGTATCGGGTCCACGACAGCGACGGCAAGGGCGAGCGAGACGAGCACCGCGACTGTTCCGGCCAGCGCCGCGCTCGATGCCGCCGGCCGACTGTCGAGTTCCGTCATGCCCACCGCTCCGTTGCGCGAATGAGGGCTTTGGCGAGCGGTTCCGCGGGCGTCCAGTCGACGACCCGAACCCTCCCTCGAAGGTCGTCGAGGCGGGCCGTTCGGTCGATTCGTTCGACGGTACTGCCCGGACTGTCCCCGGTCGTCATGTCCGGGCTGACGACCGTGACCGCGTGCCCGTACGCGGCGAGCCGTTTCGCCGCATCGGCCGCCCGGTCGTCGAGCAGGGGCGTACAGAACACGACCTGTGACTCGCTCGGTATCGAGCGGTCGAGCGTCGCCACCGCGTCGCCGCCGTCGGCGATGCCGTACCGGTCTGTCATCCCGGTCGGCGACTGCATCCGCCGGGTTCGGGTGCCGGTGTCGAGCAGCGATGAACCGCGGGCCCCCGACGACCCGGTGGCCGCCCCGTTCACAGTCCCCTCTAGAAACGCCTCCAATCGCTGTTCCTGTGCCCGATTGGCCGACGGCTGGAGCGTCTCACAACTGTCGTAGACGGCGGCACCCACCCGGTTGTCCATGTCCAGCAACGCCGAGCCGACCTGCTGGGCCGCGTAGGCACAGAACTGGACAGCCGTGGGCGTGCCCGTCTCGCCCGCAACGGGGTGTCGGGAATCCACGAGCGTGATGACGGTGGCCGCCCGCGTCTCCTTGAACTCGACTGTCGCCAGCTCGTTGGTCTTCGCGAGGCGGTTCCAGTCGACGCGGTTCATCGGGTCTGAGGACTGGTGCTCGCGGATGGCGTAGAAAGCGAGGCCGTTCCCGCCGGCGTCCGTCGGCACGCGCCCGGACTGGGAGAGTGTCTGTCCCGAAAGCGGGACGGTGTCCACGCTGGCACTGCACGAGAGTGTCGTCTCGACGGCGACCTGCTCGGCGAACTCGACGGTCCCGGTCAGGTTCCGGCAGACGACCGCTACGTCGGTGAACGCGTGGTCCCCGCGCCGGGCTTCGACGGTGTAGGTGACCGAACCCGACGCCCCGGCTTCGAGATGGGTACCAAAGCGCGGGGAGCCGTCCACGACTTCGAGCCGCTCGGGGACGCCGTCGAGGACGCGAACGTCGGGCAGGGTCGCGTCCCCGTCGTTCGTGAGCGTCAGCGTCACTGTCACCTCCGACCCGGGGACCGGGTCGGCCGGTTCGACGTGACGCTCGACCGTGAGCGTCGGTTCAGGGTCGCCGATGGCCGCCTGATAGGCCGCGTACACCAGCGCCACTGCCGCGACCATGAAAACCGCCGGGTTCCCGGTGACGATTCCGGCCCCGCCGGCCACCAGCGCGGCCGAGACGCCCACGTTTCGCTGTGTCGTCTCTCGGGTGCTCATGCACCCTCACCTCGCTGGAGCCGTCGTATCTCGGTCGCCGCCGCTTCGACTTTCCGGTCGAACCCCTCGCCGCTGGCCCAGTCACGTAGTTGCATCTCGATTGGCGGGTCGGGTGCGTCCGGGCCGCCGAGGAAGGCGGCCGCCCGGCGGTCGTCCGTCCACGAGCCAGTACGGACGTCCCGGGCCGCCGCCTCCGTCGACATGTCCGCCGTTTCGACCAGCACCTGTCTCGCGGCCTCGCGGAGCCTGTTCCTGACTTCGGACGCATAGCTCGCTTCGAGGCCGTTGTAGGGGTCGACACGTCCGTCGATCTTCGCGAGTAGCTCGTCGATATCATCGCCGACCATATCGCCGGATTTCGCCTGTGTCGCCTCGGGTTCCAGCAGTTCGTCGAGCAGTTCTGCCGGCTCGTCGTCTGTACCGTCGTCACGATACGGGTCACGCGGCTGGCTCCCTTTCACTGGCGGGAGGTCCGACTCCTGTGTCAACACGACAGTATACAGACCGAAGAGGCCGATTACGACGGCTCCGATACTTGCACCGAGCCGGAGCCGTCTAGCCGTCCCGCTGCCGACATCTGGGAGGACTGAGGGAAAAGTAACGACGAACACCGCTCCGGCAAGTGCGACGAGTCCCAACAGCGTGTGCCGGACGAACTTGCGCCCCGGCGTCGGGCGTTCGACGCTGACGTCGATGGTTGCGCTGGCGGTCTCACCTTGTCGTGACTCTGAATCGCTCATCAGTCGTCACCTCCGCCGAGGAGCTGTCTGAGGGCGTTTCGGGCCGATTCGGCTCGGGCACCGGTCGCCGACCGCCCGCCGTACTCGACCTCGCGGAAGAGGGTTGTTAGCCGTCGAACGGGCTCTGCCGGAAGTCCGCTGTCGATAGCCCGGCGGGCGTACTCGCCGGGCGTCGCCGTCTCGGGGTCCGACACGGAGACGCGGTCGGCCAGTAGTGCCCAGGCCTCTTGGATGGACAGGCTATCGATGTCCGGGCCGTCGTCCGCCTCTGCCGTCGATTCGGTGGCCGTCGACTGCCGCTGCTCCGAGTCCGACGAACCAAACAGCGGCGGGCTATCGACGCCACTTCGGACTGAGGCGAGGAAGCCGCCGGTCCCACCGAAGCCCCTGAGGGCTCTGAACGGCGCGACCGAGAGCGACCCGAGCGCACTCGGCAGGCCGGCGACCCCTCGCAGTGACATCGTGCCGACCGACCCGATTCCCGTCGCCAATCCGGTCAGGACACCGCCGGAGACGGCGCTGATACCGGCCCCGACTCGTGAGAGCGCCGACGACCCCGAGAGCAGCGCGGCGGTCGTTACCTTCGGAATCCGGCCGATGGTCCGCCCAACCGCGCCGTTCGAAACCGCCGAGACGACTGTCCCGGCCAATCTGTCGAGGAGCGGATGCAGGAGTAGTCCGGCGTCTGTCGACCCGTCGCGTTCCGGGTCTGATGCCGCCCGGATGACACCGACCGCGACGGCGCCGAACCCGCCGATAAGCGCCAGCCCGATCAGTTTCACCAGAACTGGGGACCCGCTGTCTTCGCCTTCACCGGCTACCGGCGTCGCTGTCGCCGTCTCCGTCGGTGTTGGCGTCGCTGTCGCTGCCGGCTCGTCGCTCGTCCTCGGCGTCGTCTCTGCCCCATCGCTCGTCGCTACCGGCGTCGGCCCACTGTCGACGTCGTCGGGTGCTGTTCCGTCGGGCGTGACCGGCTCGCTCGCTCGGCTGTCGAGGGGACCGCTCGACTCGAACTCGACGCCGAGCGCGCCGGGAAACAGCGCCGTGCCGAACAGGACAGCGACCGCACAGAGGAGGGCGAGGGCGGCACGAACCAGCTTTGTTGACACTGTAGCACCGTTTCCGGTGACAGGATAAATATTTTCCCTCACTGCTGGACTGTCCGAACAGAAAACCTTTCATCCGCTGTGGGTATAGCAGAACTACCTCTATGCGGACACTGACTCGCCGGATGCTGTGGACTCTCCTGCTCCTCCTCGCCGTCGACATCGCTGTGGTCGCGACCGCGGCGGTGCTCCTGACACCCTGGCTTGCGCCGGTGCGGGATGCTGTCGCGGCTCACCTCCCGTTCGGTGGGGCGTCGGCACGCATCGCCTGGTGGGTGGCTGTTCTCGCCCCTGCCCTCGTCGCGTTTGTCTGGGCACAGCTGCGATACACCAGAGCCCAGACAATGGTCGAGGTCGACGCTCGCATCGTCGGTCCCGAGGAGTACCCCGACCTCCACGAACGGGTGCAGCGGCTCGCGCAACTGGCCGACCTCACGCCGCCACGGATTGCCGTCGCAGACGCCGACGTGCCAAACAGCTTCGCCATCGGGACGCTCGGCGGCGCGACGGTGGTCGTCAGCGAGGGACTGCTGGCGACGCTCGGAGGTGACGAACTCGACGCGGTGCTGGCCCACGAACTCATGCACGTCGCCAACCGCGACGCGACCGTCATGACGCTGGCCAGTTTCCTCCCGTCGCTGACAAACGGCGAGTACGACCCGCTTGATGACCTCCTCCCCGGCGGGAGCGGGAGTCGCTATGCGCTCGGGCTGGTCGCGCTCGGCTTCGCGTACGTGTGCAGCGCCCGGGTGCTCGCGGCCCCCGTCGGAAGCCTCTCGTTCACGCTTGGTTTCCTGTTCCTGTTCGCGGTGACAGTCCTGTTCGGCGGCGTCGCGCTGGGCGTGTTCACTGCCCCCGTCGTCGTCCTCGGCCGGTCGCTGTCACGCGCTCGGGAGTTCGCCGCCGACCGGAGCGCGGCCCAGTTGACCGGCGACCCCGCCGCGCTCGTCGAGGCGTTAGAGACACTCGAAGGAAATGACGAACGGCCGGGGACCGATAAGCGCACCGCGTACGCGGGCGTCCGCGGACTGTGCTTTCTCCCACACGGGTTCGACACGGCGGCGTCGAGCGATTCCCTGTCTATCGAAGCGCGGTCACACCCGCCGACAGCCGAGCGAATCGAACGGCTGCAGTCAGTTGCACGCTCGCTCGAAACGGGGTCAGTCTGAATCCTGGTCGACACTCGGGTGCATCGTCGGCTCGCCCGGCATCGGTTCTTCGAAGTACCGCCGCATGACCTCCAGTGACTCCTGTTCGCGTTCTTTGCGCTCTTCCTCGTCGATTTCCTCGCAGCCCGGCGGAACCGGGCGGTCGCGGCCGGTGAAATACCCCTCCGGCGCGGTCCAGTCGTGATAGAAGTCGATGTCTGAGTCCTCTAGCAGTGTCAGCCCGACCTGTGCGCCGTGGCCCGCGGCGACGATGGTCTGGTGATGCTGCTCGGCCAGCCGGCCGGCCGCGTACAGCCCCTCGATATCGGTCCGGCCCTGCTCGTCGGTCGAGATGAACTGCTTCGACCCGCGGTCGATGAGCGAGAGTTCCAGCCCCTCCAGATACGACGGGTCCGACCAGGACGCGGCGATGAGGTGCGTCGCGTCGTATGACTCGCCGTCGGTACAGGTTACCTCGAAGCCCTCCGCAGTTTCCGTCACCTGCTCGGCTTCGCCGTCGATGAACCAGACGCCGGCGCGCCGCGCCTGTGCCCGCATGAGTTCGAGCAAGAGCCGGGGGTTGATTCCCGCCGGGAATCCGGGGTAGTTCTCCAGGTGTGCGTTGCGGTTCAGTATCGACTCACCGGTCGAGATAATCCGAGTCGACAGGTCGGCGCGAGCGGTGTATATCGCCGCCGAAAGTCCGGCGACGCCCCCGCCCACGATGATGACTTCTTCGCGGTCGGTTGGCATAGACAGATGTTTTCGATGGGGGCCAAGAAACGTGCCGGTTTGAGACCTACGGACAGGAAGCGGCCAGTAGCGGCCCCCTCCGGACGAACGCCGGGCGATACAGTTTCTGGGACTACCCGAAGCCTCATAACGGTACACCTACTAAAGGCGTCGTAATGACCGACACCGTCGACGAGGTCGATATGCCGTACGACGATGACGCGTCTCAGCAACAGAAGATCGAGGCGCTGCAGGAGCGGCTAGAGGTGCTCGAATCGCAGAACGAGGAGATGCGCGACAAGCTGCTGGACGCGAACGCGGAAAACAACAAGTACCAGCAGAAGCTCGAACGGCTTACGCACGAGAACAAGAAGCTCAAGCAGTCACCGCTGTTTGTCGCGACCGTTCAGGAACTCTCCAGTGACGGCGTGATTATCAAACAGCACGGCAACAACCAGGAGGCCCTGACAGAGGTCACTGACGAGATGCGCGAGGACCTCGAACCCGACGACCGCGTCGCCGTCAACAACTCGCTCTCTATCGTCAAACAGCTCGACGACGAGACCGACGTTCGCGCCCGCGTGATGCAGGTCGACCAGTCGCCGGACGTCACCTTCGCCGACATCGGCGGCATCGAAGAGCAGATGGAGGAGGTCCGCGAGACCGTCGAGATGCCGCTGAAGAGCCCCGAGATGTTCGAAGACGTCGGCATCGACCCGCCGAGCGGCGTCCTGCTGCACGGTCCGCCCGGCACCGGCAAGACGATGCTGGCGAAGGCCGTCGCCAACGAGACCGACGCGACGTTCATCAAGATGGCCGGCTCCGAGCTGGTCCACAAGTTCATCGGCGAGGGCGCAAAGCTCGTCCGCGACCTGTTCGAACTGGCCCGTCAGGAGGAGCCCGCCGTCGTCTTCATCGACGAGATCGACGCCATCGCGGCCAAGCGGACGGAGTCGAAGACCTCCGGCGACGCCGAGGTCCAGCGGACGATGATGCAACTGCTCTCGGAGATGGACGGCTTCGACGACCGCGGCGACATCCGTATCATCGCCGCGACGAACCGCTTCGACATGCTCGACCGCGCCATCCTCCGCCCCGGCCGCTTCGACCGCCTCATCGAAGTCCCGAACCCCGACGTTGAGGGCCGCAAGCAGATCTTCCAGATCCACACCCGCAGCATGAACGTCTCCGACGACGTGGAGTTCGAGGCACTGGCCGAGGAGATAACGGACGCCTCTGGTGCGGACGTGAAGGCCATCTGTACCGAGGCCGGGATGTTCGCCATCCGCGACGATCGCACCGAGGTCACGATGGCTGACTTCCACAACGCCTGGGAGAAGATCCAGCAGGAGGAGACCGACGACGAGGACGTCTCCCGGACCTTCGCCTGATTCGGCCACGCTTCTATCGGATTTCCCGCCGTTTTTCCGAGTCAGCAGCCACCGCTCCGGCTCGCAATCGCGCCGCTGTTCCCGCCCGTTTCAGAACACAGTTACCACTCCGGTCCTGAACTGTTGCTATGGCCGTCGCAGACACACTCCAGTCGCGTGCCCGCGCTCGTCCGCGGCTCGTCACCGCTGTCGTCTCGGTCGTTGGCTACGCGCTCGTGTTCGGCGCGTTCGGTGGCGTATTACCCCTCCCCGAGTTCTCGAACGACACCGTCATCCTGCTGGGTGACGCAATCGCCGTCGTCAACAGTATCGCCTTGCTCGCAATCGTCGCCGGCGTCTACTTCATCAAGAACGACCAAGTACAGAAACACCGCGCAGCGATGCTAACCGCCTTCACCCTCATCATGGTGTTTCTGGCGCTGTATATTCTCAAAGTCGGCGGCGGCTTCGAGAAGGAGATCGTCGCCGAGGGGATCGTCTGGACGGCGTACATCGTGATGCTCGCCATCCACATCCTGCTGTCCGCGGTGTCCGTGCCCGTCGTCGTTCACGCGGTCGTGCTCGGGCTGACACACTCTCCCGCTGAACTCAGGGAGACGATTCACGCTCGCGTGGGCCGCATCGCCGTCTCGGCCTGGGGGCTGAGCCTCTTTCTCGGACTCGTGACCTACGTCATGCTGAACCACATCTACGGCTGGGTCCCCCGATAAGCGACCGCTCTCTCAGCGCGGGCGGTGGCGAACGATTTTGCCGGCCGCCGCCGTAGACCCGGGCAATGACCACAATCAAGGACAGCGTCCACGACCACATCGAGATTCAGGGCGTCGCGGCGGCGTTGCTCGATACACCGCCGGTCCAGCGGCTTCGGCACATCTCCCAGCTCGGCACGGTGACGCTAGTCTACCCTTCGGCGAACCACACTCGATTCGAGCACTCGCTGGGTGTTTATCACCTCGCGGACCGGGCACTATCTCACCTCGGCATTGAGGGCCAGCAGGCCGAACGGGTCCGCGCCGCGGCACTGCTCCACGACGTGGGACATTCGCCGTACAGCCACAACGTCGAGGCGCTCATCCACCGTCGGACAGGCAAGTACCACGACGACGTGGACGAACTGCTCGGTGACGGTCCTGTCGCGCGGGTGCTCTCGGAACACGGCCTCAACCCGGACCGCGTGGCCGGCCTCGTTGCTGGCGAAGGCGAACTGGGCCAGCTCGTCTCCGGCGAACTGGACGTCGACCGGATGGACTATCTGGTCCGTGACGCCCACCACACGGGCGTGCCCTACGGGACCATCGACCACGAGCGGCTGGTCCGGGAGCTGTGTTTCGTCGACGGCGAACTCGTCTTGGACGAGGGGAACGTCCAGACGGCCGAGTCGCTTCTGCTCGCGCGGGCGCTGATGAACCCCACCGTCTACCAGCACCACGTCGCCCGCATTGCCAAGTCGATGCTGCGCCGGGGGACTGAGGAACTGCTCGCCGCGACTGACACGACGGCCGAGGCGCTTCGCCGATGGGACGACAACGACCTGCTCGTGGCGCTCCGACAGTGTGACGCGACGGAAGCGTACGCCCGGCGGCTGAGTCAGCGGGACCTGTACAAGCGCGCCGTCTGGGCGGAGTGGGGTGCCGTGCCCGACGAGATTCTGGCGGCCGACCACGAAGCGGTCGGCGCGATGGAGCAGGCTATCGCCGACGAAGCGAACGTCGACAGCGACGCTGTTGTGCTCGATATCCCGCCCGAACCGTCGATGACCGAGTCGAGCAGCCGCGTCCTCGTCAACGGCGACGTCCGCCGGCTCGGCGAGCAGTCGACACTGGTCAACGCCATCCGCGCCGCCCAGCGCGACCAGTGGCGGCTCGGCGTCTACGCGCCGGAAGACGAGAGCGAGCGGGTCGGCGCGGCGGCGATCCGCGAACTGGGACTCGACCTCGACGGAGCCAGAGTCCGGGACGTGCGGCCGGGCCTCCATGCGACCCTCGATGAATTTAACTGAGAGAACGGGCGAACAGGGAGTATGATTCTCCAGGGGACGATTCTGACGGGCCGGTCGTTCGAGGCCATCGAGGGCCGCGTCGTCGTCGAGAACGGACAGATAGCGGCCGTCGAGGAGACCGCGGTCGACAGCGACGACATCGTGGTCCCGGCGTTCGTCAACGCCCACACCCACATCGGCGATTCAATCGCCAAGGAGGCCGGAGAGGGGCTCTCGCTGGAAGAACTGGTCGCGCCGCCGGACGGCCTGAAACACCGATTACTCCGCGATGCGAGCCGGGACGAACTGGTGGCCGCGATGGCGCGGACGCTGTCGTTCATGGAGCAGTCCGGGACTGGCGCGTTCATCGAGTTCCGGGAGGGCGGCGTTGAGGGCGTCCGCGCGATACAGGACGCGCTGGCGGGTTCAGACCTCGACAGCGTCATTCTCGGACGCGAGACGACCGATGCAATGGAATTGGCCGACGGCTTTGGCGCGAGCGGGGCCAACGACAGCGAGTTCGGGGCGGAACGGCGCGCGACACGACAGGCCGGGAAGCTGTTCGGCATCCACGCGGGCGAGGTCGACAGCTCCGACATCAACCCCGCGCTCGACCTTGACCCCGACTTCCTCGTCCACATGGTTCACGCCGAGTCGCTGCATCTCGAACGGGTCGCCGACAGCGAAATCCCCGTCGTCGTCTGTCCCCGGTCGAACATCGTCACCGACGTGGGCCGTCCGCCGGTCGAGGAACTGGCCGACCGGACGACAGTCGCGCTCGGGACGGACAACGTCATGCTCAACAGCCCGTCGATGTTCCGCGAGATGGAGTTTACCGCGAAGCTGTACGACATTTCCGCCCGTGAGGTACTGCGGATGGCCACAGTCAACGGGGCTGAAATCGCTGGGCTTGGCGGCGGTCTGGTCAAGCCCGGGCAGCCGGCACGCCTGCTCGTTCTCGACGGGGATTCGGACAACCTCTCCGGGGCGCGAAACCCGGTTCGGGCTGTCGTTCGCCGGGCGGAGACGGCCGACGTTCGGCGGGTCGTCCACCCCGGGACGGAATAATTCTTATCACTGCGGGAATAGTATCCTTGGGCGATGCCCTCCACCACCGACCGCGCCCTGAGCACACCACTGAAGATACTCCTGTATGGCCTGCTCGGAGTCGTGTCGCTGATTGTCGTTCTTGCCGCTGTGAGACTCGTGTTCGGACTGTTCTGGGGCCTTGTCGGCCTCGCATTCGGTATCGTCTCCCTGGCGGCTACTATCGGGGTGCTGGCGGCTATCGGCTACGCCGTGTACTGGTTTGCGTCGAGACTCATCGGTCAGGACGAGGCGACGGCGTCGACCACTGACGTGTCACAGACGCAGGCCACGCACACAGCAGGTGCGCCCAGTGCCGACGAGACAGACCCTGTCGAACGGCTGTCCGAGCGTTACGCCAACGGGGAGATAACCGAAGCCGAACTGGAACGACGGCTCGAACAGGCCCTCGACGAACCGGCGCTGGATGGCTCCGGGGCAACAGAGTACGAACGGGACCGAGAGCTGAACTGAGCTCTATCCTGCTCGATTGTTGTATGTTGCCTGTTACCAAACTATATCCCTTCAGCCAGACAATAGTACAGCATGTACGACAGGATACTGGTGCCGACAGACGGCTCGCCGGGGTCGGAAGCGGTACTCACACACGCTGAAACACTTGCGACGACCCACGACAGCGAGATTCACGCGCTGTACGTCGTCGACACCGGCCGGTTCTCGACGCTCCCGCACGAACCGACGTGGGAGAGCGTCACCGATTCGCTCCACCGCGAGGGCGAGATGGCCCTGGACATGGCTGAGCGCCTCGTTGCCGACGATGTGACTGTCACGCGAGCCACAGCCGAGGGAAGCCCGAGCCGGGAAATCATCGACTACGCGAGCCAGCACGACTGTGACCTCATCGTGATGGGGACCCATGGACGCGGCGGCATCGACCGTCTGCTGCTGGGAAGCGTCGCCGAACGGGTCGTCCGGTCGGCCCACGTCCCGGTCGTCACTGTTCCGGTCGAGACGACGCCACAGGATATCTCGGAGGACGAACAGCCTACCGGCGTCCCACAGTGACGTGTCTCCTGTCGTCGCCCTCACTCCGTAACCGGACGGAGATGTTCGCAATCTCCCGCTGAAACGACTTCTGTCCCAGATTCTGTCTCGATGACGAGCGCGCCCGGGAACTGGATATCTACGGCTTCGCCCTCGATGGGGCCGCCCGGCGTCTCGACCCGGACCTGTTGTCCCAGCGTCGTCGCGTACTCCCGCCACGCCTCGACGACCTGCTCCGTGTCCTGGCGCAGCGAGTCGAACTCCTCCAGCAGTCGCTGGGTGAACAGCCGTCGGTCGACCGGCTCGCCGCGCTCGGCCGAGAGACTCGTCGGGTTCGCTTCGTCGGGCAAGTCCGCGGGGTCGACGTTCGCGTTGACGCCGATGCCCACGACGACCCACGAGACGCGGTCGGCCTCGCCTTCCATCTCGGTGAGGATGCCGACTAGCTTGCGTTCTTCCTCGCCGCGCCGGACGAGCACGTCGTTGGGCCACTTGATGCTGGCGTCGACGCCGGCCTCGCGGGCCGCCCGCGTCACCGCGACGGCCGCCGCGAGCGTGAACACCGGCGCGTGGGCCATCGGCACGTCGGGCCGGAACAGCACCGAGAGCCAGGCCCCGCCGCTCGGCGAGTGCCAATCGCGGTCGAGTCGCCCCCGGCCGCCGGTCTGTTCGTCGGCCAGCACTACGACGTCCGACGCCCCCTCCGCCGCGAGGTCGCGGGCACGAGCGTTCGTGCTGGGGATGCTGTCGTGGTACTCGACGGAGAACGGCGCGTCGAGGCCGTATTCGACCGCGCTCGCCCCGAACTCCGGTACCGAATCGAGGACGTAGCCCGCATCGTCGCTGCGGATCTCGAACCCCTCGTCACGCAGGGCTTCGACGTGCTTCCAGACCGCAGAGCGGGAGATGTCCAGTTCGTCGGCGAGGGTCGGCCCCGAGACAGGGCCGTCTGCCAGTGCATCGAGTACCCGGTGGCGTGTCTCGTTCATGGAGGGGGCTTCGACCGGCCGGAATAAAAGGCGTCTGCAGCGCGCGGCGGGCAGGCCGCTCGCTCACCCGATCACAAAGAGCAAGTCGCCCATGTCGACGGATTCGCCCTCGCTGACGGCTACGTCGTTGACAGTGCCGCCGCGTTCGGCGACAATGTCGTTTTCCATCTTCATCGCTTCCAGCACACAGAGGACGTCGCCGGCCTCGACCTCGTCGCCTTCCTCGACGTTGACCTCCAGAATCGTCCCCTGCATCTCCGCGGCGACTTCCTGCCCTTCGGCGGCGGTGGCACTGCCGCCTCCGCTGTCTGAACTACTGCCGCCCCGTGGCCGCTGTGGCTGGCTCCCGCCGTCGGCGTCCACGTCGCCGACGTTGATCGGGGGTGCGCCGCGCTCTTCGAGGTCGACTTGGAACCGCTTGCCGTTGACTTCGACGGTGAACTCGCGTTCGACGACTTCCTCGTCCTCGTCGCCATCGGATTCGGTGACTGTGCCCCACTGCTCCTGCGCCTCTTCGATACGCGTGCGGTCGAGGTGTTCGTCGAGGTACTTCGTGGTGTGTGTCCCGGTGACGAACTTCTCGTCGGTGAGCATCAGGCGGTGGAACGGAATGACAGTCGGGATGCCTTCGATGTCGAAGTCCTTGAGCGCCCGTTTCCCGCGCTCGATACACTCCTCACGGTCCCCGCCGTAGGTGATGAGCTTCGCGATCATCGAGTCATAGTCCGTGACGAGGTCGTCGCCCTGCCGGAGCGCGTCGTCGAGGCGGACGCCGATACCGCCCGGCGGGTCGTAGGTGTCGAGGCTGCCGCCGGTTGCGGGCGCGAAGTCGTCAGCGGCGTTCTCGGCGTTGATGCGGAACTCCATCGCGTGACCTTCGATCTCCACGTCGTCCTGCTCGAAGGTGATCTCCTCGTCCATCGCCACCCGAAGTTGCCACTTGACGATGTCGATGTCGGTGATCTCCTCGGTGACGCAGTGCTCGACCTGAATGCGGGTGTTAACCTCGAGGAAATAGAAGTTCGCCTCCTCGCCGAGCAGTTCCCCTTGCTCGCGGTCGGTGTCCTCTTCGACGAGGAACTCGACAGTCCCGGCGTTGTAGTAGTCCGATTCGCGGACGCCGCGTCGGGCAGCGTCGCCGATCTTCTCGCGGAGCGCATCGTTCAGGGCCGGCGATGGCCCCTCCTCAATGACCTTCTGGTGGCGGCGCTGGAGCGAGCAGTCACGCTCGCCCAGATGCCGGACGTTGCCGTGGTGGTCGGCGATGATCTGGACCTCGATGTGGCGGGGGTTCTCAAGATACCGTTCGAGATACACCGAATCGTTCGAGAAGTACGCCTCTCCTTCCCGCTTTGCGCTTTCGAGTTGTTCCTCGGCTTCCTCAGGGTCGTGGACGATTTTCATCCCGCGGCCGCCACCGCCACCCTCGGCCTTGATGGCCACCGGGAAGCCGTTTTCCTCGCCGAACTCGACGACTTCCTCGGGGTCATCGACCGGGTCGGTCGTCCCGGGGACGATGGGCACGTCGGCCGACTGCATGATCTTGCGGGCCTTCGTCTTCTCGCCCAGTGCCTCCATCGACTCGCTCTCGGGGCCGACCCAGGTGACGCCGTCCGTCTCCTGGACGCGCTCCGCGAAGTCGGCGTTCTCCGCGAGGAAGCCGTACCCAGGATGGATGGCGTCCGCGTCGGCCTGCTTGGCCGCGTCGATAATCGCTTCCTGGTCGAGATAGGAGTCTGCGGCACGGGCCGGACCGACGTTGTACGCCTCGTCCGCATACCGGACGTGCCCGGCGTGCTTGTCGGCGTCAGAGTAGACGGCCACTGTGCCGATGCCCAACTCCTCGCATGCGCGCATCACGCGCACCGCTATCTCCCCGCGATTAGCGACGAGCACCTTATCGAACATACGCCCTCATACTGAGAGTCGGCCCATAAAACTATGCGCAGATAGCGGCCAAACTTACATATATAATCATGTTAGTATGGAACATGACCACAAACCGACTCAGGGCGTCGCCGAGCAACTGACAAAAAACTGTCCGCGATTAGAACCGTTCGGCGCGGCCGGCAGCGCTCCAGGGGTCGGTCGGCGCGTCCGAGCGAACCCGAACGGACCGCTTCTGCGTGGCTTCAACGCGCCCGGAGAACGACCACTGTCTGCCGTCCCAGGAGTCCCCGTCGTCTGCCGCCGCAGCCGCCGCGGCCGCTGCCGCCGCGCGCTGACGGTCGGTGAGGTGTGCACCGATGGCGACGGCGATGGCGGCCGCCTCGTCCGTCGACGCGTCGTCGAGCTGGGCAGCGATCTCCGCGACCAGTTCGGCGTCGACAGCCGAGTCAGTGTCTGCGGCCATCGTTACAGTGGGATGTTGCCGTGCTTGCGGTCGGGCTGGTCCTTGCGTTTCCCCCGGAGGAGGTCAAGGTCGTCGATGAGCCGCGGGCGGGTTTCCTGGGGTTCGATGACATCGTCGACGAAGCCGCGCTTGGCCGCCGTATAGGGGTTTGCGAAGGCGTCGCGGTACTCGTCGATGAGTTGTTGCCGGCGGGCCTCCACGTCGTCGGCGTCTTCCAGTTCGTCGTCGTAGAGGACGTTCACCGCGCCCTTCGGCCCCATCACGGCGATTTCGGCGGTCGGCCAGGCGTAGTTCATGTCCGCGCCGATGTGCTTCGACGCCATCACGTCGTAGGCCCCGCCGTAGGCTTTCCGCGTGATGACGGTCACCAGTGGGACGGTGGCCTCCGAGTAGGCGTACAGGAGCTTCGCGCCGTGGTTGATGATGGCGTTGCGCTCCTGGTCCTTGCCGGGCATGAACCCGGGCACGTCGACGAACGTGAGAATCGGGATGTTGAACGCGTCACAGAACCGAACAAAGCGAGCGCCCTTCCGCGAGGCATTGATGTCGAGCGTGCCGGCGTTGACTCGCGGCTGGTTGCCAACGACACCGACGCTGTGGCCGTCCATGCGGGCGAACCCGATGACGATATTGCGCGCGAAGTCCTCGGCCACCTCGAAGAAGGAGTCTTCGTCGACGATGCGCCCAACGACATCCGTCATGTCGTAGGGTTTCTGTGGTGCGTCGGGAACAGCCGTCTTCAGTGCCTCGTCCCGCCGTTCAGGGTCGTCCCAGGGTTTGACCCGCGGCGGGTCCTCGACGTTGTTCTGGGGGAGATACGAGAGGAGGTACCGGATGTCGTCCATCGCCTCTTTCTCGTCGGCGGCCGTGAAGTGAGCCACCCCGGACTCGGAGGCGTGGGTCTTCGCGCCGCCGAGTTCGTCGAAGCCGACCTCCTCGCCGGTCACCGTCTCGATGACGTCGGGCCCGGTGATGAACATGTGGCTGGTCTCCTCGACCATGTAGACGAAGTCCGTAATGGACGGGGAGTACACTGCACCGCCGGCACACGGCCCCATGATGGCCGAAATCTGTGGCACGACACCGCTAGCTTGCTGATTGCGGTGGAAGATATCGGCGTAGCCCGCCAGCGAGTCGATCCCTTCCTGAATCCGCGCGCCGGCGGAGTCGTTCAGCCCGATAATGGGTGCGCCCGTTTCGATGGCCTTGTCCATCACCTTACAGACTTTCTGTGCGAACGCCTCGCCCAGCGACCCGCCGAAGACGGTGAAGTCGTGGGCGAAGACGTACACCCGGCGGCCGTCGACTTTGCCGTAGCCGACGACGACGCCGTCTCCCGGTACTTTCTTGTCGGCCATGTCGAAGTTCGTCGAGCGGTGTTCACGGAGCGAGTCGATCTCGACGAAGGTGCCGTCGTCGAGGAAGTAATCGATGCGCTCACGCGCGGTGAGTTTCCCGCGGTCGTGTTGCGCCTCGATTCGTTCCTCGCCACCACCTCGTTCGGCCTCGGCTTTTCGTTCCCGAAGGTCCTCGACACGGTCATCGTGGCTCACGCGATATCACTTCTCCCGGACCGGAGCATATCCGACTCCTTGCGGGCATCCGAGAAAAGCGTTATCAAACTTCACCATTATTTCTCGTATTCGATAACGGAAACCGGCGGAGTTTTGAGCGATGGCCCGTTGCTTTCGCGCGTGAAGAACGTCACGGCCCGCCAGCACAACCCCTTCGGCTTCGACGCACCGTGTGAGCCGTTCGTGCCCGGGTACGGCGACGCCAACGCCCACTTTCACGTCATCGGCGACCATCCGGGTGTCCACGGTGGCGAAACGTCCGGCATCCCCTTTACCGACAGCGCTGCGGGCGAACGCCTCCAGCGGGCGCTTGTCGAGGCCGGACTGCTGGCCGAAGCCGGCACGCCGCCGACCGTCGAAAAGACGTATCTGTCCTATCTGTATATGTGCGGCGGCGAACCGCCGACCGAGTCGGACTACGACGACTTGGAACCGCTGTTCGACACGGAACTCCGGGCCATCACCGCCCACGTTCTCCTACCTGTCGGCGAGCGCGCCACGCGACATGTGTTCGCGAACACGACATCGGAGCCGACCGAGTCCATAGACATGGACGCGCGCCACGCCACGGAGGTCGTCGGGAGCGGCTGGCTCGTCTACCCCATCAAAGAGCCCGCGGAGTGGACCGCTGACGAGGAGGACGCCCTCGTCGACGCGCTGACCGCGCTGCTGGAGACGGACTACCGCCGCGAGGCGGACCTCGGGCGGTTCCTGCCGAACGACGACCCGTATCTGGTCCGGTAGCGGTTCTATTGATTCTTACAGCGGCTCCGACGATCAGAAACAGTGGCTACAGCGCCCACTCGTCCGAGAGCGGTTCCGCGGACGCCCAGTACGCGTCGAACGCCTCGATAGCCCACTCGCGGACGGCCGGCGCGGTCGTATCGATCGACGCCTGTAGAACGCCGTTGTCGTCCCGCAACAGCAGATGGACCACGTCGTCGGCGATCATCACCGCAAGTGGCACACCGTCGGTTCGCACCCGGACTGACGCGTCCGGTTCGGCACGCAGCGATTCGAGTCGTTTCCGGAGTCGGTCGTCCGCCGCCAGTGCGTCTATCGCGCCGGGCGAGAACACGCCCGAGAACCGCTGTTCGCCGGCGGTGACCCGTTCCTGAACGACTCGAATCGCCTGGTCGTTGAACGCATGGGAGAACGTCCGGACTTCCTCGGCATCTCGAAGCAGGTCGAGCAATCGCTGGACCGGCGCGTTCGGGCGCGTCTGACTTGGAACGGTTATCGTGGCGTCGGCCAGATGTTGCAGGTCGAAGGCCATCGCATCGGTGGGGAGATACTGGACGATGTCGCGCAGCCGCTGCTCGGTTTCGAGGCTACCGAGGAGGTCGGTGAACCCGTTAGCAACGATGCGGCCCGTCGCCGTGGCGACGTACTCGCCCCCTGTTCGGCGAATCCACGACCGCTCTTCGAAGTCAGCGATGATCCGGCCGAGCGTCGCCTGTGACGCGCCGGTTTCGGCCGCCAGTTCCCCGCGTGAGTGTGGCTCCGTGGCCAGAAGCCGCAACACCTCGACCCGGTTTGACGAGAGCGCGAGGAACTCGATCTCTTCGAGCGCCGATTCCATACCGCCACGTTAGGAAGTCCGTCCTAAATCGCTTTCGTAGTATGAAATAATTTCACACCGTGCACATCCGCCACGGGTGTTCGGCCGTTTCGCGTTATGTAATATTTTCTAAACGGGCCTATAAGTATCGATACCGTACTGTAGAGTACGATGATTCAGGTTTCTCCACGCGTTCTCTCTGTCGGCTGTGCAGTCATTTCAGAACCCAAATACGAGGTGGCGGTATGATTTCGCGCCGCACCCTCGCCCTCGCTGCGGTCGCCAGCGTCCTGCTCGGCGGGACCTTCGTCGGCGCGAAGGCCGGCCTGTCGTATCTCCCGCCGCTTCTGTTCGTCGCCCTCCGATTCGACATCGCCGCCGTCGTGCTCCTCGGCTACATCGTCGTGACCCGATCACGGGACGAACTGCTCCCGCGAACCCGTGGCGATGTGCTGGCGATTCTCTCGACGGGGCTATTCGCCCTCGGCCTCGCGAACGCGCTGCTATTCGTGGGCCAGCAGTCCGCCACCAGCGCGGTCGCCGCCATCGTGTTCAGTCTCAACCCGATACTGACGCCGGTGTTCGCCGCTATCCTGCTCTCCGACGAGCGGCTCTCGGCCCGCGGCGGCCTCGGCATGGTTATCGGCCTGCTCGGCGTCGGCCTCGTCGTCAGCCCCGACCCGGCGATGCTCCTGAGCGGCGGCATCGGCAAGCTCGTTCTGTTCGCTGGCGCGACCAGCGCCGCGCTGGGCAGCGTCCTCATCCGGTGGTCCGGCGGCGGCCTGTCAAGTACAGTCCGGACCGCGTGGGCGCTCCCCGTCGCCGCTGCGCTCTGTCACGCGCTGAGCATCGGCATGGGCGAATCGGCGGCCACGGCGGTCTGGTCTCCGACTGCGATAGCGGCCCTGCTGTACGTCGGTATCTTCTCCGGGGCAATCGCCTACATCGCCTACTTCGGCCTGCTCGATGTCACCGGTGCGATCCAGGCTAACCTCATCTTCTACGTGGTCCCCGTCGTGTCGACGCTCGGCGGGTGGGCCGTGCTCGGCGAGGCTATCACCCCGACTGCAGTGGCCGGCTTTCTGACCATCTTCACCGGGTTCGCGGTGCTTGGCAGCGAGTCGGTCGATATCCACGCACTGCTCCCGGGTACCGCCGACGAGGGTGACACTGCCCCCGAGAGTCTCGGGATTGCGGACGAACCGCGCGGGTTCGAATCCGACTGAAATCGGCTAGTAGGGTGTCGTATAGCTGCTGTCTAGTTTAAATCGTTAGTACACTGAGTCCACCAGTCATAGAAATTCAGCAACGCATTCATACCGCCATCATGTGTCTACAATGGTGTGAATTTCAACGAAAACGGACGCATTCGACAGCTCTTGATACCGATTGGCGGATTGGCTCTGGTCATTCAGTCGATAGCGTTTGAATCTACGTTTGAAATCGTAGAAAGTCCCGGTGTTTCCGGGACCCTCAGAGACGTGCTGAGCGGTGGTCTGTTGCTGGTGGCAACGGTCTGCCTCTTCGGTGGCGTGTATCTACGTCTACGCGAAGCGTGACAGAGACACAGCCCTATGGTACAGTCTACTCAGACTCCTGCGGCCGAAAAAATACTACTCTGGAAAAACTGTCTGGACCCGCGTCGGACCACTGCGACTGTTTTTCGCAGCAACCGCACACACTGGGCGGTCACCGCGAACTGCGGAAAAGAAGGTCCGCCGGAAACTGATACCGTACGTCGGTTATATCGGCGGGATGATCGCCGGGTCCTCGGCGAGGAACAGCGTCTGCAGGCCGAGCGCCAGCGTCAGGATGACGCCGAGGATGACCACCGTTCGGACCATCCAGAGCCAGGTCGGGCCGAACGCCCGGAGCCCACCCGTTCCCTGTCGGAGCTCGGCAACTGCGCTGGAGGAGAGCACCCAGCCGACAAACACCAGAACGAGCAGCACCGACAGCGGGAGGAACAGCTTGTACGCGAGCGTGTCGAACCAGCCGAACCACGCCAGGTCCCAGGCTGACGGCAGACCCAGAGCGAACAGCCCAACTCCGAGAATTGCCGACAGCTGCACTCGCGAGTACGGCGTGTTGTCGACACCGTAGGAGACTGCAACTTCGAGCAGGCTGATCGCGGAGGAGATCGCGGCGATGAGGACAACGCCGAAGAACACGATACCGAGGAGTCGACCCCCGGGGAGCTGTGGGAACGCCGACGCCATCGCGACGAAGATGGCGGACGGGCCGCTGGTGTCGGGACTGATGTTGATGGCGAAGAGAATCGGGAACACGACGAGACCCGCCAGCACACCGACGAGCGTGTTCGTCACGACGATGATGCCACCATCGACCGGGAGGCTCTCGTCGTCACCGATGTACGAGGAGTAGGTGATCATGGCTGCCATCCCCAGCGAGAGGGTGAAAAACGCCTGTCCAACCGCGAACGGGATCAGGTCGCCGGCGTTCGCCGCCAGCGTGGAGAAGTCCGGCGAGAGGAAGTAGCTGTAGCCAGCGCCTGCTCCCTCGAGTGTGGTGACCCAGGCCGCCATCCCGATCATGAGGATGACGATGCTGGGGACCATCACCTTCGTCGCCTTCTCGATACCGTCCTCGACACCCACTGCGACGATGCCGACACAGATTAGCAGGAACAGCGCCTGCCCGGCGACAGCTTCTGGCCCACTTGAGATAGCGCCGAAGTACTCCGCGGAGTTTCCGAAGTATGCGCCCGTCGCGCTACCGAGGATATACCGCATGACCCACCCGCCGACGACGTTGTAATACGAGAGGATCCAGAATCCCGTAAAGACGCCCAGGCCACCGACGACCCGCCACTGCTTGAACCCGAGTTCTGCGAACGCGTCGACGGCATTACGGTTCGTTCGCCGACCGATGATGAACTCCGCCAGCATTGCCGGGAAGCCGATGAGCAACACGGCGGCGAGGTAAAAGACGAGGAACACTGCGCCGCCGTTTGTCGCGGTCTTGAACGGGAACTGCCAGATGTTTCCGAGACCGACTGCGCTACCGATCGCTGCGAGAAGGAACCCGAGCCGTGAGGCCCACGTTTCTCTGTCACTCATTGTGATGCGGCATATTCTTTTGGGGTATAAAAACCACCGTGATTCCGGTTCGCAATACCATCCGATAGTATGACCAGTCTGACATCATTTGCGACGGCGAACAGCAGCAGCCGAGAGGTCCACACTGACACCTCCTTGCTGGTCATTTCTCGACAGCGTGGATATGTGACTTCGAATCTACCTATATGACCACGTCCAGAATCTGTACCTCAAATAATCAAAAACAAGTCCACGGTGAAAATTGTTGGGTTTGATTCATGTTCGCCGCGTACTGTGGAACGTAGGGACCGAACCCCCGGTTCTCGGACAACAGACATGGACTATTCAGATACAGAGCGGATTGTTGATGAATCGCTCGAGTTCCCAGCGACGCATACGGCTGTGATTGAACAGATCGGTGCCATTGAAATAACGTCTCCCTCCGGTAACTCGGTGACTATTCAGGAGACGTTAGACCCGGTCGAAGAGGAGAGTTATCTGACCGCGGATGCGCTTTACACCTCGATTATCGGCAATCTCGACGAGACATTCATTGGACGCAAGTACTATGATGATCGCGGGGGGATTGCAATCGGAACTGAGATCAGAGACGAATCTACCGTCTCCTTCTGACGATTGCTCCCGCTCATCCAGACCCCCGGTCGTCGTTCTGGACACGATATCGGTGGGTGACCAGGCAATCGCACCGATACCCTAAATAGTCAAACGTGAGTGGAGTGGTTCGTGCTGTCGGTGGAAGACGCTGTCCGACGGTCTAGCTAACAGTATCAGACCTCGCCGTACACCGGCACCGCTGCGCCGCTGGTCACGGTGGCGGCGTCCGAACAGAGGAACAACATCACGTCCGCGATGTCTTTCGGGTCGACCCACGTTTCGAAGTCGGAGTCGGGCATCATCTCGCGGTTCATCGGGGTGTCGATGACGCTCGGCATCACGGCGTTGGCTCGCACGGCCCCGAGGTTCTCCGCCGCGATGGTCTCGGTCAGGAGTCGGACACCGGCTTTCGATGCGCGGTAGATACCGTCGCCGTCACCGCCCTCCAGTGACGACCGCGCGGAAACTGAGACGATTGCGCCCTTGGTCTCCCGCAAGTGTGGAACCGCGTGTTTCGACGCCAGAAACATCGTCTTCAGGTTCACGTCGAACAGGAAGTCGAACGTGTCCACGTCCGTCTCGTGGATCGGTGTGCCACCCCGCCACGTTCCGGCGATGTTCAGCAAGTAGTCCAGTCGCCCGTGTTCGTCGACGACTGCGTCGACAGTCTCGGCGACAGCCTCCTCGTCGCTGAAGTCTGCCTGGTAGAAATCCACGCTGTCGGGATCGGACAACAGGAAGTCCTCGGTATTCGGTTCGATGATGTCGCTTCCACAGACGGTCGTCCCGGCTTCGAGGAACGCGTTTGCGACCGCGCTGCCCAGCGCCCCGCCGACACCCGTAACCAGTGCTATCTCACCGCCGAAATCAAATTCGACTGACATACATCTGTCAACGGATAGCAAGGGGATAAATGCCAATCCCCGGAAACGCGAGGACCGGGCCGGTAAACCGACGACGGGGTCCGCAGTAGCCGGTCTACGGCATGACGACGAGTTTGCCGAGGAAGCTGTCGTTCAGTACGTCGTTGTGAGCGGCCGGGACGTCGTCGAGGTCGTACCGGCGGGCGACGACCGGCGTTAGGTCGTCGTCGGCCATGAGCGTCGCCAGTCGGGAAAGCACCGCGCCGAACTCCGGTGTGTTGAACATCGAGACGTGGTGAACGCTGAGGGCTTTGGCCCGGCAGCGCGGGACGTTCTCGAACGTCGCCGCGAGGTCGGTGTTCCCGATAGCGGCGATTCGAGCGCCCTGGGCGGCCACCTCGGCATCGAATGCGAGATAGTCGTCGAGCCGGTGGTCGAGAATCACGTCCGGCGCGCCGGCGTTGACCACCGCGTCAGCGAGGTCATCACGGCTGTAGTCGAACACGTCGTCCGCGCCGAGGTCGGCTAGCTGGTTGTGGTAGGCCGGTGAGGCCGTCGTCGTGACCTGCGCCCCGTTCGCCGCAGCCAACTGGACTGCAACGTGGCCCACACCGCCGCTGCCGCCGTGAATCAGCGCCCGCTCGGCCGGTTCCAGCGAGCAGGCGTCGACGAGCGTCTGCCAGGCGGTGACGCCGACGAGCGCGACGGCCGCCCCCGCCTCGGCGGACACCCCGTCGGGGAGCCGCGCCAGATGCGATTCGGGAACAGTGACGTACTCCGCGCAGGTCCCCTGGAGCCAGTTCCCCAGCCCGGTCGCGAACGCCCGGTCGCCCTCGGTGACGGTGGCCACGCGCTCGCCGGTCGCGGCGACGGTCCCGGCACAGTCGGAGCCGGGTATCCAGGGCAGTTCGCCCGGCTCGTAGTCGCCGGCCCGGAAGTACGTATCGACCGGATTGATCGCCGCTGCCTCGACTTCGAGCAGGACCTCCTCCGGACCTGGTGTGGGTCGTTCGATGTCGTCGACGCGGAGCACGTCCGTCCCGCCGTATTCGTGGAATCGTACAGCACGCATTGGGGTATGCGTCAGGTGGTATCGGGAAAACCTTTCCCCACGGACTGAGCGGCCCCGAATACGCTTCTCAACATATCGCGGTACGTTGAGTGACAGCGCCGACAGCGAACGAGTTGGGTCAGGACTCATATCGGCGACTGCGGATGATATTATCAGAAAAACACAACTAACCAACGTTAGCCGTACCGGGGCTATGAATTTCCACAGTGGCCACAGCGTTTATCATCGGTGAAAATTGCGCACCAACGCTTTATTAGCACGTTTGCGTAGCACTGGATGATGGAATCAGATAGGGACTCGCCGCTCCCGAGTTTTATTGCTGGCAGTTACGCTGCTAGACTCGGGTTGGCGCTTTCATTCGCGATAATTGTTATTATCGCCGCCGGGGTCCTGACAAGCGTGCAGGCGTCCGCCACTCTCGAGGAAGACGTTGCGGACGACATCACGGCGCTGTCAGAGACGCAGGCCGCACAGTTGGACGAATGGTTGACGACATCGCAGCGGGATGTCCGATCAACGTCGCGACTCCCCGTGTTCACTGACGGGACGAACACGGAGAAACAGCAACGACTGGAGGAGTTACGGTCCAACGAGGAACTCCCGCCCGGTGTCGTCGCAGTGCACTACTTCGACACCGAGACAAACGAGATCCGTGCCAGTTCGAATCAGGACTTCATCGGGGTCAACGCTGCCGAGCAGGGGGCACCGTTCGCTACGGACCCGCCACAGTTCGACGGTCCCGACGACACGCATGTGACGGAGCCGTTCTCCGTCTCGGTCGTCGACCATCCGATAGTGGCCGTCGTTTCGCCGGTCCCCGGTGACGAAGACAGAGCGCTCGTGTATATGATCGACCTCCGGGAGAAGGCCGACCAGATATCGAACCAGCGCGATGGGTCGTTTACCACGGTCGTCAACACTGACGGCGAGTTCGTCTCCCACCCCAACACCTCGATGATCGGGTCGACAGCACCGATCTCGGAGATGGAGTCGAACCCGCTGGGGACGCTCGAACCCGGCGAGAGCGCCTTCCACGAAACGGACAGTATGCTGATGGGACTGAACCGACTCGAATCACAGGACTGGGTCGTTATGGTCCACGCTGATCGCCAGAACGCGTACGCCCTGAGCGACCAGATCAACTCCGACCTCATCGGGCTCATTTTGCTTGCCGTCGTCAACCTCGGACTCATCGGAGTCACGATCGGCGGAAACACGATCGCTTCGCTGCGACGGCTTTCGGTGAAGGCCGAAGCGATGGCCGAGGGGGAACTCGACGTCGACCTCAGCACGTCACGCGAGGACGAGTTCGGAACGCTGTACGCCGCCTTCGACAATATGCGGGCGAACCTCCGGATGCAGATATCCGAAGCCGAAACCGCACGGCAGGAAGCCGAGGAGGCCAAAGAGCAGGCACAGACGGCCCGTGAGGACGTCGAATCCGAACGCAACGAGATGGAGGCGCTGACCGGCCACCTCGAACTCAAGGCACAGCAGTACAGCGACGCGCTCGCCGCCGCCGCTAACGGTGACCTCACCGCACGGGTAGATACGGACAGTATGAACGAGGCGATGGCGGAGGTCGGCGAGGACATCAACACGACGCTGGATGCGCTCGAAGACACCATTGCCGACATGAAGGCGTTCGCGGCCAACGTCATCCAGTCCAGCGACCGCGTCAACTCGAACGCGGAGCGGGTCGACCAGGCCAGCAAGCAAGTGTCGAAGTCGATAAACGAGATCTTCGAGGGGACGACAGAGCAAAACGAGGGGCTCGAATCGGCGGCCGCCGAGATGCAGAACCTCTCGGCGACCGCCCAGCAGGTCGCCTCCTCGGCCCAGCAGGTCGCGACCACCTCCCAGTCGGCCGCCGAAGTCGGTGAGGACGGCCGCGAAGCCGCCCAGGAGGCCATCGCGGAAATGAGCGCCATCGAGGACGAGACCGGCGAGACCGTCGAAGAGATCAACGCGCTCGACGACGAACTCGACGAGATCGGCGAGATCGTCGGCGTCATCACGAGCATCGTCGAGCAGACGAACATGCTCGCACTGAACGCCTCCATCGAGGCCGCCCACGCTGACGGTGACGGCGAAGGGTTCGCCGTCGTCGCGGACGAGATCAAGGGCCTCGCAGAGGAGACCAAAGAGGCCGCCGCCGACATCGAGCAGCGCATTGCGGGCATCCAAGAGCAGGCCGGCGACACGGTCGAGACGATGGAGTCGACCAGTAACCGGATTACTGAAGGCGTCTCGACGGTCGAGGAGACCGTCGACGCGCTGGAGACCATCGTCGAGTACACGGAAGAGGTCGACACCGGCATCCAGGAGATCGACCGGGCGACCGAGGAACAGGCCCGGACCGCACAGGACGTGATGGGTACCATCGACGACCTGACGACGATCAGTCAGCAGACGGCGACGGAGGCAGATACTGTGGCTGGCGCGGCACAGGACCAGTCCGCGTCCATCGACGAAGTGTCGGACTCCGCGACGGAACTCAGGCAGCGGGCTGACGACCTCGAATCGCTACTGGACCGCTTTACCGTCGAAAGCTCGGCCGGGACGGACACCGACAGCACGGCTGTGGTGGGGGACGACTAACAATGGCAACCATAACGACCTGGTTCACGCTGGGACTACTGGGTGAACTGCTCGGGACGGCCGTGCTGGCATACGGCTACACGCTCGTCCCCGAAGAGACGCGGAAGCGCTACCTCCTGTTGATAGCGATTCCCGGTATCGCCATCGTCGCCTACGCCCTGATGGCGCTCGGCTTCGGAGCGATGCAGAGCCAGGGCCACACGGTGTACGTGATCCGTTACGTTGACTGGCTGTTGACGACGCCGCTCAACGTCTGGTTCCTGGCGCTCCTTGCCGGTGCAAGCCGGGAGGACACGGTGAAACTCGTCGTCCTGCAGGCGTTGACTATCGTCTTCGGGTTCGCCGGCGCGGTCACGCCATCGCCGGTCAGCTACGTGCTGTTCGCGGTCGGCGCGGCGCTGTTCGGCGGCGTCATCTATCTCCTCTACGGGAACATTGCGGCGGCTGCGAAGTCGACCCTGTCCGACATAGAGATCAGCCTGTACCGCACGCTCCGGAACTTCGTCGTCGTCCTCTGGATGGTGTATCCGGTCGTGTGGCTGCTCGGTGCGGCAGGAGTGGGCCTCATGGACGTCGAGACTGCGACACTCGTGATCGTGTACCTCGACGTGGTCACGAAAGTCGGCTTCGGCGTCATTGCCTTGCTGGCAATGATGGACCTCGGCTCAGTCGGCGAGAGTGCCGAGGAGCCGACGGCGGTTGCAGGGGACTAGCGAGGGGCGCGAACGAAGCGAGGGGCGCGAACAGAGTGAGCGGCCCTCGTTGTCGCGAGCGGGGAGGAACGATCCGCGAGCAGTGAGCGGCCCTCGTTGTTGCGAGCGGCGACGGAAGGAGCCGTGAGCACTGAGTCGCCCTCGAAAATGCGAGCGGGGAGAGCGACCCGCAAGCACTGGGTCGGCCTCGTTGACGCGGTCGGCGGCGGAAAACCCGCGAGCGGTCCCGACTTTGCGAGAAACTCACGGCACGTCGTTGTGTCGCCTCAGCAGTGCCGGTCTTTCAGGACCGGTCCTCATTGACGCCACCAGACGGTTCTGCTTCGTCAGTCGCGTCGGTTGCCTCGGTCTCGTCTACGCTATCGAGTGCCTCCGGAAGCTGGTTCTCAATCAGCCAGAACGTCAACCGGTAGACGCCGTAGCCGAGCAGGACGAACAGCACTAAGTCGATGAGATACAGTTCGACGAACTCGAGGAGCGAGATTTCGCTGAGCGCGAGGTCACCGGACAGGATAAGAAACTCCAGCGTGGCGACGACGAACAGCGCGGGTGCAAAGAGGATCACGAGTCCGATAACGAGAATTGCGAGCCGTTTCTGTGCGGGCGAGACAGGCATACCTACGGTATTGGCGTCCAGACAGATAGTTCTGCACGCCTACCCAGCCAGTACCGGGCGGCTACGTTACACGACAGCTGTCAGCGCAGCGAATAAACGGCGACCAGAGAACGACGCTACTGCACAACAGGGAACGCGCCCGGTCAGTGGATGCCCATCGCTTCGATCTGCTCCTGATACCGGTTGCGGATGGTGACCTCTGTCACCTGGGCCACGTCGGCGACCTCGCGCTGGGTCTTCTTTTCGTTACAGAGCAGCGAGGCGGCGTAGATGGCCGCGGCGGCGTAGCCGGTGGGTGATTTCCCCGAGAGCAGGCCCTGCTCGGCGGTGGTGTCGATGATCTCGTTGGCCTTGGACTGGACTTCCTCGGAGAGTTCCAGTTCGGAGGCAAAGCGGGGCACGTACTGCTTGGGGTCGACCGGCTCCATCTTCAGTTCGAGTTCCTGGGCGACGTACCGATACGTCCGCCCGATCTCCTTCTGCTCGACCCGGGAGACGTCCGAGACCTCCTCCAGGCTCCGTGGGATACCTTCCTGTCGACAGGCCGCGTACAGACAGGCCGTGGCGACGCCCTCGATGGAGCGACCGCGGATGAGGTCCTCGTTGAGCGCGCGTCGGTAGATGACCGACGCGACCTCTCGAACCGACCGTGGCACACCGAGCGCGCTGGCCATGCGGTCGATCTCCGACAGCGCGAACTGCAGGTTCCGCTCGCCGGCGTCTTTGGTTCGGATGCGTTCCTGCCACTTCCGGAGGCGGTGCATCTGGCTCCGCTTCTCCGAGGAGAGCGACCGACCGTAGGCGTCCTTGTCCTTCCAGTCGATCTGTGTGGTCAGCCCCTTGTCGTGCATCGTCTGGGTCGTGGGGGCTCCGACGCGTGACTTGGACTGGCGTTCGGAGTGATTGAACGCCCGCCACTCCGGCCCGCGGTCGATGTTCTCGTCCTCGATGACGAGGCCACAGTCCTCGCAGACGAGTTCACCACCGCCGTCGCTAGATATGGACTCCGACTCACACTCGGGGCAGGTCTGCTGGCCCGTGCTCTCGGACTCCTCCTCGCGTTCCTCCTGGTCAGAATCCCGCTGGCGCGTCGGCCGTTCCATGTGTTCTTTTACGGAGAAAAGCCAATCACGTATAAATGTTTGGGCGAGACCAACAGTTTTGCCTGATCTGGATGCTGGCCGCGGATGCTAGCTGGAATAATCATGTTAAATTTAGCTAGAACTGTCTATGTTTCGAACGAGCGGTGGGTGTAACCGGCTGACACACCCGGTTCACACTCCGCGATGATGCTGGAGCGCGGACGGATCGGTAGCAGTCGACCGGCATATCGCGCTCTTTTAGTCCGGGACTCTCCCACTCTGACGTATGAGCAAGGTCAATATCGGGCTTCGTGGCTGGCGCTTCGACGAGGACGTACTCGGGCCGGACGGACGGGTCCGGCCGCTCAAGACGATGGAACCGGAAACCCGCCAGCGGCTGCTGGTGCTCGCAGAGCGGGTCGTCGACCCCTGTGACGCCTGCTGGCTGATTCACGGCGACGAAGACATCGAGCAGTGCAACGTCGCGGATGCTATTTACGGGGAGCCGATGGGCGAGGTGGTTGTCTGTTCGGACCACGAGACGGATTTCATCTACTGGTTCCGCGAGGAGGGCGGCGAGGCCCACGCTGGAGAGACGGACCTGGCCTCGGCCTTCCACGAGTGGTTCCTCGACGGGAACCGCGCCCCCGAGGGATATGTCGGCCTCGAACACGTCGAGGAGGACCCGACAGCGCTGCCGGAGGCCCCCGACAGGGACGAAGCGATTCCGGGACTCGAAGAGGAAGTCGAGCAGATGGACGAGGAAGACCTCGACACAATTGATATGGACCTGAGCGACCTGGACGTATGATTTCGGTCGCCGTCGTCGACGCGGAGACGCCGGGCAACGTCGGCACCATCGCCCGCTCGATGAAGAACTTCGGCCTGTCGGAACTGCTGCTCGTCGACCCGCCGGAGCTGGACCCCGACGGCGAAGCGTACGGCTTCGCCGGACAGGCCCGCGACGACATCCTCCCGAACGCCCGGACGGTAACGTTCGACGAGATCGTCGAGAACTACCACACCGTCGCCTGCACGGCGACGACGAACGAGGACCCCGCCAACCACGTCCGGTATCCGGCGACGACGCCGGCCGACCTTGCCGACTCGCTTCAGGATGTCGAGGGCGACATCTGCGTCGTCTTCGGCCGCGAACGGGTCGGGCTCTCGAACGACGAACTCGCACGGCTGGACGTCGTCTGCTCTATCCCGGCCAGCGCGTCGTACCCGGTGTTGAACCTCGGTCAGGCGGCCACCATCGTGCTCTACGAACTCCGCGAGCTAACTGTCGACGAGACCCAGCACCCCGAACAGCTGCACACGCTCGCCGCGACGCCGGCCGTCGAGGGGCTACACGAGGAGTTCGACCGCTTCCTCGGCGCTATCGGTCACCCCGAAGAGAAACAGCACAAGGCCCGGCGGCTGTTCCGCCGGGTGCTCGGGCGTGCACAACCCACTGGCCGGGAGACGAAGACCCTTCGCGGCCTGTTCCGGCAGGCCCGACAGCGAATCGAGCGTGCCGAAGACGACTGAGGGTCAGTCGAGCTTTTCAGACCCAGTGTCGGAGTCGAACAGCGCGCCGATGACGGCGTCGTGAGCCTTCCGCAGACGGTAGTGTAAGGTCGGCGCGGAGATGTCGAGTGTCTCAGCCAGTTCCTCGGCGGAACTCCCTCGCGGCCAGTCGTAGTAGCCGCGTGCGTAGCCAGTCTTGAGTGCGGCGGCCTGTTTCGGCGTCAGCCGGTCGCGTATCCGCGTCTGGAAATCCGTGGCCGTCGAGACTGGCTGGTCGACGTACTGCTTGCTCCGCAGTTCTGTCCCGGGCGCGATCTCTTGAATCGCCTCGACGACGGCGCGGACGTTGATGTCCGGTGCCATCTCCGCTGTGAACCGCAGGTCGCCGTCCGCTGCGACGGCCCGCCGCACGGCCCCGCCGTAATCTGCGAGCGTGTCGAGCGGCGATGCGGATATCTCGTCGAGCGCGACTTCGAGCAGGGGCGCTCGGTTCTCCGCCGCCGTTTCCACGACGGTACAGGACTCGACCGAGGGCGTCTCAGTGAGCGCCTGACACACCCGGTCAGTGTCCACACCGCTGATGCGAACGTAGTGGAGGCAGTTCCCGGAACTGGTCGGGACGCGCCGTTCGAGCGTAAACGAACAGTCGAGCATCGCTGAGAGGCCGGCGAAGGCGTCATCGGAGTCCGGCGTCAGGAATTCGAGTTCGACCGTTGTCGCCGCCAGCAGTGACTGCTGACTGTGGACTCGCTGGATAGAAAGCGCGATAAGTCGCCCTAGATCGGCCAGGATACTCGACTCACGACAGCCAATCGTGGCTTCTGTCGATGCATACACCATCAGGACGCCGTACGTGGTCTCGCCAGTTGTCAGGGGAACAGCCGCGACGGAGCAGCGGTCTGCGAGTAGTGGGCGGTCCATCCCGGTGTCCGAGGGCGTCGACACGTCGGTGATATCCTCGACGACCTGTACCTCGCCGGTGTCGATGGCATCGATGGCGAGACTGTGCTCGCCGGGCGAAATATGCTCCGGCGTTGCCGTGTCGATCCCAGCGGCGGCACTCAGTGTTATCCTCGTGGCACTCCCGCGGCTCCCGGCCCACACGGCCTGGTACAGGTCCGATTCAGTGAGATGCGTACACACTGCCGATTCGATTTCCTCACGCGTCTGTGTGTCCTGTAGCGCCTTCGCGATCTCTCTGCCCAGCACGTTGAGCCGCTGTGTCTGTTCGAGTTCGTCACGCTGTCGTTCGAGTTCGGCCTGTCGGTCTTTGTGCGCAGTGATGTCTCGGGCGACGAAAATGACGGTATCGAGGTCGTACGTGCGGCTTTCCAGCGGCGCGACCCGCGCCTCGAACCACCGCTTGCCACCGGGAAGCTGCAGTTTGTACTCCACAGATTGGAACGACCCGGTCCGCAGGGCTGCACGAACGGTCGCCAGTAGCGAATCAGCGGTGTCGTGGGGAAGAAACTCGTGTAGCGTCTGACCGACAAGCGTGTCCGTATCGTCGACCGTCACCATCGTCTCGGGATCTGTCGGACAGTCGAGAAATCGCCCTTCCGCATCAATGATGAAACTGGGGTCTGGGAGGGCAGTATTCAACGCGCTTCGCTGTTCCGTGTGGCGCTGTCGTTCGAGTTCGTACCCTGCCCAGTCCGAGAGCAACCGGACGAACGTCAGATCCCACTGCGTGAACACTGTCTCGCGTGGTTCCAGCCCGTAGAAGCAGAACGTCCCGTACACGGCCCCGTCGACGACGACGGGCGCGCCGATGTAGTTCGCGATTCCCCACTCCGGGTCAGCGAGGTCCGGCGCGTCCGCAGCAACGTCACTGATCGCGAGCGGTTCGCGGTGTTCGACGACGTGTCTGCAGTTCGGGAGGTCCTCGATGCTGGTCGTGCTGCCGGCTTCGAGGTCGGCAGTCGCCGGTGCAGCGACTGCCTCGAACACGTACTCGTCACCGTGGACCCGGGAGAGCGTCCCAAACGACGTATCGAGCGTCTCACAGCCGAGTTCTAGCAGCGCGTCGAGTTGTTCTGTGAATGTCCGGTTCGCGTCGGTACAGATATCGTAGGCCGCTTCGAGCACTGACTCCCGTTGCTTGCGGGCCGTGATGTCGATATGTGCGATGGACGCATACGTCTCCCCGTCGATAGTGAACGGGGCGGCGTACAACCGGAACCACCGTTGCGATGACGGGGCGTGACATGGATATTCAAGTTCGAACGTGGGTTGTTCGCCAGCGAGGACGGTTCTGATCCCGTCGGCTGCCTGTTGCCCGGTCGCGTCGTCAGCCATGTCAGCGACGTCGAAGTAGTTCACGCCCAGCGTATTCGGTGTCAGCTCTGTTCCGTTTGCCCGGCCGAACTCGCTCCACGTCTCGTTCGTCGAGAGGATCACCCCGGACTCGTCTACGATCGCAAACATGAGTGGTAGTGTATCCATGGCTGGCTCGTACAGGGCTGGGATATCATGGCCATCCATGACACTTGTGACCATGAGTCAAGTGTGGCGGCGAGCTACTTAACGCCCGGTGTCTAGTTAGAATAGTAATATTTTCTCGGGGAACACGTCTGTGGTGAATACTATGCAGAAATCGAACTCCAGAGCTCTATTCGGGCTGATTTGAACACAAACTTGGCAAAACAACTACCAGATATTCACATACTAACCAATTACCGATTGACCCAGATATATCACCCATGAATCCGATTCGTCCCGATTTATTCTAGGGGCCTAGAGAGAGTGCTTAGGACAGTTACCGCTGTATCGAGGCACAGGATACTCAACATCTCACTATGGATTCCACTGCCAATCCGGTTCGCGTCGAACTGTTCGTCCGGTCCCTCTGTCCGGGAGATGCAACGCAACAACAGAACTACCTGATTGACCGGTTACAGGCTCTCGAGGACGCGGGCTATATCGAGGATCTGTCGATATTAATCTGGGGGCGCCGGATCGAACCGCGGCTCGCACAGCGGACTGCGGAGGGACGACACCTGTTGGAGCGGCTTTCCATGTTCGAACAGTGGGAGCGCGACGCCGATGCCTCGCTTGCCGCCTTCGACTGGGAGCACCCGCTGACGAACATGGTTTCTGACGAATCGGTCAGCGTGATCACGCTGCCGACGCTTGCCCTCGCCGAATACGTTGATGATGACCTCACGCACGTCGCCCCCTGTACGCGGGATGGAACGGTCCACCGCGTCACCGACCGTGTCAACCGTCTCGCGGATGCCGCAGACCTAGCCGACAAACTCGAGCACGAGCGTACCGTGGTACAATAGCGTTCGAACCGCCCCAAACCTGCCACGATAGCTGTCCCCATCCAGCACCATACCAATCAAAATGAATACGAAACAAACTGAGATCCCCGACTCGCTTCCGCTGGACGACCGACTGTCGCTCCTGTCGTCGCACTACCGGCGGTACCTCCTGTACGGGCTTTCACAGTACACGACGCCGGTTTCACTAGCCGTACTCACGGATACGGTGACCGAATTCGAACACGGGACACCGGCCGAACAGCACCGCGACGAGCGACTCAAGATTTACACGGCCCTCTATCACAACCACCTTCCGCGGCTGGTCGATGCCGGTGTCGTCCAGTACAACCAGTCGGAAGATATGGTCGATATCGGGCCGAACGCGCCGGCCCTCGTCCCGCTGCTCGAGTCGACGATCGAACACGACCTGTCCGCGAGCGGTAATGGCCTGTCATCGAACGCCGTCGATATCGACTCTTTACGCCCCGAACGGAGCAATTAAGCCCGCTTCTGTATCTCCGAGCGCAACACGTCGCTAACTGTATCGCCGTCAGCTTTGCCACGGAGTGCGCCCATGCACTCGCCCATCAGCGCCGAGAACGCCCCCATCCCCTCTTCGGCGATCTGGTCCTCGTGGCGCTCGACGACCTCGACAACGGCGTCCCGGACCTCCGACTCGTCGACGCCGCCCAGTCCTTCCTGCTCGACGGCTTCCTGGGCCGTCAGCGACGGCTTCTCTGCGAGGGCTGTCAGGAGGTCCTCGATCCCCTCACGCGGCACGTCTCCGCCATCGACCAGCAGGATTGCGCCCCACAGGTGCTCGTCGGTGAGGTTCCCGACGGGCACGTCGTCGCGGCGGAGTTCGGTCAGCGTCGACTCCAGCGTCCCGGCGGCCAGCGTCGGGTCGACGCCCTCGCCTTCCACAAGCGCCTCGAACAGCGGCCACCGCTGGCCGTAGGCGACCTGTTCGGCGAGGCCGGAGCCGAGGTCGAACTCGCTCTCGTACCGGTCGACCTTCTGGGTGAGTAGCTCCGGAGTCTCGACTTCGGTCACGTCGGGTTCGACCGGTGGCACGTCCGTCTCGGGGTACATCCGGGCCGCGCCGGGGAGCGGTCGGAGGTACCGCGACGTGGCGTCCTCGTTCGCGTCCCGCGTCTCCTCGGGGACGCCTTCGAGCGCGGTCTCGGCCCGTTCGGCAACGGCGTCGATAGCCAGTTCGGCGGTCTCCGGGTCGTCGGCGACGATGGCGACAGCGTCCTCGGGACCTGCGCCGACAGCGTCCCGAAGTGCCTCGACTTCCGCCTCGGTGACGCCGTAGGCCGGGAGTTCGTCGGTGTGGAAGATGCCGCCCGCGCCGTGGCGCTTGGCGTGGTCGGACAGCTCCGTCCCGAGCCGGCGGTCGGGCTGAATCTCGCGGCCGACCAGGCCGTCGAAGCCCGAAAGCAGGAGGCCCTGTACCTCGCCGCCCGAGGAGAGCGCGCCTTCGATGACGCCCGACTCCGTGTCTTCGAACACCCCGGTCACGTCCTGTGGCTCGCCGACGGCGGCGTCGCGTCCGGCGAGTTCGTCGGCGATGTCCAGCAGTTCGACCTGCCGGCGGACCTCGTTGCGGACGAGGTCGTCGATGTCGTCGAGGCTCTGGACGCCCTTCAGTTCGATTCGTGCGCCCTCCTCGATGGAGACGTTCACGTCCTGTCGGATGGTCCCGAGGCCGCGCTTGACCTTCCCGGTCGAACGGAGGAGCATCCCGATTCGCTCGGCGGCCTCGCGGGCCTGCTCGGGCGAACTGATGTCCGGCTTCGTGCCGATTTCGACCAGCGGGATGCCGAGCCGGTCGAGCGAGAACCGGACACCGTCGGCGGTCTCCTCGACGCGCTGGCAGGACTCCTCCTCCAGTAGCATGTCCTCGATACCGACCGGGCCGGCGCTCGTCTCGATGGCCCCGTCGTTAGCGACCAGCATCGACCGCTGGAACCCCGTGGTGTTCGACCCGTCGACGACGATTTTTCGCATGACGTTCACCTGGTCGACGACGGACATATCCAGTAGCTGGGCGATTTCCAGCGTCGTCTCCATCGCCTCGCGGTCGACGCGGTGGGGTGGCTCGTCGTCCTCCTCGACGAGGCAGGTCGTGTCGTAGGCCAGGTACTCGAACTCCCGGTCGACCATGCTCTCCTCTAAGGCCGCCTGGTCGATCTCCCCGAGCTCGCTCTTTGTCGGGTGCAGATAGCGGGTAAAGGAGCGCTCGCTCTCCTCGGGTTCGCGGATCGTCGTCGGACAGTCACAGAACAGCTTCGTCGCGGTGTCGAGTTGCTGGTGGATCTCCAGCCCGGCGACGAGCCCCAGCTCCTCGTAGTCGTACTCGGTCATTGTCGAGGTGTCCGGGACCGGGGGCCAAAAAACGCACCCTTCCCGCGCTCGCCGCCGTGCTTTTGACGCTCTCTCCCTCACTGTCAGTATGCGCTGGCTGTCGACAGCCGCGGTGGCCGTCCTGCTCCTGACAGCCGGCTGTAACGCCTTCGTCGGCGCTGAGGCCGCAAATCAGGGTACCGTCACGCCGGCCCCGGTCCCGACAGCAGCGGAGTCGGACACGGCAACGACGCTGGACTCGCCGCCCGGCGTTACCACGGAGCGCCTCGAAAACGTCGCGCTCCTGTCCGCCGCCCACCGGCAGGCACTCAACGGCACTACCTACACTCTGAACGAACGCTACACCGAGCTCACAATCGGGAACGACAGCAGCTCCGTCCGGCGCACCGAGACTGTCGCCGTCGAATCACCGACGCGGTATCGCGACGAGATGGTCAGAGTGACGACTGACTCGAACGGGACCGTCGAGCGGTACGAGCAGTCGACCTACGCCGACGGCACCAACTGGTACGAACGACGGGACGACGGCACCGTCGAGCGCCAGCGCGGCGAGGTCCGCTTCAGCCGCGACAAGTACGCTTACCGGACGGCGTTCTACCTGAATCGCTACGCCGTGGTCAACCAGAGTTCTACGACCGTCGTCACCAGTGACGGCAGCCAGGCCTACCGGATTCGCGGTTCCGGCGGTGAGATTCCGACTACAGAACGGCTGGAGGAACTCCGAATTGAACTGCTGGTCGAACCCGCGGGCCTCGTCCGCCGATTCAGCTTTTGGTATCGCACCGAAGACCGCATCGTCGAATACAGCTTCTGGTACGAGGACATCGGCGAGACGACGGCGGAGCGGCCGGCGTGGCTCAACGAATCAACGCCGATGAACTGAGTCGGGCCAGCACGCGGCACCGCGCATCCAGCGGCTAGAGACGGTCCGTTTCCGTTCGAACTTCGTCGGTTCCGGACGTGCTCCCGGCCCGGTCGTCGTAGTACTTCCGGCCGATGAAATCGTCGTCGAGGTTCCCGACGAGGGAGTTATACAGCCCCTCTGCGGACTGGTACGTGGCTTCGCTGGTCCGAGCCAGCACCTCACTCATTTCGACGGAGTCGCCGTTCTGGGCGACCAGCTCGACGTCGCCGAGCTGGTGGACGATAGTGGTGTGGTCGGCGGGGAACTCACAGGCCTGGTCGAACAACTGCAACGTTTCCGAGTAACGCATCTGTATCACATACCCCATTTCATAATTAAAAAACATTATGAATTTGGATTGTCCGGTGATCATCCTCGCCGACCAGATCCGGTTGTTGAGGCGAGACCTGATATTTCGATCCACTTGCGCGGGAAAACATATCACACACCGTGACATACGTTTCCATATGACAGTCAGACCGGCAACTCCGGATGATGTGACGGCAATCAACCAGGTTGCGACGGCTGCCTGGGAGACGGATTACCCGTTGCTCACCCAGGAAACAGTCGAAGACGGCGTTGGCGACTGGTATTCGCCCGAGCAGATCGAATCGGAACTGGTCGAATCGCAGACGCTCTTGTTCGTCGCCGAGCGCGAGGGACGCGTTGTCGGGTTCGCACACGCGACGTGGCACGAAACCGACCGCGTGGGGTACATTCTCCGGCTGTACGTCCATCCCGACTACAGGCGCGAGGGCATCGGCCGGACCCTGCTAGAACGGACCTGCGAGGAACTGTTCGAGCACGACATCGACCGGATCAACGCGATGGTCCTTTCGGCGAACGAGCCCGGAGCCGAGTTCTACAATGGGTTCGGGTTCGAGTTCGCCGACGAGAGCGAAACCGAAATCGGCGGCGAGCGCTACCCCGAGAGCCGCTACGTCCTTGCGGACGAGTCGCGGGTCTAGAAGCATCAGCCGTGGTGGCCCAATGCTGTTTCCCGCGGTGACGGCTGTCCGTCGGCACAGAACCGACCAGAAAACAGAGACACAACAGGGGACACTGCTGTTCGCGGCTCCCGCTGTCGTCGCTCGCATTTCCGAAGGCTTCGCTCAGCCTTCGCTACTCCATCACGGCTCCTCACGTCGCCGTTCCGGTACGAGGGCCGCTCACTCCGTTCGCGCCCCTCGCTACTCGTCGCCGAGGATACCACGCTTCGTCATCTTCTCGGGGTCGAGCACGTCGTCGACCTCGTCCTCGTCGAGGTAGCCCTCTTCGAGGACCACCTCGCGGATGGTCTTCTCCTCGGCGAGCGCCTTCTTCGCGACCTTGCTCGCCTTGTCGTAGCCGATGGCGGGGTTGAGCGCCGTCGCCAGCGCCATGCTCTGCTCGACGCGTTCGGCGCAGTGCTCGGCGTCGGCCTCCAGTTTGGCGACGAACTTCTCGCCGAACACCGCGCTGCTGTTGGCGATGAGTTTGGCCGACTGCAGGAAGTTCGAGGCCAGCACGGGCTTGTAGAGGTTCAGGTCGATCTGGCCCTCGGCAGCGCCGGCCGAGACGGCGGCGTCGTTGCCGACGACCTGCTTGTGGACCTGATTGACCGCCTCGGCGACGACGGGGTTGATCTTCCCGGGCATGATCGAGGAGCCGGGCTGGTTCTCCGGCTGGTCGATCTCTCCGAGGCCGTTGCGGGGCCCGGACGCAAGCAGTCGGAGGTCGTTTGCGATCTTGTTCAGCGAGCCGGCGACCGTCCGGAGCGCACCGTGGGCCTCGGACATCGCGTCGTGGGCGGCCTGGGCCTCGAAGTGGTTGTCGGCCTCGCGGAACTCCAGGCCGGTTTCCTCGCTGATGTACGCCGCCGCTTTCGCCGGGAACTCGGGATGAGTGTTCAGGCCGGTCCCGACCGCGGTTCCGCCGAGGGCGAGTTCGGCGAGGCGACCGTGCGTGTCCTGCACCCGGGAGATTCCCTTCTCGACCTGCGTGCGGTAGCCGCCGAACTCCTGGCCCAGCGTCACCGGGGTCGCGTCCTGGAGGTGGGTTCGACCGGTCTTGACGACGTTCTCGAACTCGTCTTCCTTGGCTTCGAGTTCGTCGCGAAGCGTCTTCAGGCCGGGAATCACGTCCTTCTCGACGGCCTCCAGCGAGGCGACGTGCATCGCCGTCGGAATCACGTCGTTGCTGGACTGACCGAAGTTGACGTGGTCGTTCGGGTGGATCTCGCGGGTCCCGATGTCACCGCCGTACAGCTCCGTGGCGCGGTTGGAGATGACCTCGTTGGCGTTCATGTTCGAGGACGTGCCTGACCCGGTCTGGAACACGTCGACGGGGAACTGGTCGTCGTGTTCGCCAGCGATGACCTCGTCGGCGGCCTCGACGATACAGTCCGCCTTATCTTCCGGTATCGTTCCGAGGTCGCGGTTCGCCTGCGCGGCCGCCTTCTTGACCACGCCGAGCGCTCGGATGAACCGCCGCCCGAAAGTCACGTCGCTGATCGGGAAGTTCTCGACGGCGCGTTGCGTCTGTGCGCCCCAGTACGCGTCGGCTGGCACCTGCATTTCACCCAGACTGTCCTGCTCTGTCCGGTACTCGTCGGTCATACGTCCGGGGGGTGGTCCGCCCGGTCGTAAAACCCACCGGTACGAGTCGGGACACCACTCGGCACAGGCCTGGGGCTGCCGGGACAGTCGCTCACTGCGCACCACGGGTCCCCGGTCGGACAGCGGAGACCGTAGGGCTCAGAACCCGTGACCTGGATAAACGTGTATTATCATTCGGAAATATTAAGTAGAATCTCTCTCCACTTACCATGAGTTCGACGCCACAGAGACGTTCATGACTGATGCCCCCACAATGTCCGGTGACGGCGGTGTGTCGCTGCCGTCGTCGGCTGTCGGGGCCCGATGGGACACCGACGGACGTGACACATCGCGAACGCTCGCAGCCGGTGTACCCGCCGCGTTGCAACCGCTCGCCCGCTCGGCACGACGACGGGATGGCACACCCGTCACCGTGCGTTCCCACGCCGCCTGCCAGCCTGTGTTGGTGCGACAGGCTGGCCGGGTCGCGTGGTTACGCGCGTGCTGGCTGGCGAGACTGTGTGACTGACGACACATCCGTCGGGACGATGGACGGCGAACTCACGTCGGCGAACCACTGAACAACCATGCGCGAGATACTCAGTAGACTCCTCGCCACCGGGGGTAGGCTCCGGTCGGCGGTATCGAGAGACGAATCGGACGGCGACCAACTGGCAACAGACGGGGGGGCGACCGTGAAGACGACCCGGGGCGACTCGCTCCGGAACTCACTGCCGGTCGAGTGGGAACTCGTCGAATCCGCCCCGTTCTGGCTCCCACCAGTCCTGTTTGCGGGCTTTTTCGTCTACGGCGCTATCGCCTGGAACTTCCTCCTGTCGCTGACCGATTACAACGGCCTCGGCGGTGCACAGTACGAGACCTTCGACCTCAGTATGTACAGCCGTATGCTGAACGACGGGGCGTTCTGGCAGGCAGCACAGAACACGGTGGTGTTACTCGTCGTGTTCACCGTTCTCTGTCTGGCGCTTGGCCTGTTCGTGGCCATCCTCATCGACCAGCAGATACGCTTCGAGAACACGTTCCGAACGATATACCTGCTCCCAATGAGCCTCTCGTTCGTCGTCACAGCGACGATGTGGGCGTGGGTGTACAACGCCCGCAACGGCGTGCTCAATCAGCTCCTCCGAGTGTTCAATCTCGAAGGTGCCATCGTGGGACTACTCCGCCCGGCCGGGGTCAACGCCGAGGTCATTCAGTGGCTCTCCTGGAACACGACCGCCTTGGCGGCGGTCATCTTCGCGCTCATCTGGCAGTTCAGCGGCTACGCGATGGTCGTCTTCCTCGCCGGCCTTCGAGCAATTCCGACCGAACACTACGAGGCCGCGCGGGTCGACGGTGCGTCGACGGTTCGGATGTATGCGCGGGTAATCATCCCGCAACTCCGTGCCTCCGCGGTGTCCGCGTCGGTGGTGCTGATGGTGTTCGCGCTGAAGGCGTTCGACTTCATCTACGCGCTCCGTGGCTCACAGCCGGGGGCGAACATGGACATTCTGGCGACGATGATGTATCGGGTCGCGTTCGACAGCCTCCAGTGGGCGTACGGGTCAGCCGTCGCTATCGTGCTGTTTGCCCTCGCGCTGCTGGTCATCGGCCCGTACCTCTACAGCGAATACCGACGGGGTGAACTATGAGTATCAGAGGCGGCAATTTCATCGACGAACTCCGCAGTACAGAGAACAGTCGTATCGGCCTGTATGCCCTCCTGCTGGCGGGTATCGCCTTCTACCTCTTCCCGGTAGAGACGGCCGTGATGACGATGTTCAAGACCGAGAGCGCGTTCGCCCGGACGCTCCCGTTCGCGCCGCCGGGCACTGACGGCTTCACGCTTGAAGCGCTCAGCACCGCCTGGAACACGCTCCGGCCGGGACTTATAAACTCGCTGTTGATGGCGATCCCGGCGACGATTATGTCTGCGCTGCTTGGAAGCCTGACCGCGTACGGACTGACGACGATTAGCTGGCGCGGCCAGGTCGGCGTGGTCGTTCTCATCATCGCGGGCATCTTCATCCCCTACCAGGCCGTGCTGGTCCCGCTAGCACAGTTCTGGTTCCAGGTGTTCCCCGGACTAGTCGAGGGTTTCGTCAACACTCTCTTCGGCTTTATTACGGGCGGCAGTTGGCAGTATCCGAGCCGTAACGGCTACGTGCAGTTGCTGCAGCTGTCGGTGACCCACGCTGCGTACGGGATTCCGATCTGTACGTTGCTGTTCCGGTCGTACTACCAGAGCATCTCCGAGGAGATGATCGAGGCCGCTCGCCTCGACGGCGCGAGCGCGTTCAGCATCTACCGCAACATCATCCTCCCGCTGTCGCTGCCGATGTTCGCGGTGACGCTCATCTACCAGTTCACGCAGGTGTACAACGACCTGCTGTTTGCGCTGGTGCTCATCAACGAGCCGGCCTCGCAGGTGGCGACCCAGCGCCTCGCGGCGCTCACTGGCGGGGTCGTCCAGTCGTTCAACACCACGATGGCGGGCGCCATCGTCGCAGCACTGCCGACGCTGCTCGTCTACATCGTGTTCGGCGAACAGTTCGCGAAAGGCGTCGCTGGAGAGTAATTACGGAGGTATTCACAATGGCACAACTCACACTGGACGAGGTAACGAAGACGTTCCAAGACGACGACGGCGAAATCATCGCAGTTGACGAGGTATCGGTCGACATCGAGGACGGCGAGTTCCTCTGTGTCGTCGGCCCATCGGGCTGTGGGAAATCGACGACCCTGCGGATGATCGCTGGGCTCGAAGACATTACGCGCGGCGAGATCCGGCTGGACGGCCAGATAATCAACGACCAGCCGCCGGCCCGCCGGAACGTGGCGATGGTGTTCCAGTCCTACGCCCTGTACCCGCACATGACCGTGCGGGAGAACATGGCGTTCGGGCTGGAGGAATCGACGGACATGCCCGACGACGAGATCAACGAGCGCGTCGAGAAGGCGTGCAAGGACATGGACATCTTCGAACTCATCGACCGCAAGCCCGGCGAACTCTCCGGCGGCCAGCAACAGCGCGTGGCGCTCGGCCGCGCTATCGTCCGGGACCCCGAAGTGTTCCTGATGGACGAGCCGCTGGCGAACCTCGACGCGAAGCTCAAAGCGGAGATGCGGACGGAACTCCAGGAGCTCCAGCAGGATCTCGACGTCACCACTGTCTACGTCACCCACGACCAGACGGAGGCGATGACGATGAGCGACCGTATCGCCATTCTCAACGACGGCGTCCTCCAGCAGTGTGCGACGCCGCTCGAGTGTTACCACGAGCCGAACAACCTCTTCGTCGCCGGCTTCATCGGCGAGCCGTCGATGAACTTCTTCCCGACGACTCTGGAGGGGTCGACGCTACGGGGCGAGTGGTTCGAGTACGAACTCAGCGACGAGACGGTCGCCGAAGTCGAGGGGACGACCGACATCACGCTCGGCATCAGACCCGAAGACATCGAGTTCGTCCAGACTGACACCGGCCCGAACGTGTTCGATTCCACGGTCAACGTCGTCGAGCCACGCGGGAACGAGAACACGGCCCACCTGCAGTTCGACGAGCCGATGGACGACCAGTTCATCGCGACGGTCGGCGGCATGAAACAGCTCAAGGCCGGACAGCGCGTCAAAGTCCGGTTCCCCGAGAACGCGATTCACCTCTTCGACACGGCCAGCGGTGAAGCCATCCGGAACCGCACGCTCGACGAGATCGAAACGGTCGAGTCGGTCGTCTGAGCTGAAATCGTCCGCGGTCGTTTTTAGTGCGCTATTGGTCAGTCGTGGGTTTTCGCTGTCACGCCCAGCGGTCTAGCCCCGTCTGGACGACCGACTCGTCGATGCGCTCGAACCCGCGAGCGACCTCGTCGGCGTCGACCTCCCACTTATCGGTGACGAACGCGCGGGCGGCGTCGACGTCCGGCTCGATGCTGTCCGGAATCTCGTAGTCGTCGGTGACTTCGGGGTCGAGAAACAGGTTCCGGATGCGGTCGGCGTGGTCGATGTGTTCGTCCCGGGCTTCGAGAACGGCGTAGAGGTCGCCATGCTCGTGGAGTTCCGTAACGGCGGTCTTGGGACCGATACCGGAGATCCCTTCGTTGAAGTCCGTCCCCATCAGGATGGCGGCGTCGACCAGTTGCTCCCAGGTGAGGTCGTGCTGTTCGAGTGTCGCCTCGAAGTCCATCAGCTCGGGGTCGCCCTTCGACGTAATCTGGCGGAGCGTCATCGGCGCACCGAACAGGAGCGCGTCATAGTCCTCCGTCCCG
This sequence comes from Haloarcula hispanica ATCC 33960, assembly GCF_000223905.1. Lineage (NCBI taxonomy): Archaea > Methanobacteriati > Methanobacteriota > Halobacteria > Halobacteriales > Haloarculaceae > Haloarcula > Haloarcula hispanica. The sequence continues at coordinate 754,101 of NC_015948.1, forward strand.
ACGTAGTCCACGTCGCCCCGCCGGGCCATCACCGACGCCTGCCCTTCGCCTTCAGCGGGGGCGTCGACGATAGGCACGTCGAGCAGTTCCAGCAGGTCCCGCGTCGTGTCGACGATGGTATCGGTCAGCCGCTGCGTGCGGGAGTCAAGCTTGGCGACGCGGGTGCTGTCACCCGCTTCCCGGGCTGCCTCCAGTTCGGACTCGTACTTCTCGCGTTGCTCGCGGCGTTTCTCGACCTCGTCGTCTTTGAGGTCCGTGACCGCGCCGTCGAAGACGAACACCGGCGTGAGGTCGTGTTCAAAGAACTTCGGTAGCCCCTGGATGACGCCGATGAGGTTCGCCACTTCCTCGCCGTCACTGGTGGTGTACTTCGACTCGCTGGTGAACTTCACCGTCGTCGTCAGATAGCGATAGAGCCAGTTGTGGGCGTCTACGGCGACGACGCTCCCGCCGAGGTCGCCGAACGACACGTCCGACAGCGCCGCGAGCGACCGTAAATCAGCGTTTCCCATTGGCAGGCCTTTGGCCGACAGCCGCTTGAATCTCTCGGAGATGGGACGACTCTACAGGCCAGTCGACTCGATCGGGCCGATCAGCCTGATGTGGTTGTCCGTCCGGACGGCGGTTCGGCCCAGTCGTCGAGGACCGACGGCGGGTCGGCGTCGGCCTTCGCCGCGAGAAACGACTCTTCCTCTGGCGAGAGATCGCGCTCCCGAAACAGGTCCAGACCGGCCTGATACCGTTCGGTACTGCGGTCGCCCGGCCAGACGAGGTCGAGTTCGGCCATCCCCGACTCCGCGCCGCTGAAGCAAAACCCGGCCCGGTAGGCGGCCTGGTAGGAAAACGGATTGTTGACACCGATGGACACGCGCTCGAAGCCCCGCTCCGTAGCGCGGTCCCGAACGAACCGGAGGAGGCGGGCACCGAGCCGGTCGCCCTGCCGGTCCTGCCGAACGGTGATATACCGGACACAGAGCGTGTCGGGGTCGGTCCGGTCGGCGTCGAACGCGGCCGCGGCCACCACGCCATCGTCCCCGACGACGGCCTTCCCGGTCGAGGTCATCACGAACTTGCCCGCGTACGCGAACTGCTCGTGATCTAGCCGGAGCCGGTGGCCGTCCTCGGGCCAGCCGAGCAGCGTGAACTCCATACACCGACACTGGGGCCGCCCACTGTAATCAGTGCTGGTCCCTGTTCTAAGGCACCAACCGCCGTCGTCGAATCCGGGAGAGCGAAGTGGCCGGAGCCGGAACTACCTGTATGAGCGTCTCGACGGTGGGGAACGGTCGTATCGAACTGTCCGCCCGGACGGCGCTGGTGGCCGTCGGCGACCTGCTGGCGATTGCCCTGTTCGTCGGTATCGGTGAGCTGACCCACGGCATCAATCCGATACTGAGCCCGGCTCGATTCGCTGGGACGCTGACGCCATTTTACGTCGGCTGGCTCCTCGTCGCCGGACTCGGGGGGCTGTACACCGCCGCGGCGACCGGAACGGTGCGGGCGGCTCTCGGCCGCACTATCGTGGGGTGGGTACTGGCAGTCGGTATCGCGCAGGGGCTCCGTTCGACGTCGATGTTCCCCGGCAATGCGGCAGTGACGTTCGCGCTCGTCTCCGTGCTCGTCGGTGGCACACTGTTGCTGTGCTGGCGCGGTGCGATTGCAGTCGCAAAATAAGCGGCCTGTAACAGAGCTGCGGTGTCGCTGACGGACTATCGCAGGTCGGCGACTTCGAGCGATTCTGTCGACTGAATCCATGCCTGGTGGTTCTCCCGGTCGTAGATTACGAACTCTTCGTCGCCGATATTCAGTTCTGCGTATCGTCGTTCTTGCTCGTCGGTCGCGGCGTCTGTCGTGTTGTCCGTTGCGTTCGTGCTCATTGTCTCGTTTGGGAATCGGCGTTCCGTTTTTCTCCGATTCAACGTATCTTGGCGTACCTAATAAGCACATGGACCCAGTTATCATCGGAGAAAATAGGGGGCATTACCACACCATGAATCACCTAATCCAGTTCTCAAATTCTGAAAACAGGTGAGTCGGTGGGCTCTATCCCGAGAAACAGATAACCGTCACAGCAGACATCGCATCCCGGCCGGCAAACACCGCATTCCAGCTTTGGGGTGAAATATCATATCCTGCGTACGGCTGCGGGCCAGCAACAACAGGTCGTCCCCGCCCTTATATTGTGAACCGTCCACAAGAATAGGCATATATTAATCTTTCCCCAAAATCCAACTCATAACTTATGAGTTTGTTACTCAGCGGGTACTGAATAAATTCTCAGGGGCCATTGAGTGTATTATCCCGTATTTTAGGGAAACATTCATATACTCCGCTATCGTAGATTGATTCATACTTATGACGGGATATTACGACATCATTCTTGGACTCATTCCGCTCGCCATGGCCGGCATCACCGCCTCTCTGTTCGTTGTCGGCTTCGAACTGACGACGGCGATTCCGCTGGCCTCTGTCGTAACAGTCGGCCTCATCGGCCACGCGATGTTCGTCCGTGCCCCCGTCGACCCGGTTCCAAACGACACGTCGACCCAACAGAGCCCGCAGTCGGACCCGCTACAGACTGCGGACTAGGCGCTTTCCTGTCCGTCTACTCTCCCGTTTTCGATAGATATCCGTAACCGGTCGTACAGATTGGCACCGCCGGGCAGTATAAGAGTCGGTCGCCCAAACGACGGAGTATGACGACAGATGCGACAGCGCTGTTCCTGCAGAGCGACGAAGTAGCTGACCTCGCTGAACCCACCGAGTACGTCGACGCCGTCAGAGAGGGGTATCGCCAGCGTGGCGAAGGTGCCCCGGCGACTCCCAGAACAACGCTGTTCTCGGACGAGCCCGCGGGAATGTTGACGGGCTATCTCGCGATTCTCCCCGACACCGGTGCGATGGGCGGGTACACCTACGCAGCCGGTTTCAGCGGGCAAGATGCACACTTCACGCTCCCGATTTTCGACGCCGACAGCGGTGACCCGCTTGCTGTCCTCGACGGTGCGAGCATGAACCCCCACAAGACTGGCGCGGCCGGGGCGGTCGGTGTCGACGCACTGGCCCGTCGGGACGCCAGCGACCTCGCAGTCATCGGCAGTGGCGCACAGGCTCGCGGCCAGGTCCGTGCGACGGCGACAGTCCGAGATTTCGACCGCATCGAGGTGTACTCCCCGACGGCCAGTAGCCGCGAGTCCTTCGCCGCGGAGATGAACGACGCGCTGGACCCGACAGTGGCTGCTGTCGCGTCCCCGGCCGCAGCAATCGAGGGGGCCGATGTCGTTATCACGGCGACCAGCGCGAGCGAACCGGTGTTCGACGGCGATCTACTCGAGCCGGGAACTCACGTAACCGCGATGGGCCAGTACCACCCCGAGAAGAACGAACTGGACGCGACGACGATCGAACGCGCCACGTACGTTCCGGACTTGCGCGAGCGGGTGACACAGGACGCCGGGTCGTTCATTAACGCCCTCGATGCGGGCGTCATTGACGAGGACCACGTCCACGCCGAGCTAGGTGATATCGTCGCCGGCAACGCGCCCGGGCGGCAGTCACCCGAGGAGATTACAGTCTTCGACTCCGGCGGCACAGCCATCGAAACCGTCGCCGCGGGCCACATGCTGTACGAGCGGGCGAAGGCAGAAGGCCGGGGTGAGGAGATCGATTTCGCGCCCGCGAGCAAGGCCCTGACCGGACGGTAGCGGCTGCAGGAGAATTAGAGGTACGGGCCGAGACCGAGGGCGTCTATCAGACTAATACCGGCGGCGAGTGCGCCGACGATGTAGCCGGCGATGGTTCCACCGTTCAAGAGCGGGAGTCCTGCGTGTGCGCGCCCCTTCAGCACCATCCACAGCAGTATCGCCAGGCCGACGTAGGACCCGAGCATCGCGGTCAGCGCCGGCAACGGGACGCCGAACACTGACAGTACGTCCGACGAGGCGAAAAAGGCGGCGCTGGCGACGAGTATCGACGGGATGATGGCGTCACCGAGACCGATAAACAGCGCGTCGCGCTCTAGCGGGTCGGCGTGAACGTCAGCAGTTCCGTCTGCTTTGCCAGTCTCTGTCGCGTCGTCGGGACGCTCCGCCGGCTGGCTCCCATCCGCAACCGCCGGACCGTCCGCGTCGGCTCCGTGTTCTGTGGTCGCCGGCTCCTCGGCCGCGTCGTCCGCCGCCGTTGCGTCGTCGTCAGTCTCGTCTTCTGCTACCGAATCCGCCGCCGTTGCGTCGAGATAGGAGTACGACAGCGTCATCGGGATCACGAGGACGACGGGGACCTTGAGGTCCATGACGCCCGAGGCCAGCGTGAGCATGTGCTCAGTCCCGTAGACGCTGATCGCATCGTACACGGCGAGTACAGTCAGCAGGACGAGCGCTGGCAACACCCCGAAACTGATGCCAAACAGGCCGGCTGCGGCAGCACCCATCACCGCACCGGCGGCGTCGATGACGTACCACTCGGGATAGACCAGCAGTGCCGTCCCCAGGCCCAGCGCCAACAGGACGGCAACGACGTTGAGGCCGGCGTACGTGAGCACCGGCGGGACCAGCACCTGAAACACGTACAGGGAGAGCCAGGCCGACGAGAAGACGATGAGCCCGCGAATGAGCTGGTCAACGTCGTAGCGGAAGGCAAGCAACATAACTGCCGTTGCGACCAGAATCGCCCCGACGTACATGAGGCTGTTCGTGGGGTCAGACGGGTCTTCGACGGCCTGGTACCCAGCCGATTCGAAGGGCTGGACCAGCGCCAGCGCGCCGAGTTGGACGAACAGGAAGATACCAGCGATAAGGCCACAACCGCCGAGGATTCGCCACCGTCGCTCCATGCACACACGTCCTGCAGGAACCGGTTTGAGCGTTACGAAGCAGATGTTGACAGACGTCGGCGGTTCGGAGGGCTCTTACCGCGCGTACAGGACTGTGCCGACCAGCGCTGGGAGATGCACGCTGTCGTTCGGCGAGACAGCGAGATACGGGCGCTCGACCGGACCGAACACGTCGACGACGGAGCCAACCGTCTGGAGTTCTTCGTCGACCACGTCGGTTCCCACGGACGCGTACTCGTCGTCGGGTGCCCGGACGACGGCCAGTCCCTGTGCGACCCGCGAGACAGTGCCGATGCGTTTCATTCACGTAGCGCCTGCATGTAGGCCGCCACAGCCCCGAGCAGGTCGCTTTTCGTCGCGTCGTCCGCGTCCTTGACGACGACTCGCCCGCGGCCTTCGTACTCGCGTGGATACGTCTTGTCCCGCTCGATGACCGCGTCGTAACCGACCTGCTGGACGGCTTTAGCGATCTCGTCGACAGTCGGGTCCTCGACGGCCAGATCCAGTGACACGCGACGCCCGTCGCTGCGCGAACGGTTGGCGTCGAGTGCCGCCGGCCAGATAACGTTCTCGACCATACCGGCAGTGGCCGCCCGTGGCATATATGGGTTATCGTCACCGGCGACAGTAGACGAAATGAAAATCAGATGAAGTATATGAAGAATCAAGCTTACATACCTCTGTAATCTATCCGTCGTATATGGTAAAGAAAGGGTTACTCGCTATCGCCGCCGTGGTGCTCCTCGTGGTCTTGGGGACGGGAGTGCTTGTCGGAGCACAGTTTGCGGGCGGGACAGCGGATACGACGACACAGACAACTGACTCACAGAGCGACGACGGTAGCGGTGGCTCAACGACGACGGCGACGGCGGGCAATAGTACTACGCCAACACCGACGCCAGGAGCAAACGGGACGGCGACACCGGCCGAGACTGCGACCCCGAAACAGGAGTCGATCCCGGCACGGAAGTTCAATGAACAGAACGTCTCCGACTACGTCCGGCAGTTCCTCAACGAGGAACGCAAGGCTGCAGGTGTCCCAGCGTTCGAGTCGGGACTCCGGACTGAAGAGGATCTGAACGAGATGGCAAAGGGCCACAGCGAGCAGATGGCCGTCGAAGGGCAGGCGATCCACAAGATCGACGGTGTCTCCAGCAAAGACCGATACGAAAACACCGGGCTCTATGACCGGTGTACGTTCGACTCTGCGGAGGGTGAGTACATAGAGCAACCGGACCGAAACCGGTTCGAGGCGGTTGAGCAGACAGTCGCCGGACAAACGTACGAAGAGGACGGCAAAGAGCGGTTCCACGCCACCGACAAGGAAGTCGCCAGAAAGATCGTCGACGACTGGATGGCGTGGCCGGACTACCGCGAACGGCTCACGCTCCGCAACGCTAATCTCGTCGGCATCGGCGTGGAGATAACCGATACCGGCAACGTGTACGCGACTGCCAACATCTGCGGATAGCGGTCGGACTGGACGACCGACGCGGCAATTGTTCTGACCACCGGGCTGCTCGTGAGTGCTGTCTTGCTGCCACCGTCCTCTCTCTGTTCAGATTCTACGCTTTTCGTCCAAATGCAAGCAGCGCCGTCGCTGTCTCGTTGTTCTCTGTGGTCGGGGAATCGCTGGTGGCAGTACTCAATCCGTCTATAGCGTTCCCCGGCATGCTGCTGCCCCTCATAGCGTGGCTAAACCAGTGGCTGTTCTCCTGCCCCTCACAAGACCCTTACACAACCGGTCTCACCAGCTATCATGCATCGCCGACAGTTCCTCTCAATCTCAGCACTTTCCAGCTCTCTCTCCGGTTGTGTTGAGTGGAATTTTGACGGTACTACCGAAAACAACTCTTCAGCACCGAAGGCGACAGAAACGCCGAACGACACTGCCACTGAAACCGGGACGCCGCCTTCCGATGTATCGACACCGGAATGTTGGCCATCGATGTGTGCCGGATCGAAACTCGTGGCAGTCCAAGTCGCAGGTGATTTTTCGGGCGACGTTGTGCTAACTGCCACCTGTCAGAACAAGGAGTTTTCAGTTCAACCAGGCGAATCAGCCCGAATCAACCGCGAGGCGGACGCTGAGGTCTGTGGAATCAGATTATATATCGACGGCAAGCACGCATTCAGTGATAGGGTTAGCAGCCACCAAAGCCTGAACCTGACCGTTGATTCGAGTGGCGAAGTGACTGAAAGATGGGTCGTTCAGTAACGGACTGACAGGCCGCTTCAGCGCGGTACTTCAATCTGATCGTGACTCCCATTCACCCTGCCGGAAATTCGTGATCTGCTGGCTGAGAATAATCTTCCGTAACCCGGCAGTTCTCGAAGGGAAAAGACGCCCAGTTACCGCGCTACTCGTCGCTGCCTTCGGAGTCGTCGCCGCCGCTCTTTTGCTCTGCCAGCCAGTCCTCGTACTCGTCCTGCGGGACGACCTCAACGGTCCCGAGCATCTGTGAGTGACCAGAGCCACAGTACTCGGCACAGTAGAGCTGGTACGTGCCGGTGTTACCCGCGTTGGTTCGGAGACGGTTGTACTGGCCGGGGAACGCGTCGGATTTCAGTCCAAGTCCGGGAACGTGGAACGCGTGTAGCCAGTCAGTCGATGTAACCCGCAAGGATACGTCCTGATTAGCCGGTATCTTCAGGTCTGTCGTGGTGGTCACCTCCGCCTCGCCATCCCAACTCGATTCGTTGTAGTAGAACGTCCAGCCGTACCGCTGTGCTTCGACGGTAATGAGTTCAGTGTCCTGTTCCTGCAGTGCAGCCTGATCGCCGGCCTCGGCGGTGACGTACGGGCTTGCCATCACTTGGTAGGAGGCGACACCGACGAACAGGAGAATGATCGCCGTCGCGATGGTCCAGGTGACTTCGAGTCGGCGGTTCTCCTGCGTGGGAAGCGCCTCTTCCTGATTACGGAACCGCCAGACAGTGTAGATCAGAATCCCTTCGACGAGGACCGTAATCGGGAGAGCGACGTACAGGAGGTTCATGTTCAGCCCCCAGATGAGGCTATCCGTCGTCGAGTCCTGAATCTGTGCGGCGGCGGCCGGCTCGGCGGCGAGCGCGAGCAACGCAGCACCGAACAGAGCGACCAGACCGGCGCGTTTCCGGGTCATGGATGCGGCTTAGGATTTCGGGGATAAATAACTGCTGTCTTCGCCGCAGGCTCCCGATTTGTAGCGATAGGGCAGCGGAACGGCTCCGGACGGAGACAGCGGAATCGCGAGGTCTAAGTGGCCAGCATCGAAGGATACAATAATGGCAGAGAGCCGGACCTTCACCGGGCTGCTCGCCGCGACCGCCGTCGGCGTGTACTTGCTAGTTCTCGCCGGCGCGACGACAACGCTCACCGATGCGGCAGCAGCCTGTACTACATGGCCGCTGTGTGACGGACCGGTCGACGTGACGAACACGGCCCTGCTGGTCGCCTGGGGACACCGACTCGTCGCAGCCGCCGTCGGACTCTTCGTGGTGGCTGTGGCCGTTATCGGGCTCCGATCCAGCTGTCGCGGCCGCGTCAAGGCAGCTATCCTCCTCGGCACCGCGCTGTACCCGGTCCAGATAGCGCTCGGTGCCGTCGTCGCGACGAGCACCGAGACGGCGCTCCCCGGCGCCCACCTCGCTCTGGGGATGGGCATCTTCGGCTCGTTCGTGCTGGCTCTGGCGTGGCACCTCGAAGCTGAGACGGGCAGTGATGACGAGACCCCCGTGAAGAACCCGACACTCGCGCCGGAGCCAGCCGACGACGGTCCGGCACGGTCGCCGACGCTTTCCACCCGCGAGCGCATCGTCGAGACCGCATCAGCGTACTTCCGCCTGATGAAGCCCCGGCTGATGTGGCTCCTGTGTCTGGTCGCCGCGGCCGGGATGGCACTCGCCGCCGGGCAGACGCTCGCCGTTCGGACGGTGCTGCTCACGCTCGGGGGCGGCGTCCTCTCTATCGGCGCGTCGGGGACGTTCAACCACGTCCTCGAACGGGACATCGACAAGCGGATGGACCGGACCTCGGACCGCCCCATCGCGACCCACCAGATTCCGGTCCGGAATGCGCTGGCCTTCGGCCTGCTGCTTTCGTTTGCGTCACTGGGGCTGTTCTGGCAGGTGAACGCGCTCGTGGCGCTGCTCGGGCTGACTGCGATTGTGTTCTACAGCGTCATCTACACGCTCGTATTGAAGCCCAACACCGTCCAGAACACCGTCATCGGCGGGGCCGCCGGCGCGCTGCCGGCGCTCATCGGCTGGGTCGCCGCCGACGGGTCGATCGGCCTCCCCGGCGTCGTCCTCGCGGTGGTCATCTTCCTCTGGACGCCGGCGCATTTCTACAATCTCGCGCTCGCGTACAAGGACGACTACGAGGCGGGCGGCTTCCCGATGATGCCGGTCGTCCGCGGCGAGACCGAGACGCGCAAGCACATCGTCTACTACCTCGGCGCGACACTCATCGCCTCAGGCGTGCTGGGCGTGCTCACGTCGCTTGGCTGGCTGTACGCCGTCACGTCGGTGCTGCTGGGCGCAGTGTTCCTCTGGGCCGTCGTCCAACTCCACCACGAGCAGACCGAAGCGGCGGCGTTCCGGGCGTTCCACGCGTCGAACGCCTACCTCGGGGCGGTCCTCGTCGCCATCGTTATCGACGCTCTCGCACTATGAGCACCACGACAGCGACCCTCAGAGATGCAATCCCGGACACGCGCTCGCTGGTAACCTGGGCAGCCGTGTTGAACGCGGAGTTCATCCTCATTCTGGGCTACGTCGTCAACACGGCCCAACCCGCGACGGATCCGTTTCTGCTGTTGTTCCCGTTCATCTGGCTCAACGTCGCCGGTCTCGTTGTCCTGCGAGTGCGCCCGGAACTGACCAGTCGCCGGCGGACGCTCGGCAGTGCGGTCGTCGCCCTGGGCTACCTGCTCGTACTGGGATACGTCGGCGGCGTGTACGGCACAGGCGGCCAGGGGACCGGCCTCCGCCTGGTCACGCAGGCCCCGCCTGGATTCTCGCCGACGGTCGTGTTCAGCGGCGCGACCCTCAGCGTGGTGCTCATCCCGTGGAAGGTCGCCGGCTACCTGACCCTCTCGTATCTGGTGTTCGTGACAGCTATCGACGCGAGTGGCGGCGCGGTGGGCGGCATCGTCGGCCTGTTCTCCTGTGTCTCCTGTGTCCTTCCGATTATCGCGTCGATACTGGGCGGGTTCGTCGGTGTCGGGGCGACGCTGTCCCAGGCGGCCCTCTCCCAGTCGTACGGTCTCTCGACGGTGGTGTTCCTCGTCTCCGTTGGACTGCTCTACGGCGTCCACCGCTTCGACGTGACGGTCATCGGCCGTCTCCGAACGTTAGTCGGTCGGCCATAGAGCTTTCAGGCTGACAGGCGTGAACACCGGTATGAGCACTGTCGAAATCGAATACTGTGTCCCGTGTGGGTTCCGCGAACGGGCATTACACGTTCAGCAGGCGATTCTGTCCGGACTTGAGCAGGAACTCGACAGCGTCCGACTGGTCATGGGTGACCACGGCGTGTTCAGGATTAGCGTGGACGACGAGACGATCTACGACAAAGCCGAGGCCAGCGACGAGTTCGACGTGGACGCTATAGTCCGTGCGGTCCGTTCACACGTCATGTAACGGGACATCGCGATGCTATCAGTGGAATCCCGTGCCGACGCTGCCATCGGTTTGAGACGGTATACCGCACAACAAACTATTTATTGTTTTGCTGTGACATTTTCCGTAAATGGCGACGAAAACCGAATTCTGTGACCACTGCGAAGACACTCAGCCAGTTGTCACGGACAAGCCGTGGCTTCCGGCCGTCTGTCTGAGATGTGGCCGCAACGTGTAGGCCGCTGACCGCACGAGAACGGAACTGCTTTCGGCGACCCGACCGGACGAGGGCGCATGGACGAGGTACTGGTCGCGTCGGATGTCGGGCGGCGGTACGGCGATACGGTCGCACTCGACGGCGTTTCGCTGACCGCGACCGCCGGAGAGGTACTCGCGCTGGTCGGTCCCAACGGGGCTGGCAAGACCACGTTGGTACGGGCGTTGACCGGAACGACAGACGCGACCGGCGAGGTTCGGCTGTTCAGCCAGTCGCCCAGAACGGTCGCCCGCGACCGAATCGGTCTACTGCCACAGTCGTTTTCGCCCCACGAGCGGCTGACGGCGCGGGAGCTGCTGGAATACTACGCCGGCCTGTACGACGACACTCGCGATGTCGAAGCCGTGCTTGACGACGTCGGTCTGACCGACACTGCCAGCACGACATACGAGAACCTCTCGGGCGGCCAGCAGCGACGGGCCTGCGTCGCGACGGCGCTCATCAACGACCCGGACCTACTTGTGCTGGACGAACCGACCACCGGCATCGACCCGGCCGGTCGGCGTGACCTCTGGCGACTGTTGGAGGGGCTTGCCGACCGCGGCGTGACGATACTCGTCACGACCCACTACATGGAGGAGGCCCAGCGGCTCGCGGACCGCGTCGGCCTCCTCGCCGACGGGACACTCATCGCACTCGACTCGCCGGACCAGCTCGTGGTCGAACACGGCGGCGACAGCCAACTCATCGTCGACGGAACCTTCGACGAGGCCGCCGTTTCAGCCATCGACTACCCGGCGGAGACAGCGATCCGGAACGGCCGGCTGGTCGTCTACGGCATCCGCCCGGAGTCCATCGGCAACATCACCGAGCAACTGGGCCAGGCGGGCATCGAGTACGACAGCCTCACCTGGAAACAGCCTGACTTAGAGGACGTGTACCTCGAACTCACCGGAACGGCTGTCGGCCAGCGCGGTGAACCGCGCCGGACAGAGCCGGCGGCAGGTGGTGTCCAATGAGCCGACTGGGGCGACTCGCATCGGAGACGCGCGCGGCGTCGCTGGCTTTCCTCCGGCGACGGACGGCCGTCTTCTTCACGTTCTTTTTCCCGGTCATCATCGTCGTCATCTTCGGTGTGCTGGTCCAGACCCAGCCTGGCGGCGGCGGCCTGTTCACGGAACCGCCGAGCTTCTACGCGCCGGGCTATCTGGCCGTCGTCGTCCTGTTTACGCCACTCTCCCGCGTCGGTAGCGAGGTGGCGCGGCATCGGGACGGCAACCGCTTCGAGAAACTGGCGACGACGCCGCTGACCCGGACTGAGTGGCTACTGGCGCAGACGCTCGTCAACGTCGTCATCATCGGCATCGCCGGCCTCATCATACTCGGCATGATGGTGTGGCTGACCGGCGCGACCATCCGCCCCTCTGTGCTCCTACTCCCCTTTGTCGGCCTCGGCGTCGCGCTGTTCTGTGCCGTCGGTGCGATGCTGGGCAGCCTTGCGGACTCACAGGACGGCGTCATCGCGGCGAGCAACGGCCTCGCGCTCCCGCTGCTCTTCCTCTCGGAGACGTTCGTCCCACAGACCCTCCTGCCCGCGTGGCTCCCGACCTGGCTCTCGCCGCTGACGTACTTCTCGCGTGGCGTCCGTGCGGCGACAACCGGAACCGGTGAAGCACTCGCCCCACTCGCCGTTCTCACAGTCTGTGCCGTCGTCGGCTTTGCCGTCGGTGCGCGGCTCCTCCCGCGGACGGACTGAGCACCGACGGGGCCTTTTACAAGCGTGCGACCGACGACAGCAGACTGGACAGCTCCGCTTCAGTCGCGTTCCCCGATTCGATAGCGTCTTGCGGGTCACGGCCCATCTCTTGGACAGTTTCGATGGCGCGGTCGGGGCCGTAGTCGTAATGATACACCAGCCACGCGGCGAGTACCTGTCCGGTGCGGCCGATGCCGGCCAGGCAATGAACGACGACCCGCTCTTCTGTCTCACAGGCGTCAACCAGGAACGGCAGAATATCGTCGTGGAGGCGGTCTTGGGGGATGAGTTGGTGGTCGGGAACCGGTACGTGGCGGACTGATGACGCTCCGAAGGCCTCCCGATAGCGCTGGATGTTGGCCCCAGCGTCGTCGAGCTGTTGTCCGGGAAGCAGACAGCAGACCCGCTCGATGTCGTGTGCCTGCATGTGTGCGATCCAATCGTCGAGCGCGTCCTGGTGCGTGGCGGCCGAATGCCAGCCCGGCGCACAGGACCCGTAGACGTACTCTTCGTTGGAGGCTGCAGGCGCGAAGCGGTGTGGATTCACGATGGGCATAGCACCCGTTACCCTGCCTATCCTACCGATACCCTTCACTCTACCCACCCAATTCTCAGCTGTGATTCTCTGAATAGAACACTGTCTCCGCCAGACTGCTTTCCAGCTCCGACCAGTTTCAGTGGCCACGTTTATACTGTCAGTTCCCCCTACGTCGAGACATGGTGACGTTTCTTGCCGGCGGGACGGGAACGCCGAAGCTCCTCGCCGGTGCCGACGACGTGTTTTGGCCGGCGGCGACGACTGTCGTCGCCAACACCGGCGACGATATCGAACTGGGAGGCCATCTCGTGTGCCCGGACCTCGATACCGTCCTGTTTCTCGACGGTGAGGTCCTCGACCGGGAGACCTGGTGGGGTATCGCCGACGACACCGCCGAGACACACAGTGAACTGACGCGGCTCGCCGACGCCGCCGGGCTCGATGGCGGCCCACGATACCTCCCCGACGACGCGCAGACTGAGGGCCGAAGTATTGCCCGCTGGCGCCGCTTCTCCGGCGTTGCGGAGTTCATGCACATCGGCGACCGGGACCGCGCGGTCCACGTCACGCGCACCTCGCTCCTAGACGAGGGCCAATCACTCACAGCCGTGACGCGGACGCTCGCCGACGCGTTCGGGTTGGACCGGACACTGTTACCGATGAGCGACGACCCGGTCGCTTCCATCATCCACACGCCGAGCGGTCCGATGCACTTTCAGGAGTGGTGGGTCGGTCGGAACGGGGTGCCGCCGGTCGAAGATGTTGAGTTCAGGGGCGCAGAACGGGCCAGCGCGACGGATGCCGTCCTGACCGCACTTGACGATACGGTTGTCATCGGCCCGTCGAACCCCGTGACCTCGCTCGGGCCGATGCTCGCCATCGATGAGTTCGAGCAGGCGCTACACGAGACAACGGTCGTCGCCGTCTCGCCGTTTATCGAGGACACGGTGTTTTCCGGGCCGGCGGCGGACCTGATGGCCGGCGTCGGGCTGGAGCCCAGCACTGGCGGCGTGGCCGAGGCGTACCCCTTCGCTGACGCGTTCGTACTGGACGACGACGATTCCACGCTGCTCGACGTGCCGGTCGTCAGAACCGATACGACCCTCGACGACGCGGCCGACGCTGAACGGGTGAACCGTGCCGTCGAAACAGCTCTCTCGGAGGTGGCCTGATGTTCGAGCCGCGACTCGCCCTCGCGAGTCTGAGCGGCGAGGCCGACGCGTCGTGGGCCCGCACGGTCGAGTCCCACGTCGGGTGTGCGTTCCTCGGCGGTATCGCGCTCGACGACCGGACCCGCGAGGCCGCCCGAGCGATGACGGACCGCGACCGCTCCGAGTTCCTGCCCGATGACCCGGTCGCGTTCGTCGACGACCAGCTCGGCGCGCTTGCGGACACACCACTGCGCCCGGCGTTCAACGTCCGGAGCGCGACGCTTGGCCCCGTCGAGCGTGTCGCCGCCGTCTGTCAGCGCCACGACGCCATCATCGAGATCAACGCCCACTGTCGGCAGGACGAGATGTGCGCCGCGGGTGCCGGCGAGGCGCTGCTCCGGGAGCCGGAACGACTGGCGGCGTTCGTGGAAACAGCAGCGTCGACAGGGGCGACGGTGTCGGTGAAGGGCCGTGCCGAACTTGATGGCGTCTCGCTCCCAGCTGTCGCTCAAGCCATCGAAGACGCTGGTGGAGACCTGTTCCACGTCGACGCGATGGACTCCGAGTCGGTCGTCGCCGACGTGGCCGACGCCACCGACCTGTTCGTCGTCGCGAACAACGGCGTTCGAGGGAGAGAGACGGCACGGGAGTACCTTTCGTACGGCGCTGACGCCGTCAGCGTCGGTCGCGCGAGCGACAAGCCGGAGACGCTCGACGAGATCCGAGCGACGACAGCGGAGTGGTTCGCGTTGGAGGTGCCACTGTGAGCGAACGGTCGGTTGCACAGAACGCCCAGCTTGCACTGCTGCTGGAGGTCTCCGGGACGCCGAAGCCCGGCAACGTCGACCGCGAGCGGGAGTACGACGACCTGCGGTTCGAGCATTTCATGGCCGGGGCTGTGGGGGCGCGTCCGGGGCTTGACCGCGCGGCTGCGGGCGACCCGGTTGGTCCCGCGTTCGAGGCCGCCGTCGACGGGATGGCGGACCAGTCCGGCGGGAACACCCAGTTCGGGGCCCTGCTGGTACTCACGCCCCTTGCCGCCGCGGCCGCGGACGGGCGACTGTCACCATCCGATGTCGATGCTGTGGTTCATGAGACGACCGTCGAGGACGCGGCGGCGTTCTACCGCGCCTTCGAACATGTCGACGTGGCCGTCGACGACCCGCCCGACGGGCTGGAGCCGCTCGACGTTCGCCGCGGACGCGACGCGATTCCGGAACTCCGCGCGCGTGAGATGACGCTGTTCGACGTGATGCAGTCCAGCGTGGATGTCGATGGCGTGGCCGCCGAGTGGGTGTCTGGTTTCGAGCGCGTGTTCGAGGCCAGCGAGTGGCTACTGGACGGATCCGGTCCGGTCGCCGACCGCGCATCGGACGTGTTCATCGAACTGCTCGCGGCGGAACCGGACACCTTCATCGTCACGCGGCAGGACCGCGAAACCGCTGAGGAGGTCCAGCGACGGGCACAGGCTGTCCTCGAGGGTGCGGAAACCGCGACCGGCCTCGCCGAGGAGTTCGTCGAGCGGGACATCAACCCCGGAACGACTGCTGATCTCGTTGCGGGCGCGCTGTTCGTCGCGCTCGAACGGGGGCTCGAAGTGTGACCAGGGATTCCTCTGGAGATGGCGGCCCGGACTCCGGTGGCTCCGGGACGGAGTGGCCGGTCGCCCTTTCCGGCGTCTCCGAGACCGTCGTCACTACGCTTGGACCAAACGACCGCTGGAACGTCGCCGCACTGGGTGTCCATGCGCCGGACGGCGACGGACCAGCCACGGCGACGACGTGGGGCCGGACCCGGACCTGGCGGAACTTCCGGGAGCGTGGGGGCGGCTACGTCCAGTTCACGCGCGACCCGGTCGACTTCGCCGAGGCGGCGCTGTCGGTCCGCGAGGAAGACGTCCCTGTCCTCGATAGCGTGGACGCGTGGGTCGAAGTCGATGTGGAGCGGCGTGACTCTGGCTCGAAGGGGGACACCCAGTGGGTCGAATGGGCGCTACACCCCGTCGACAGCGCCGTCACGCGGCGGGTCGTGCCGACGACGAACCGCGGCCACGCCGCCGTCGTCGAGGCGACCGTCGCGGCCTCGCGACTTGACGTGCCCAGCTACGACAGCGAGACGCTGCTAGACCGTCTCGCGTACTTCGAGTCCGTGGTCGAAACGGCCGGCGGCGAACGCGAGCGAGCGGCTTTCGAGCGCGTACGCGACCTGATCGATGCCGAGTGGTAGGGACGCCGCACGGAATGAGGGGCACACAGGCGACACACGACGACCCGTGACAGACTGTGTCGCACTCTCGCGGACCCTGCCACGGCGACGTTCAGCGCACGGTAACGGATCGTTCCACCCCTACTGATAAACGTTCGCGTGCGTGGTCCGTTCCGAACCCTTTTTGAGTGCGACCAAGCAAGTAGCGCGCATGGCAATCAAACCCGCCTACGTCAAGAAGACCGGGACGCTCCTCATGGAGCGATACCCTGACGCCTTCGGTGCAGACTTCGAACACAACAAAGACGTCGTCGAGGAACTGACCAACATCGAGTCCAAGGGTGTCCGCAACCGCATCGCCGGCTACGTCACCCGGAAGATGAACAACCCGGTCGAAGCGTAATTCGGTTCTTTCTCTCTGTTTCTTGCCGGTGACTGAGCCGCTGCTGTATCGGCTCTGAACCCTTACTGCTCTGGCTGGGCGCGCTGGCTGTCGCTCTGTCGCTTTCGGTGGATAATGCCCTGCATGTTGGCGGTGCGGGCGGCGATGTCGCGGAACGACTCGCCGACGTCGCTGTCCTCATCAAGGACGAGCGGTTCCCCGGTCGCGCCCCCTTCCCTGACTTCGGGGTTGAGCGGGATCTCCCCGAGGAACGGCATCTCCGTCTCGTCGGCGAACTCGCGGCCGCCGCCGCTGCCGAAGATGTCGTGCGTGCCGCCACAGTCGGGACAGACGAACGACGACATATTTTCGACGATGCCAAGCACTGGCGTCTCGTGGCGACCGAACATCCGGAGCCCCTTCCGGGCGTCATCGAGGGCGACTTCCTCCGGCGTGGTGACGATGACAGCCCCGGAGACGGGCACTTGCTGGAGCATCGTCAACTGCGTGTCGCCGGTCCCCGGCGGCAGGTCGACGACCATGTAGTCGAGTTCGCCCCAGAGCACGTCGTCCCAGAGCTGCGTGAGGACGTTGTCGACCATCGGTCCGCGGAAGATGACCGGGTCGTCCTTGCCGACGAGGAAGTCCATGCTCATCAGCTTCATCCCGTGTTTCTCGACGGGGATGATCTCCTCGTCCTCGGTTGCGCGGGGCGATTCGTCGGCGTCGAGCATCCGCGGGACGTTCGGCCCGTACACGTCGGCGTCGAACAGGCCGACGCGGGCGCCGAGCCGCGAGAGGCCGGCGGCGAGGTTCACCGCGACGGTGGACTTGCCGACCCCGCCCTTCCCCGAGGCGACCGCGATGACGTTCTTGACCTTCGGCAGTGGGTCTTCGGCCTCCGGGACACCGCGGTCGACGCTCGCGGAGAGGTCTATCTCACGGTCGATGTCGCCCATCGCCTCGCGGACCTCGTTCGCGATGCTCGTCTCCGTCGGCGAGTACGGCGCACCGAGCGCCAGGTCGATGCTGACCTCGTCGTCAGTCACGTCGATGCTGTTGATCAGCCCGAGTGAGACGATGTCGGCTCCCAGATCCGGGTCCTCGACCGTTCGCAGGCGCTCGCGTACGTCGTCTGTATTCATGCACAGGAGTAGGTCCCGGAGGTGCGATAAGGATTGTGACCCGTCGAATGCGGGCAGTCCGCTGCCCCGGCCCCGCAACAGCGGATAAGTTCTAAGGTCACTCTCGCGTGCGCGAAGAACGCATCTCTCTATGGATGTCGAAACACATAGACGTTCTCTCCGTCCAGTTCGGCGCGCAACTCGCCGCTGTCGTGGTCGAACACGAGCCGCTCCGGCGTCCCGGCAAACGAGTGGAGCGGCATCCCGGTGTCTATCGTACCATCGGGAGCCACTGCGACGTGGGTTCGGCCGCTGAAGTCGGCCCGGAGCGTGCCGTCGTCCGTTTCGGTAACCGTGCCGGACCCTGCGAACCGTTCCAGGTGGTCACGGACCGCTGTTCGGTCGGTCGGGTCGACGCTGTTGCCGCCGTCAGTGATGCACCGACGCATACGCCGACATGGGCGCCTAGCGACGAATGTGTTGTGCTGGCACCTGACAAGTGCAGCGATGCTTGCGATTCCATGTCTCTGTGGGTATGTCCCGAAGTCACGCTGTCGGGCCCCTTCGTTGCGTTTAAATACAACCCCGGAATAGAATCGGATAGACTCGTGTAGGGGGACCGGCCCCCGAGTCCGCGTGCTGCGGGCGCGAGTGTCATAGAACGCGTGTCGTGGTAGCCAAGCCTGGCCCAAGGCGCAGGGTTGCTAACTCTGTGGCGTACAGCCTCCGGGGTTCGAATCCCCGCCACGACGCTCACCCATCAGTACCTACATATGAGTGCAGAAGACCCCAACGCGGGCGAGGACGCGGATGCCGAAGAGGAGGAGGACATCCGCTATTTCGTCCGTATCGGACAGACAGACCTCGACGGGACGAAATCCGTCGAGCGAGCACTGACAGAACTGAACGGTATCGGCCACCGGGCCGCCCGAATCATCACCCAGAAGGCGGACGTGGACCGGCGCGCGGTCTTCGGCAAGCTCGACGACGACGTCATCGAGCGCGTCGTCGACCACGTCGAGAACTTCGCCGACGAGGTGCCCGAATGGATGGCCAACCACCAGAAGGACTACTTCACTGGTGAGACCACCCACGAGACTGGCAACGACCTCCAGCTCACCCGCCGGCAGGACATCAACCGCATGAAGATGATCGACTCCTACCGCGGTGTCCGCCACAAGCGCGGCCAGAAGGTCCGTGGACAGCGTACCAAGTCCACCGGCCGGACGGAGGGGACCATCGGCGTCAACGTCGAGGCGATCAAAGAGGAGCAGGCTGAGGAAGCCGCCGCGGAGGATGACGAATAATGGCGCTTGGTTCGAACACGAAGTTCTACGAGACGCCGAATCATCCCTTCCAGGGCGAGCGAATCGCCGACGAGGCCAACCTCATCGGCCGCTACGGCCTGAAGAACAAAGAAGAGCTCTGGCGCGCACAGTCCGAGCTTCGTGGCTACCGCCGTGAGGCCCGGAAGCTGCTGGGCAGCGCCGGCGAGCACGAGACCGAGTCCGAGGAGTTCCTCGCTCGGCTCAAGCGCTACGGCATCCTCAACGAGCAGGACCAGCTCGACGACGTGCTGTCGCTCGACGTGACCGACGTGCTGGAACGTCGCCTGCAGACGGTCGTCTACCGCAAGGGCTACGCGAACACGCCCGAGCAGGCCCGCCAGTTCATCGTCCACGGCCACATCGTGCTGGACGACGCTCGTGTCACCCGACCCGGCATGACGGTCGAGACCGCCGTCGAGAGCTCGGTCGGCTTCGACGAGCACAGCTCGCTGTCGGACGAACTCCATCCTGAGCGCGCGGAGGCCCAAGAATGAGCGAAGAAACCGAAGACATCTGGGGCATCGCCCACGTGCACGCATCGTTCAACAACACGATCATCACCATCACCGACCAGACCGGCGCGGAAACGCTCGCAAAGAGCTCCGGCGGGACGGTTGTCAAGCAGAACCGCGACGAAGCGTCGCCGTACGCGGCGATGCAGATGGCCGAGGTCGTTGCGGAGAAAGCCCTCGACCGCGGCGTCGAGGGCGTCGACGTTCGGGTCCGCGGTCCCGGCGGCAACCTCCAGACCTCGCCCGGTCCGGGTGCGCAGGCGACGATCCGCGCACTCGCCCGAGCGGGCCTGGAGATCGGTCGCATCGAGGACGTCACGCCGACCCCGCACGACGGCACTCGTGCACCCAAGAACTCCGGATTCTAACCAATGACACAGGACTACGAGGTTGAGTTCGTCGAACGCGGCGAGCGCGAGGCCCGCATCCTCGTGCGCGGCATCACGCCGGCGTTTGCCAACGGCATCCGGCGAGCGATGGTCGCGGACGTGCCGACGTTCAGTATCGACACCGTCCGCGTCATCGAGAACACCAGCGTGATGTTCAACGAGCAGATCGGTCTCCGACTGGGACTGGTCCCGCTGACGACCGACCTCGACGACTTCGAGATCGGCGACGAGGTGACGCTGTCGCTGTCCGTCGACGGGCCGAGCACGGCCTACTCCAGCGACCTCGTCTCCTCGGACCCGATGGTCGAGGCGGCCGACGACAACATCCCGATCATCGATCTCAAGGAGGGCCAACGTCTCGAAGTCGAGGCCGACGCCGTCCTCGACACCGGTCGGGAACACGCCAAACATCAGGGCGGCGTGGCCGTCGGCTACCGACACCTCCAGCAGGTGGAGGTCGTCGGCGACCTCGGCGAGTTCGAGGACGACGACCCGAACATCCTGCGTGGCGTCATCGAAGAGCAGGCGGCCGAACACGCCGCCGGCGACGCCACCAACGGCGAACTCGTCGCGACAGACGAGTTCGACAACGACCTCCGGAACCGCTACCCCGGCAAAGACGTCGAGGTCTCGGACGTGCCGAACGCGTTCGTGTTCCACGTCGAGACGGACGGGTCGTTCACCACCGAGGAACTGGTCCTGCGCGCGGTCGAGACGCTGCGTGACCGCGCGACCGAACTGAAAGACGCAGTCCAACTGTAACGACACAATGCCCCGACACACCCCACCACTACCGATGACCGCCCGCTCCCCGAGCGCGAGGACCGAAAGGGGTTTTACGGGGCACGCAAAACGAACAATCGCACGCAGGGATAGCCAAGTTTGGCCAACGGCGCAGCGTTCAGGGCGCTGTCCCGTAGGGGTCCGCAGGTTCAAATCCTGCTCCCTGCACTTTTCCCACAACGGAGGAATCATATGAGTAAGACGAACCCGAGACTCAGTAGTCTCATCGCCGACCTGAAGTCAGCCGCCCGCAGTTCGGGCGGTGCTGTCTGGGGCGACGTCGCCGAGCGCTTAGAAAAGCCACGGCGCACACACGCGGAAGTCAACCTCGGCCGTATCGAACGATACGCCCAGGAAGACGAAACCGTCGTTGTGCCCGGCAAGGTGCTTGGCTCCGGTGTCCTGCAGAAGGACGTCACCGTCGCCGCTGTCGACTTCTCCGGAACCGCCGAGACGAAGATCGACCAGGTTGGAGAGGCTGTATCACTCGAACAGGCAATCGAAAACAACCCAGAAGGCTCCCACGTCCGGGTGATCCGATGAGCGTCGCAGAATTCGACGCGGATGTCATCGTTGACGCCCGCGACTGTATCATGGGCCGCGTCGCATCACAGGTCGCCGAACAGGCTCTCGATGGCGAGACGGTCGCCGTCGTCAACGCCGAGCGCGCTGTGATCACCGGCCGAGAGGAGCAGATCACAGAGAAGTACAAGAAACGTGTCGACATCGGTAACGACAACGGGTACTTCTACCCCAAGCGACCGGACGGCATCTTCAAGCGCACCATCCGTGGCATGCTGCCCCACAAGAAGCAGCGTGGCCGCGAGGCGTTCGAGAACGTCCGTGTCTACCTCGGCAACCCGTACGACGAGGACGGCGAGGTCCTAGACGGCACGTCGCTTGACCGACTGTCGAACATCAAGTTCGTCACGCTGGGCGAGATCAGCGAAACGCTTGGAGCGAACAAGACATGGTAACGAACACGTCTGGCAAGAAGAAGACCGCCGTCGCCCGCGCGACCGTTCGCGAGGGCGAGGGCCGCGTGCGTATCGACTCGCAGCCGGTCGAACTCGTCGACCCCGAGCTGGCGCAGCTCAAGATGCTGGAACCGTTCCGCATCGCCGAGGACGACCTCCGCGGCGAGGTCGACGTCGAAGTGTCCGTCGAAGGTGGCGGCGTCATGGGGCAGGCAGACGCCGCCCGAACCGCCATCGCTCGCGGGCTCGTCGACCACACCAACGACGCCGAACTCCGTGACGCGTTCATGGAGTTCGACCGCTCGCTGCTGGTCAACGACGTTCGCCAGTCCGAACCCAAGAAGTGGGGCGGCCCCGGTGCGCGGGCCCGCTACCAGAAATCGTACCGCTAAGGTGATACAGGTATGATGGTACCGGTTCGGTGTTTCACGTGCGGTAACGTCGTCGGCGAGCACTGGGAAGAGTTCAAAGCACGCACCCGCGAGGCCGAGGAGCCCGAGAACCCGGAGAAGGTCCTCGATGAACTCGGCGTCGAGCGGCACTGCTGTCGCCGGATGCTCGTCTCACATAAAGACCTCGTCGACATCGTCTCACCATACCAATGAACGCACAGGAAAGCCGCTACGAGAAGGCCCGCAAACTCGGCGCACGAGCGCTGCAGTTGGCTCACGGTGCTCCCGTGCTCATCGAGACGGAACACACCCAGCCGATACTCATCGCCGCCGAGGAGTACGACGCTGGCGTCCTACCGTTTACGGTCAACAGGAGTGATTAACGATGACGCTCATCACTGACATCCGACTCCGCCGCGTCCTCGACTCCCGCGGGAACGCGACTGTCGAGGCCGACGTTCTCACCGAGAGTGGGGGCTTCGGTCGTGGCAAGGCACCGAGCGGCGCAAGCACGGGCGAGTACGAGGCCATCGAACTCCCCGCCAACGAGGCCATCGCCAAGGCCCGCGAGGAGGCACTCCCGCGACTCATCGGTGAGGTCCACGCCGGGAACCAGCGTGACGTCGACGCGGCGCTGCACGCCGCCGACGGCACCGACGACTTCTCCGGCATCGGAGCCAACAGCGCCGTCGCCATCTCGATGGCGGCCGCAAAGGCCGGTGCCGACGTGCTGGGCGCACCGCTGTACCAGCATCTCGGCGGTACGTTCCGGGGCAACGAGTACCCAACGCCGCTGGGCAATATCATCGGCGGCGGCGAGCACGCCGCGGATGCAACCAATATCCAAGAGTTCCTCGCAGCCCCCGTCGGCGCACCGAGCGTCGAAGAGGCTGTCTTCGCCAACGCCGCGGTCCACCAGGAGGTCCACGACATCCTGGCCGACCGCGACCTGCCAGCGGGCAAGGGCGACGAAGGAGCCTGGGCACCGTCCGTTTCGGACGACGAAGCGTTCGAGATTATGGACGAGGCTGTTGAGACCGTCGCCGACGACTTCGGCTTCGCTATCTCGTTCGGCCTCGACGTCGCCGGCGCGGAACTCTACGATGCCGACGAGGACGGGTACGTCTACGACGACGGCGTCAAGTCCACCCAAGAGCAGATAGAGTACATCGCCGGGAAGGTCGAGGAGTACGACCTCGTCTACGTTGAGGACCCACTCGACGAGAACGACTACGAGGCATTCGCCGACCTGACCGCACAGGTCGGTGACCAGACGCTCGTCTGTGGCGACGACCTGTTCGTCACGAACGTCGAGCGCCTGCAGGCCGGTATCAACGCCGACGCCGGGAACTCCATCCTGATCAAGCCGAACCAGATCGGGACGCTCACCGACGCTGTCGACGCCATCGAACTGGCGACGGCAAGCGGCTATGAGTCCGTCGTCTCCCACCGCAGCGGCGAGACGGAAGACACGACGATTGCACACCTCGCTGTCGCCACTGACGCACCGTTCATCAAAACCGGCGCGGTCGGCGGCGAGCGCACAGCCAAGCTGAACGAACTAATCCGTATCGAGGACAACGCAGTATGAGCGGCAACGAAAAAGAAGGTCTCGACGCGTCCGATTCCGACTTCGACCCGTCCGACGAGGACGACGAAGCGGTCGACGCGGAGACCGAAACGGAAGCCGAACAGCCCGCCGACGACGCCGCAGAGGCGACAGAGGCCGAACCAACCGATGCCGACACGGAGGCCGACGAAGCGGCCGACGCCGACGAGGCCGCCGGCCCACAGCTGGACGAGGACGTCATGCCCGACGAGCAGTCGGAGGCCGACCTCCTCATCCCCGTCGAGGACTACCTCGGCGCCGGTGTCCACATCGGGACCCAGCAGAAGACCCAGGACATGGAGCGGTTCATCCACCGCGTCCGGACTGACGGGCTCTACGTGCTGGACGTCTCGATGACCGACGAGCGCATCCGCACAGCCGCGGACTTCCTGTCCAACTACGAACCGGAGCAGATTCTGGCCGCGTCGTCGCGCCAGTACGGCCGGTTCCCGGCCGAGAAGTTCGCCGAAGCGATCGGCGCGCGCGTCCGCACCGGCCGGTTCATCCCCGGCACGCTGACCAACCCCGACTACGACGGCTACATCGAGCCTGACATCGTGGTCGTCACCGACCCGATCGGTGATGCCCAGGCTGTCAAGGAGGCCATCACGGTCGGCATCCCGGTCATCGCGATGTGTGACTCCAACAACACCACGTCGAACGTCGACCTGGTCGTCCCGACGAACAACAAGGGGCGCAAGGCGCTGTCGGTCGTCTACTGGCTGCTGGCCAACGAGACGCTCGACCGCCGCGGTGCCGAGCCGACGTACGGACTCGACGACTTCGAGTCCGACATCTAACGTCGCTGAACTGTTTCGTTTTCTCGCTGTCGAAGTGCGAGTGGCGATGCCAGTATCGCCAACACAAGACCTACCACAAGCCCCGGAGTAGGGCTGGCAAATGGCAGAGGGAGACACACTCGTTAACGCGATTATCGGTGCCGTCGCAACCGCTCTGCTGAGTGGATTCGTCCCGCTTGCGCCGCTACTCGGTGGTGGCATCGCCGGCTATCTCGAAGGCGGCGAGCGAGACGACGGCGTCCGTGTCGGATTGCTGTCCGGCGCCGTCGGGCTGGCGATATCGCTGGTCTTCTTCGTGGTCGTGTTCGTCTTTCTGGCCGCATTTCTGGCATTTGTGCCCGAAGCACTGGGCGTGTTCGGCGCGGTGGGACTGCTCGTGCTCGTCCTCGGAACAGTCATGACGGCCGCGTATTTCCTCGGCTTGAGCGCGCTCGGCGGCTGGCTGGGTAACTACGTCAAGCACGACACGACCATCGGCGACTGACTGGCCAGCCGCGCTGTCGGTAACTACATCACGGGGGACGCCACTACCGAGAACGCATATGCGTGAGTCGGTGACCAACGCCGGTATCGGGGCGCTCGTCACGGTTGCGCTGTCGTTCGTTCCCTTTTCGTCGGTGGCTGGGGGTGCCGTGGCCGCGGCGAACCACGGCGGCAGCTACCGGACGGGGCTCTGGCTGGGAACGCTGGCCGGCGTCTGCGCGATGGTTCCCTTGCTTGCCCTCTTTCTCCCAGCGCTGTACATCGCCGGCCTCCTCGGGTTCGGGATTCCGCCCGGCGCACCGGGGTACGACTTGTTTCTGGCGCTCGTGTTCACGTTCTTTCTGCTATACACGGTCGGTCTCAGCGCTCTCGGTGGTCTCGGCGGCGTCTGGATATCGGCACACACCGACTGGGACCTAGACGCCAACCGCTGGCTCTGAATGCACGTGAACCGCCCGCTGCCCGACATTTGGCATGCCATTCAAGCGTGTCCGACACTAACGTCAGCCGATGTCAAAGACGCCGCCCGGACCGAAGGGCGAACCGCTGTTCGGCAGTAGCCGCACGTACGCTCGGGACCCGTTCCGGTTCATCTCGGCGCTGGAGCGAGCATACGGCGATGTCGCCCGCTTCGACATGGGGCCGATGGATACGGTCATGCTGTGTGATCCGACGGCAATCGAGCGCGTACTGGTCTCGGAGGCCGACCAGTTCCGCAAGCCCGACTTCCAGGGCGACGCGCTGGGGGACCTGCTAGGTGACGGACTGCTGTTGAGCGAAGGGGAGACGTGGGAGCAGCAGCGAAAGCTCGCCAACCCCGCGTTCTCGATGGCTCGGTTGTCGGGGATGGCCGACCGCATCACCGACCACGCGGAGGACCGGATCGCCGACTGGTCCCACGGCGACGTCATCGACGCCGAGCAGTCGATGACCCGGGTCACGCTGGACGTAATTCTGGACCTGATGATGGGCGTCGAGCTTTCCGAGCAGCGAGTCCGGACCATCGAGGAACAACTGTTGCCGCTTGGCCAGCGGTTCGAGCCGGACCCTATCCGGTTCGCCATGCCGCAGTGGATGCCGATGCCCGACGACGCCGAGTTCGACCGCGCCGTGCGGACGCTGGACGAGGTGCTGGACGACATCATCGCGGTCCGTGAAGAATCGCTTGGGACGGCTGAGGACGGCCCGATGGATTTCCTGTCGGTGCTCTTGCGTGCACGCGACGAGGGGAACCAGTCGCCCGAGCAACTGCGCGACGAGATGATGACCATGCTGCTTGCCGGTCACGACACGACGGCGCTGACGCTGACCTACACCTGGTTCCTGCTGTCGGAACACCCCGAAGTCGAACAGCGGGTCCACGAGGAACTCGACGACGTCATCGGCGACGACCGGCCGGGGATGGAGCACGTCCGCGAACTGGACTACCTCGAATGGGTGATTCAGGAAGCGATGCGGCTCTACCCACCGGTGTACACCATATTCCGGGAGCCGACCGAGGACGTGACGCTGTCGGGCTACGAGGTCGAGCCGGGGACGACGCTGATGGTCCCTCAGTGGGGCGTCCACCGCTCCGAGCGGTTCTACGACGACCCAGAGACGTTCGACCCGGAGCGCTGGAAGCCCGAACGAGCGGGCGAGCGCCCGCGGTTCGCCTACTTCCCGTTCGGTGGTGGCCCGCGCCACTGTATCGGGAAGCATCTCGCCATGCTCGAAGCGCAACTCATCACCGCGACGACGGCTAGCCAGTACCGACTGGAGTTTCAGGGGGAGACGCCTCTGGAGTTGTTGCCGTCGCTGACCGCCCATCCTCGGCAGGAAATGTCGATGCGCGTGCAGGAACGGTAGCGCGGACTCCGATGTGACCCCTCCGGTGTCGTCGTCGCCTCACAGTGCGGGTTCGACGTGACTGGGACTTGGTCATCAGCTATTTACTGCAGAGCCCCGTGTAAGCGTACAAGAACAGCGGACCTGAACGTCTCCCGATGACCGATTTCAGCCACGGTCACTGTGGGAGGTCCCCGTTCACAGCCGACTACTCGACCATCATGACACTGCTGCAGAACACCACTGGCGGCACTCGTCCCGCGCCGTTTGCAGTTGTCCTGCGACCGGACCTGTCCCGAGACAGTTCCCAGAGCCATATCACTCCGACTGCTCTTGAGCAGGGAACGATATCTATCCCGGCGCAATGGCCAGACTCGAACGGGATACCGAATGACGTCTGAGACCGCTGTCAACGGGGACGACAGGGTTCAGGTCCTCTACGTCGGCACCGATTCGGACGACGCCGAAACGCTGTCGACGGCGCTCGAACGCGAGAACGGCCGTTTCACGGTCGAAACGGTGCGCACTGCTCCCGAGGCTGTGGCGAGGCTGGCTGACGATACCGTAGACTGTCTCGTCTCCGACTACGACCTGCCCGAACGGAACGGTGTCGAGCTTCTGGAAACGGTCCGTGACGAGCATCCGGCCCTCCCGTTTATTATCTACACTGCCCGGGGGAGCGAGGCGGTCGCCAGCGAGGCGATTTCGGCCGGTGTCACGGACTACCTCAGGAAAGAGCCGGGCACCGAACAGCATGTGGAGTTGACGAACCGAATCTTTGACGCCGTCGAGCATCACCGCTCACAGCAGGCGACCACCGAGCGGAACCGAGCGCTCCGGAGCTACGAGCGGATGGTCAACTCCATGCAGGAGGCAGCCTGTATTTACGATGCGGAGGGGCGGTTCGAAATCGTCAACGAGACCATAGCAGAGTGGTACGACACGACGCGCGCTGCGCTCGAAGGACAGACCAGTAGACTCGTTCCGCGTATTCGAACCGAGGGTGAGAGAGACCGCTACCAGGAACTGCTCGACGGAACGCGGGAGCAGCTTAGCGGCGAAATCGAAGCGGAGTTCCCCGGCCACGGACACGCGGTGGTCGCGTACCAGCTAACGCCGCTGGTCGTCGATGGTGTTATCGACGGCATCGTCGGCGTCGCTCGGGACGTCACCGACCGGAAAGAGCGCGAACAGAAGCTACTCCGGAACAAACGCGCGATAGACGAGGCCCCGGTCGGTGTCGTTATCACCGACCCTGGCCAGACGGACAATCCGCTGATCTACGCCAACGACCACTACCGCGACCTGACTGGCTATTCGCTTCCGGAGTTACTCGGGAAGAACTGCCGAATGCTACAGGGCGAGAACACCGATCCGGAGTCCGTCGCTACAATGCGGGACGCGATTGACGCAGAGGAGCGGGTGACGGTCGAACTCAGGAACTACCGGAAGAACGGGACCGAGTTCTGGAACAGGGTTCGGATCGCGCCGGTTCGCGATGACGACGGGGCAGTCGTCAACTATGTCGGGTTCCAGCAGGACATCACGGAGCGGAAACGACGCGAGAAACGGTTAGAGGAAACGTCGTCGCGGCTGGAAGCCCTCTTCGAGAACTCACCGGACATGATCGACGTGCTCGACGCCGATGGGACGATCCGCGACGTGAACCAGCGGTTCTGTGCGGAACTGGGGTACGACGAGAGCGAGGTGCTCGGGCGGTCGATCTGGGAGTTCGACCTGACGTTCGACGCCGAGGACGTGCAGACACAGCTTTCGGGGTTCAGTGTCAACGAGCGCCGCAAGTTCGAGGGCCTGTACGAACGCCGCGACGGGTCGACGATGCCGGTCGAAGTACATCTGCTCCGACTCAGCCTCGACGGCGAGGACCGGTTCCTGGCGATCAGCCGTGATCTCACGGAGCGCAAGGAGCGCGAGCAGGAACTCGAACAGCAAAACGAACAGCTCGAACAGTTCGCCAGCGTCGTCAGTCACGACCTCCGGAACCCGTTGACTGTCGCCCGCGGACGCCTCGAACTATTGCGTGAGGAGTCCGATAGCGAGCACATCGACGCTATCGACGGCGCACACCAGCGAATGGATACGCTCATCGACGACCTGCTCACGCTCGCACGCGACGGTACGTCACCCGCGTCGCCCGTCGTAGTTGACCTCGAACCGTTCGTCCAGACGTGCTGGCAAAACGTCGACACGAAAGCCGCGACGCTCCGCACTGACATAGACCGGCCCATCCGCGCCGACGAGAGCCGCCTCAGACAACTGTTCGAGAATCTCGTCCGCAACGCGGTTGAGCACGGCGGTGACGGCGTGACTGTGACCGTGGGCGAACTGGCCGACGGCTTCTACGTCGCGGACGACGGTCCCGGTATCCCTGTGGCCGACCGCGGGGACGTGTTCGATGCCGGCTACTCGACGGCGGTCGAAGGGACCGGCTTCGGCCTGAGCATCGTGAAACAGGTCGCTGACGCCCACAGCTGGGCGGTCCGCGTCGGCAGCGGCAGCGACGGCGGAGCCCGGTTTGAGTTCACCGACGTCGACACTGTCTCTGAGTAGTATCCCGAGGGTCGTCCTGACCATCGACTCCGAAAACGCCTAACGCCCTGGGTGCACACGAGCGGGTATGGTCACGTCGAGCGCTCCCGGGAAGGTGTACCTGTTCGGGGAGCACGCGGTCGTCTACGGTGAGCCGGCGGTGCCCTGCGCCATCGAGCGGCGAGTGCATGTGACGGCAACCGAGATCGACGAGGGGTTGCGAATCCACGCGAACGACTTGCAACTGGACGGCTTTACCGTCGAGTACACCGGCGACGGGGAGAGCCATCCGGACGTGGACGTCGCCGAATCGCTCGTCGAAGCCGGCATGGGGTACGTCAACGAGGCAGTGGCACAGGCCCGTGACGCGGCCGACGCGCCGGAAGCGGGCTTCGAGATATCTGTCGAGGGCGACATCCCGCTCGGGGCGGGGCTGGGGTCGTCTGCCGCGCTCGTCGTCGCGGCGATAGACGCGGCGACCCGGGAACTCGGCGTCGAACTGCCGGCGAGCGAAATCGCCGACCGCGCCTATCAGGTCGAACACGAGGTACAGGACGGGCAGGCCTCGCGGGCGGACACGTTCTGCTCGGCGATGGGCGGGGCGGTCCGCGTGGAGGGCAACGACTGCCGGCGGCTGGACGGCATCGACACCCTCCCCTTCGTCATCGGCTACGACGGCGGGGCCGGCGACACCGGCGCACTGGTCGCCGGCGTCCGGACCCTCCGCGATGAATACGACTTCGCTGCCGACACCGTCGCGGCAATCGGCGATATCGTCCGCGAGGGCGAAGCGGTGCTGGAAACGGGCGATTACGAGCGGCTCGGGGAACTGATGGACTTCAACCACGGACTGCTCTCGGCGCTGGGCGTCTCCTCGCGGTCGCTGGACTCGATGGTGTGGGCGGCCCGCGACGCCGACGCACATGGCGCGAAACTCACCGGAGCCGGTGGCGGTGGCTGTATCGTCGCGCTGGACGAGACGGACGACGCGCTCACGGCGCTGAAGTACACGCCGGGGTGTGAGGACGTCTTCCGGGCCGAACTGGACACCGACGGGGTCCGGCAGGAATGACGGCCGTCCTCAAACTCGGTGGGAGTGTCATCACGGAGAAAGACGAACCCGAGACGGTCGATACGGCCGCTCTGTCGGCGGCGGCGTCGGCTATCGCCGAATCGGCAGTCGGGGAGGATATCGTCGTCGTTCACGGCGGCGGGAGCTTCGGCCACCACCACGCCGCCGATTACGGTGTCAGCACGACCGCGGGGACCCACGACGTGGACGGCGTACAGGCCATCCACGGCGCGATGTGTCGGCTCAACGCCGCTGTCGTCGATGAACTCACTGGGCAGGGAGTTCCGGCTGTCCCGATCCACCCGTTCTCGGCGGCCACACGCGACGCCGACAGTGACCTTTCGCTGCCGACGGCGCAGGTCACGACGCTGCTCGACGAGGGGTTTGTCCCGGTCCTCCACGGCGACCTCGTCGCACACGCCGGTGCGGGCGCGACGGTTCTGAGCGGCGACGAACTGGTCGTCGAACTCGCGCCCGCCGTCGACGCGGACCGCGTCGGCGTCTGCTCGACTGTTCCCGGCGTCCTCGACGAAGACGGGACCGTCATCGACCGCATCGAGACATTCGAGGCCGTCGCATCGGCACTGGGCGGGAGCGACGCGACGGACGTGTCGGGTGGGATGGCCGGCAAGGTCCGTGCGCTGCTCGCCCTCTCGGCCCCCGCCGTCGTGTTCGGGCCCGACGCACTCCCCGCGTTTCTCGCCGGTGAGAGCCCGGGAACGACTATCGCTGGTGATGACGACGACTGGTGAGACTGCTACTACTGTCGTCGACTGGCCCGTCCCAGAAAGCGATTTAGTCCATAGTGTGCCCAGGCTGGCTGATGCAGGGTATCTCTGCCCAGGTCTGGCAGACTGGTAGCTTAAATATCACTTCTTCGGCTGTCGTAACATATTTGTCCTCTGTTATCAATTATGCGACTATGTCTGCAGTAGGTCTGACCGACGTCTATCGATACGGAACGAGGTTTCTCGGGACATTGCTTGTCGTCGCCGGCGTCGGTGGCGGCCTCATCGCTGCAGGGTACGTGCTGATACAGAACGGCTCTCTCGACTCGTTCTCGGGGACGCAAGGCTATCGCGCGGTACTCGGCGTCGTTGTCGGTGCGCTCGGTGGGCTCCTGTTGCTCTCCGGCCTGCTCGGCCTGAGCCACAAGCTCATCGCCGACGCGACGATGGCGGGCACGCTCGCGGCCCAGACAGCACAGCGTGGTGCGAGCGATGTGGCAGCCGCCAGTCCTCCAGCGAGCGACCAGGCAGCAACTGAAACTGCCGATGATAGCGCCGCAGCGGCGACCGAATCGGCCACGGAATCGGAAGAACCGACGCCGGAGCCGGTCGGGACTGAACCGGCGGTTTCTCAGGAGACGGAACCGGCCGCCGACTCAGCGGCTGTCGAGCCGGCAACGGCCGAACCCGAGGTATCGGAGCCGGTCGCTGACTCCGAGCCGGACGCGGACTCGTCCGGAGACTCGGAGATCCATGCGTCCGCACAGGAACCCTCCGACCCATCCGACGGGACAGTGGCGTCCGCTACGTCCGACGCTTCGGCGGCCGGGACTGATGACGCACCGGCGACGGCAGCCGACGAAGATCCGCTGGCGGATGCTGACCCGGCGACAGCTGATGACCCGGTGGCAGGCGATGTCCCAGTGACAGACAAGGACCTTCTGGACACCGACGACACTTCAGAACCACCGTCGACCGACGACACGATGGCCGCGGCGACGGACGGAGACGCAGTGGAGACGGCCCAGAACGAACAGCTATCGAACCAACAGCCGGCGGAAAACGTTGCTGGACCGGAATCCGAAGCAGTGGACGACACTACTGCGGAGCCATCCCCGACGAATCTCGCCGGTGAGCCGGAAACGATGGAACCCCAGTCCGAAGCCAGCGAGCAGTCGGACCGCGACCTGCTCGCTGAGGACGCCGCCGAGGAACCAGAATCGAGCACGGAACCACAGGAGTGGACTCCGCCGGACCCCGCGGAGTTCGACACGCAGAGCGAGGAACCCGCTGCGGCTGACGACTGGGGAGCGGACGAACCAGCACCAGCCGACGACTGGGAAACCGAACCTGAAGCCGACACCGAACCCACTGCTGTCGGCTCACCAGATGCCGCCGAGGCGGACCAGCACGACGCCGTAACCGAGGACACCCGACTACTTGACGAATCCGGTAGGCCAGACACGTCCAGTGGCCCGCGGACGACGGACGACCTGTTCGGTGGTGCTGACGATGACTCACCCGAGGCCGAGGATGACGAGAGCGTGCAGAGCGAGGCGGAGTCTCAGGACGCGGACGCGACTGACGACGAGGACGCAACGCTCGCGGACGACGGTGTCACTGGTTTCGACGTCTCCAGTGACGACGACCCGCTCTCGGACCCCTTAGACGACGAGTAGCGACGAACCCACACCGTTTTAAGAAGCGCCGTTGTAGTCCGGAGTAACCGAGCGCACGGCCGCCCGCGGACCGCGGTTCGGCGGCCGGCAGACGGCGGATGTAAGTTGCGGGACGGAAGTCCCTCTCACTGCGGTTGCCCAGGCTACGGGCGTACCCGACTGGCCTGGAGCGCCGACGCGGACGAAGTCGCCTACATTGCAGATACCGTCGTTGCCGTGCCCCACCGGATGCCCGCGGCCGGCTTTCCACTCGGAGCTACAACTATGGAAGTCGAAATTGCGACAATTGGCGGTTACGAGGCTGTAGGCCGACAGATGACGGCCGTCCGTGCAGGGGACGACGTCGTCATCTTCGACATGGGCCTGAACCTCTCGAAGGTACTGATTCACGACAACGTCGAGACGGAACGGATGCACTCGCTGGACCTCATCGACATGGGTGCCATCCCGGACGACCGGGTCATGTCCGACCTGGAAGGCGACGTGAAGGCTATCGTGCCGACACACGGTCACCTCGACCACATCGGCGCGATTTCCAAGCTCGCCCACCGCTACGACGCACCCATCGTCGCGACGCCGTTCACCATCGAACTCGTCAAACAGCAGATCAAGAGCGAGGAGAAGTTCGGCGTCCAGAACGACCTCGTCAAGATGGACGCCGGCGAGACGATGTCCATCGGCGAGCGCAACGAACTGGAGTTCGTCAACGTCACACACTCCATCATCGACGCCATCAACCCCGTGCTTCACACGCCGGAAGGCGCAGTCGTCTACGGGCTCGACAAGCGGATGGACCACACGCCGGTCATCGGCGACCCCATCGACATGAAGCGGTTCCGCGAGATCGGCCGCGAGGGCGAGGGTGTCCTCTGTTATATCGAGGACTGTACGAACGCGGGCAAGAAGGGCCGCACGCCCTCCGAATCCGTCGCGCGTCGCCACCTCAAAGACGTGATGGACAGCGTCGCCGACTACGACGGCGGCATCGTCGCCACGACGTTCTCCTCACACATCGCTCGTGTCAAGAGCCTCGTCGAGTTCGCTGACGACATCGGCCGCCAGCCGGTGCTGCTCGGTCGCTCGATGGAGAAGTACTCCGGCACCGCCGAACGACTCGACTTCGTCGACTTCCCGGAGGACCTGGGCATGTACGGCCACCGGAAATCCGTCGACCGGACGTTCAAGCGGATCATGAACGAAGGCAAGGAGAACTTCCTCCCCATCGTCACCGGCCATCAGGGCGAGCCCCGCGCGATGCTCACCCGTATGGGCCGCGGCGAGACGCCATACGAGCTAGACGACGGCGACAAAGTCATCTTCTCGGCCCGGGTCATTCCGGAGCCGACCAACGAGGGCCAGCGCTACCAGTCCGAGAAGCTCCTGGGCATGCAGGGCGCGCGCATCTACGACGACATCCACGTTTCGGGCCACCTCCGCGAGGAGGGCCACTACGAGATGCTCGACGCGCTCCAGCCGAAGAACGTCATTCCGGCCCACCAGAGCCTCGAAGGGTTCGCACCGTACGTCGACCTCGCGGAAAACATGGGCTACAAAGCCGGGCGGGACCTCCACATCACCCGCAACGGCAACATGATCCAGCTCACCGAGTAAATCGATGTCCGAACGCCATCAGCAGGTCGAAGACGCGATTGTCGCCCGACGAGACCGGGTCAACGACGCCCTCCCCGAGGACCTTCCGGTGCAGAAGCCGGACCACCTCTACGAGGCGTCGCGTTACCTGCTGGACGCGGGCGGGAAACGGCTCCGCCCGACGGTCCTGCTGCTGGTCGCGGAGTCGCTGCTCGACGTCGACCCGCTGACGGCAGACTACCGTGACTTCCCGACGCTCGAGGGCGGGCAGGCCGATATGATGTCGGCCGCCCTCGCTATCGAGGTCATCCAGACGTTCACGCTTATCCACGACGACATCATGGACGACGACGCGCTCCGACGCGGGGTGCCCGCCGTCCACAAGGAGTACGACCTCTCGACGGCGATTCTCGCCGGCGACACGCTGTACTCGAAGGCGTTCGAGTTCCTGCTCGATACGGGCGCGGCCCCCGAGCGGACCGTCGAGGCGAACAAGCGACTCGCGACGACGTGTACCCGCATCTGCGAGGGCCAGTCCCTCGACATCGAGTTCGAGCAACGCGACGTCGTCACGCCCGAGGAGTACCTGGAGATGGTCGAACTCAAGACGGCCGTGCTGTACGGCGCGGCCGCCTCGATCCCGGCCACGCTGCTCGGGGCCGACGCGGAGACCGTCGACGCCCTGTACAACTATGGGCTCGACGTGGGGCGTGCGTTCCAGATTCAGGACGACCTGCTGGACCTGACGACGCCCTCTGAGAAACTCGGCAAGCAGCGCGGGTCCGACCTCGTCGAGAACAAGCAGACGCTGGTGACGCTGCACGCTCGCCAGCAGGGCGTCGACGTGGGCGACCTCGTCGACACGGACTCTGTCGAGGCCGTTTCGGAAGCCGAAATCGACGACGCCGTCGAGCGTCTGCGAGAGGTAGGGTCAATCGAGTACGCCCGCCAGACCGGGCAGGACCTCATCGCGAGCGGCAAGCAGAACCTCGAAGTCCTGCCGGACAACGAGTCCCGGTATCTGCTCGAAGGCATCGCGAACTACCTCGTCGAGCGCGACTACTGAGCGCTCCGACAGTCCGTTTTTCCCGCGTCCTTCGACCCTGAACAGTGCTGGTCAGCAACTAAGACCGGTCAGCCCCTAGGCAGTCGTGTGACTCGGTTCCTCCTCTACGGCGGCAAGGGCGGCGTGGGCAAGACCACAGTTGCGGCGGCGACCGGTCACCGGCTGGCAACAGCGGGCCACGAGACACTGGTCGTCTCCACCGACCCCGCACACTCGCTGGCCGACGCCGTCGAAACCGACGTCGGCGGCGACCCGACGGAAATCAAGTCGGGGCTATGGGGTGTCGAGATCGACCCACAGACCGGTATCGACCGCTACCGGTCGCTGTTCGAGGCGCTGGCGTCGGAGTTTGCTGACGCCGGCATTCGGATGGACGAGGACGAAATCGCCGACCTGTTCACGACCGGCGTGATGCCCGGCAGCGACGAACTGGCGGCCATCGAGGGCATGGCGACGTACATCGAGAGCGACCGCTGGGACCGCGTGGTGTTCGACACTGCGCCGACCGGCCACACGCTCCGCCTGCTCGACCTCCCGTCCGTGATGGACCGCGGCGTCGCGACGGCGATGGACCTCCGGGATCAGGTCCGCCGGAAGGTCAACACCGCCCGGACCATGATGTTCGGCCCGATGGCGAACCGGCGCGACGACGGCCCGGACGACTTCACCGCGATGCGCGAGCGGATGGAGCGGGTCGGGATGGTCCTGCGGGACCCCGAACAGACGGCGTTCCGGGTCGTCACGATTCCGGAGACGATGGCCGTCCGCGAGACGGAGCGCTTGGTCGGGAAGCTCCGGGAGTTCGAGGTGCCGGTGACGACGCTGGTCGTGAACAAGGTCATCGAGGACGCCGGCGACTGCCAGCGCTGTCAGGGCAAACAGGCGGTGCAGGAGGAGGCGATAGCACAACTCCGGGAGTCGCTGCCCGACCTTGACGTGTGGACGATTCCCGACCAGTCCGGCGAGGTGACTGGTCTTAGCGCGCTGGAACGGGTCGCGGGCTCGTTAAGTGCTGTGGAGTGACCACTCTCCGTTTGCGGGTGACCCGTCGTGCGTAGAATACACGATTCGTCTGCAAACTTAACAACCGGAAAACACATACCGCCATAGATGAGTTGCTTGCGTGATGAATATTCGTCCGTTTCTTGCGGTGTTTCTCATCATCACTGTCGGTATCGTAGCTTCACTACTCCTGTTTCCCACCCTCTCTGCCCACAGCGGCCCGCCCGATGTAACGACGACTGACAAGCCGACGCTTGATCCATCTGTTCCAGCCCCATACCAAGGAACAAAAGCCGAACCCTCTGTCATCATCCAGGTCGGTGAAACTGGGAATGGCTTGCCGATTCAGGTTTGGAATGCTAGCCCGATGAATCGAACCGTATCCGTCGAGATAATACACAATGACAGTGATTCCTCAGTCGTAACCCGGACAGAAACACTCCCACCGAACGGGACACTTTGGTTGGAAATCCCGTCTCCAGGGTACCTCCTCACAGTGACGGACGAATCAACACAGACGACTGGAACGTACCCAGTAACAACTGACCATTTCGACTGTAATTCCCGGTTTGCAGAAGTCCGTATCGATAGCAACGGAACAGTTGGTTCTCGGACTGTCTCCACAAGTATGGGCTGTTGACGGTGCTCGCTGTACTAATCAGTGTGTCTGCACCCTGTACTGAATGAAGCGAATCGTTGCAGACCAAGGAGCTATGTGAACCGTTTGCTGACACCCTGCCCCAATAGCTAGCCGAACCCGACGGCGTTTTGACCCTCCCAGTCGCAGGTCCCGGTAATGGACGACGAGCTGCGAGACCGAATCACGGAGGCGGCGGAGACGAACGCGCTCCTCAACGCGGTCAAACACGACAGCGAGGCACAGGTCGGGGCGATCATGGGGCCACTCATGGGCGAGAACCCGGAGTTCCGCGAGTACGGCGACGAGATTCCGGGCGTTATCGCCCCGGTCGTCGAGCGGGTCAACGGCATGGATGCCGAGGAACGCCGTGAGCGGCTGGCGGAGTTAGCGCCGGACAAACTCGAAGAACTGGAGAGCGAGGACGAGGGCGAGGACCACCCGCTGCCGGACCTGCCCAACGCCGACGAGTACGATACCGTCCGGATGCGGGTCGCACCGAACCCCAACGGCCCGTGGCACATCGGCCACGCGCGGATGGCCGCCGTCGTGGGGACGTACAAGGAGCGCTACGACGGGGAGTTCATCTGCCGCTTCGACGACACCGACCCCGAGACCAAGCGGCCGGATCTGGACGCCTATGACGCGATTCTGGACGCCATTGACTATCTGGGCTTTGAGCCCGACGACGTAGTCAACGCCAGTGACCGGGTCGAGACGTACTATGAGTACGCCCGCGAACTCATCGACAGAGGCGGGGCCTACACCTGCTCGTGCCCGCAGGGTGAGTTCTCCGATCTGAAAAACAGCGGCGAAGCCTGCCCGCACCGCGAGAAGGACGCCGAGACCACGCGCTCGGAGTTCGAGGCGATGGTCGACGGCGAGTACGACAGCGGCGAGATGGTGCTGCGGGTCCGGACCGACATCACGCACAAGAACCCCGCGCTGCGGGACTTCGTCGCCTTCCGGATGGTCGACACCCCACACCCGCGTGCGGCGGCCGAGGAGTACCGCTGCTGGCCGATGCTGGACTTCCAGAGCGGGCTGGACGACCACCTGCTTGGCGTCACGCACATCATCCGCGGCATCGACCTGCAGGATTCCGCGAAACGCCAGCAGTTCGTCTACGACTACTTCGACTGGGAGTACCCCGAGGTCATCCACTGGGGCCACGTCCAGGTCGACGAGTACGACGTGCCGCTGTCCACGTCGAGCATCGCCGAACTCATCGCGGACGGCGAACTCGCGGGCTGGGACGACCCCCGCGCGCCGACCGTCGCCAGCCTCGAACGGCGCGGCATCCGCGGCGAGGCCGTCGTCGACGCGATGATTCAACTGGGCACGTCCACCTCCAACGTCGATCTGGCGATGTCGTCGATCTACTCGAACAACCGCGACCTCATCGACGACGACTCGGACCGGGCGTTCTTCGTCCGGGACAGCGACGACCATGGCGGCCTCGTCGAGCGCCAGGTCGTCGGCGGTCCGGACGCCGGCGAACCGCCCCTGCATCCGGACTTCGAGGAGCGTGGCCGCCGTGAGATTCCAGTGACCAGTGGCGTCGTGGTCGAGGGCGACGACCTGCCGGACCACGGCGCTCGCATCTGGCTCAAGGGGTACGGCTGTGTCCGCCACACCCGCGACGCTTTCGAGTACACCGGCGACGACATCGACGCCGTCCGCGAGGAGGGCGTCGACGTGATTCACTGGGCACCGGCTGATGGGCCACAGGTCCGCCTCCGGACGATGGACGGCGACGTGTCAGGCGTGGCCGAACCGGGACTGCGCCACTACGACGCCGACGAGGTGGTTCAGTTCGAACGCATCGGCTTCGCCCGCCTCGACGAGGTCGCGGACGACCCGGACACGGAGTCCGTCGCGTACTTCACCCATCCCTGAGGCCGCCGTCACGACGACTCTGCGGTCGGTTCTTCGCCCTGTGTCTCGATCTCGACGCCGCTGAACTCGAACTGGGCGCCGCCGTCCTCGCTGTCGGTAATTTTCAGTTCCCAGCCGTGGGCCTCGGCAATCGTCTCGACTATCGACAGGCCGAACCCGGTGCCGTCATCGTTCGTACTGTAGCCCGATTCGAGAACGGCGTCGCGCTGGTCCGGCGGAATCCCCGGGCCGTCGTCGGCGACGTAGAAGCCGTCCGGCGTGGCTCCGAGCGTTATGGTGACCGCCCCTGCCCCGTCGGCCGCTGGCCCGGATTCGGGAGTAGCACCGTCTCTGCCGTGTTCCACAGCGTTTCGTACGAGGTTCTGGAACAGTTCGACGAGACGGTCGGGGTCGGCCAGTACGCGCTCCGGCGGGTCCCGAATCCGGCGCTCGGCCGCGCTCGTTGGCGCGGCGTCCCACGCTCGAGCGAACGTGTCTCGGAGCGACACCGGTTCGGGGTCGCCGATGTCACGCCCCTCGCGGGCCAGCGTCAGGGTGTGGTCGATGAGCGTCTCCATCCGATTGAGGGCGTCCGTTGCGGCCGTTATCGACTCGCGTACGTCCGCCGAAGCGTCCTGTGACGCCAGTTCCAGATGGCCGCTGGCGACCTGCAAGGGGTTCCGGAGGTCGTGGCTGACGAGGCTGGCGAACTCGTCCAGCCGCTCGTTCTGGAGTTGGAGTTGTCGCTCCCGCCGCTTCTGGTCGGTGATGTCCGTGATGACGGAGACGCTACCGACCACAGAACCACTGAGGCCGCGAATCGGGGCGGCGGCAAGACTCACGTCGACACGGCTCCCGTCTTTTCGCTGGAGTTCCGTTTCGTGGCCCGCCAGACGCTCGCCCTCGAGTACCTGCGCGTGAAGTTCGGCGGTCTGCCGTCGGTTCTCGGCCGGGATGACGGGGACTGTTTCGCCCAGAACCTCGTCGGCAGACCAGCCGAACAGCTCTGTCGCGGCGGGGTTCCAGACTTCGACGACCCCGTCGGTGTCCGTCGCAATAATCGCAAGCGGGGCAGCCTCGACGAGCGTCTCCAGACGCTCGGTCGTCACTGCGAGTTCGGACTCGATTTCCTTTCGCTGTGAGATGTCACGGACGATGCCGACTCGGCCGGACTCACCGCTGGCCAGTTCGATGTCCGCCGCATCGACTTCACAGGGGACCTGTTCGCCGGACGCGGTCCGGATCAGGAACTCTCCCGGCTCGTCGTCCATCGGTTCGGTTTCCATCTGTCCCAGCACCGTCTCGAAGCGTTCGCCGACGAGACTGTCCTCGACGGTACCGACCAGTTCGGCGAACGGGTCGTTGTACGTGACGAACCGGTCGTGCTCGTCGAGGACGTAGACGGGTTCGCTGACGCCCTCGAAAATCGTCTTGTACTGCGCCAGCCGCTGTTCGCGCTGTTTCCGCTCCGTGACATCCCGGAGGACGACGAGCCGGCCAACGAGTCCATCGAACCGGTCGGTAAACGGTGACACTTCTAGTTCGACGAACCGCTGCTGGCCGTCCACGGAGAGCGCGAGTTCCGACCAGTCTGACTGTCCGTCGTCGTCGACCGTGACTTTGTCCCAGGTCGGGATGACGGCGTCTACTTGCTGGCCCACGAGCGTTTCCTCGGGGCCAGCGAGGAGGGTCTCGGCCGCTGGGTTCGCGTGGCTGATACAACCGTCGACGTCCAGAACGAGCGTTCCATCGCCCATCTGCTCGACGATGGTCTCCTGGGCGGCTGGCACCGGGTCGAGTGTCTTGAACGTGTAGAGCCCGGTCGTCATCGCTATCCCGGAGACCCCCCAGGCGAAAATCGTGGCGTCTTCGGGTATCTGTAGGAAGTACTGCTGGGTCAGCGCAATGGTCCAGGGAGCCAGCGCCGCGACGAGGACGGCAGCGGCCTGTGTTCGGTACAGGTGTCGCGAGCGGACGAACAACTGAACGAGAACGATTGTCCCGGCGAGCGCCGCAATCAGAATCGTCGCCATGTGGGCGACGAACACCGCTGTGAGGCCGGTCCCGGGCGTCACCACCAGCGACCCCACGGAGCCGCTGGGCGGGAGGTCGAACAGCGATACGCCCGGAAAGACGAACACGGCCAT
The DNA here is from genome assembly GCF_000223905.1 of Haloarcula hispanica ATCC 33960. Lineage (NCBI taxonomy): Archaea > Methanobacteriati > Methanobacteriota > Halobacteria > Halobacteriales > Haloarculaceae > Haloarcula > Haloarcula hispanica. Next base: position 795,358 of record NC_015948.1, read on the forward strand.
CAGCATCAGTAGATCAAGCGACAGTAGCCCGACGGCCCGGCGCGTCACCGCCCGGTCGAAGTCGGCGTACTGCAACGCGGCGTGCAGCCAGGAGATGGCGACTGCACCCTGCGCGATGGTCGCGACCTGTCGGGCGAGCAACTGGGTCGACAGCGTCGTCGCGGTGATGTCGACGGCGTAGCTGGCAGCACCGACTGACAGAGCGAGGTGAAACACCACCATCGGCGTCCCGCCAGGGTCCTCCCGCTTGCGCCACGCGAGCAGTGAAAACACCGCGGAAAGGCCCGTCAGGACCCACAGGGCCGTCACGAAGCGGCCGTACATCGTTCCAGTAACGATACTCCTATTCCCACTTCATCTTATCGATAGATGGGTATTATTAGTAAAAAAAAATACGCTTGCCTGTAGTCGGTCTCCTCATTACCCGAATCATGCCTTCTAACTCGACTGGGGCTACTTGCAGTGGTTATTTTAAACTCTCGATGAGCTGAATTACTGTTTGTTGTCATATACCATGGTTAGTAAGACTTTTTACGAACTGCAACACTAGTGTCAAATGGTCACGAGGTGATGGCCAATGGCACTGCCAACAACCACACCGAGTTCCTGGATGCGCGGTCTTGACCTCCCGTCCCGCCTACTCGAAACCGGTAGCGACGACTACGAACTATATGAAGAGGACGACGAGTTCGTCCTCAACGTCGAGCTCCCGGGCTTTGACGTCGAGGACATCGACGTCTCCTGGGACGACGGCATGTTGAACATCGCCGCCGAACGTGAGGACGAACAGCGCGGCGAGCGTCGGACGTACCACCGACGCTTCCGGTTCCCGAAGCGGGTCGACGACGAGGGTATCGCCGCGAACTACACCAACGGTATCCTCAAGGTGCGCCTGCCCGTCGAGGTAGGCGCGACGGCCCGCGGCAAGCAGATCGAGGTCGAAGGCTGACCGTCGGGCCACAGGCGTACCGCCCGAGAACCGAGCTTTTTCGCTTCGTTCAGAACGATGCAACTGACTGTCAGGCCACTCAAGAACAGAGAGCCGGGGAGTGGGATGGCAGTCATCGACCGGCAGGCTCCGGCGGACAGCGAGTTCAGCAGCGGTGACTTCGTTCGCCTGCAGGAACGCAGCAGTGACCAGTCGGCTATCGCGACCGTGTGATCCAGCGACTGTGGTGGCACTGGTCGGTGCTGAGGCGTCGTTGGACGCCCGCGATGCCGACGCCTCGCTCGACCACGGCGTCGAGAGCGAATAGCGTCGGGCTTATGTCCGCGACGGCCCGACTGTAGCCCGTGACAGATACCGCTCCCGAGTCGGTAACCGTCCAGCGGGATATCCCGTTCCACGAGATGGACGGCGTGACGCTGACGCTTGACCTGTACGACTCGCCAGCGGCCAGCGGCCCGAAACCGGTTGCCGTGCTTGTCCGCGGTGGCGCGTTCAGGTCCGGCGACAAGGGCGAGTTCGCACGGCACGCACTCGACCTCGCGGCGGACGGCTTCCTCGTCATTGAGCCCCAGTACCGCCTCGCGCCGGAGTGGACGTTCCCGGCGGCGTTGGTCGACGTGAAAGCCGCTATCGAGTGGGCCAGAACGGAGGGCGAGAGCTACGGCGCGGACACTGACCACATCGTCGGCGTTGGCCACTCGGCGGGCGCGAATCTCGTTGTCTTGGCAGCTCTGACGGCGGATGAACCCGGTTTTGAACCCGAGCTGTACCCCGGCGCGTCCTCGGGACTGTCGGCTGTCGTCGGCTACGCCGGCATCTACGACTTCCACGCACTCGATAACGCCGCTGACGACGAAGCCGACGCGCCCCACCGCGCGTATCTCACCGGCGGACCCGACGACGAACCCGCGGCCTACGACCTCGCCTCGCCGGTCGGGCAGGTGAACACCGACGCCCCGCCGACGCTGTTGCTCCACGGGACCAACGACGACGTCGTCCCGCCAGCCCAGTCCGAGCTACTGGCCGACGCGCTCGGGCCGATGACCGATGTCGTCCACGAGACGGTGCCGTCGGATCACGGCTTCCCCTTCCACGGGGCGAACTACGATGACGTGTACGAACGGACCGTCGAGTTCATCCGGCGGGTCGGAGTCGGCGGTCCGGATACCGGTGACGCGGCCGGTGCAGGCGAGAGAACCGGCTTGCCCGGCGGCAACCTGCCGGGACCGGCCGACCGTATCGATGATCTCGGACCGGGGGACACTCGGGGCCCGGATCGCCGCGACGGCCCCGGATTCTGACGGTCAGGTCGAAAAGTTAAGTAGCTCCCAAAAGTGAGATAAGATACCAATGGCCATAGATCCGGAGTTCGAGGAGAACCGCGACGTTGTCGAACAGCACGACGGACACGACGTTTGGGGGCCGGTCGACGAACCCGAGGAACTGGGTATCCACGGGACACACGTCGCCGTCGACTTCGATATCTGCATCGCCGACGGCGCGTGTCTGGAGGATTGCCCTGTCGACGTATTCGAGTGGGTCGACACGCCGGATCATCCGGAGAGCGAAATCAAGGCCGACCCCGCCCACGAGGAGCAGTGCATCGACTGCATGCTCTGTGTCGACGTGTGTCCGGTCGATGCCATCGACGTGGACCCGGGCCGCGCCGGTCGCATCTGAGCTATCGGACCCCCTGTTTCCGCGGGATTACAGCATTCCACACCCTAAATATAAACGCCCCATAGCTGTCAGGCTGTCGTCATACAGCGTGTTACCTGGATTCTACAACCCCTGAGACAGATACGCCTACCTGTCATACAGATTTGTAAACATACATTTATTATAGATTCTTGTGTGAGATACACTCACGAGGGTCGTGATACCATGCACACAGTCGTTATGACGAAAGGCGTTCCGGACTTCCGCGAGGGACAGGTATCGTTCGACGAGGATGGCCATCTCGAACGCGGGAAGACACCGACGGTGATGAACCCCAACGACAAGCACGCGCTTCGGGCGGCGTTCCAGACGAAAGTCCGCAACGGGGGGCACGTCTCGCTGATGAGCATGGGGCCGCCGGGATACAAAGAGGTCTTACAGGAGGGGATGCGGGACGTGTACGCTGACGACCTGTACCTCCTCTCGGACCGCGAGATGGGGGCCGCGGACACCTGGGCCACGGCGATGACCGTCGCCACCGGCCTGCAGAAACTAGCGGAGCAGCCCGACCTGGTGTTTGCCGGGTTCAAAACTGCTGACGGCGAGACGGGTCACACCGGCCCACAGACCTGCTGGTGTCTGGACTGGCCGATGATTACCCACGTCGTCTCGCTCGACATCGACGAGGACGCCGGTACCGTCCGGGCCAAGCGGCTGGTCGATGGCGACATCTCCGAGATCGAGACGGTCGAAGCGCCGATGCCGTGTTTCATCGTCGCTGACCCCGAGTTCGAACCGACCTACCGGAAGGCGAGCCACCGGCTGAACCACAAGGACCTCCGCGAGGAGACCCAGAAGCGGGCCGAAGAGTACGAGGACTATCTCACGGTCTGGGACCACGAGGACCTCAATCTCGACCCGGACTACATCGGTCTCGACGGGTCCCCGACCATCGTCTCCGGCGTCGACCCGATTCCGAAGGCTCCCTCCGAGCGTGAGGCGACGATTATTGAAGCCGACGACAGCGAGGCGCTGGAGCCGATACTGGACGAACTTACGCCGTACGCGGTAGGTGACTGACCATGCCTGACATCGACCCCACGGAACACGAGATCGCCGAGCTAGGCCCGAAAATCAAGGACGTCGACGACGCGGACGAACTGCGGGCGATGCTGGCGCTGGAGGAAGACGGCGAGGATCGAGTCCCGGTCAAGACGCTCATCGAGGACCGCATCGACAAGGTCGAATCAGAAGACGACGGCGAACTCGATCCGGAGAGCGTCGACCTCTCTGCTCTCACTGTCGCCGACGTGGCGAACATGGTTCGAGAGGTCGACGACGGCGACGTGCTCAGAGACCTGCTCGAACGCGAGAAAGCGGGCCAGGACCGCAAGACGGCGAAGTCCCAGATAGAGAGCCGCATCGAGTCCGTCGAGGGGACCGAGGAAACCGAAGGTGAGGAGACGGCGGAAGTCGAGTACGTTCCGCCGGAGGAGAAGTATCCCGAACTCGACCACCCGACCAACGACAAACAGTGGGTCGAAGGGACCGTCGGGGCAGAGTACCGCGACATGTGGGTGTACTGCGAGACCCAGGCCGGCGAACTCGTCGACGTCTCGAAGGAGATGCTCGGGAAGGCCCGGGAACTGATGGACACCTACAACGAGGACTACGATGAGGACGAGCGCGTGGTCGCCGTGCTCATCGGGTCCGACGCGAGCGACCACGTCGAGGACGTCATCGCCTACGGCGCGGACCTCGTCGTCTACCACGAGGACCCCCGTCTAGAACGGTTCCGTCACCAGCCATACACCGAAATCTTCTGTGACATGGCCCGGTCCGGTGGAGAACTGGCTGCGGAGGGCCGCGAAGAGGTGGCGTGGAAGGACTACCACGAGCCGCGCTACACCGTCTTCCCGGCGACGAACAACGGCCGGGACCTCTCCGCGCTCGTCCAGGGCGAACTGGACTCCGGGCTGGCGTCGGACTGCTCGGGGCTGTACATCGAGAGCGCGATGATCTCCAACCCCGCGAAAGTCGGCACCGCCGGTGACAAGAAGGAGTTCGAACGGGTGTTGCACATGAAGCGCCCGGACTTCTCCGGGTTCGAGTACTCGACGATTCTCTGTATCGACAAGCCCAACCGGGACTTCCACCCGCAAGGGGCGTCGGTGATTCCGGGGAGCTTCGAGATGCCCGACCCAGAGTACGAACGCGACGGCGAGGTCGTCGACTACGAGATGGACCTCGACGAGGAGTGGTTCACAGTCGAGGTCGAGGAGTACGACCGCCTCTCCGGCGGCGTCGACCTCACCGGCAACGACGTCGTCGTCGCCGTCGGCCGGGGCATCGGCGACGACCCGACGCGGGGCATCGAGCAGGCGCTGGACCTCGTGGACGCCTTCGAGGACGCCGACCTGGGGCTCTCGCGGGGCGTCATCACCTCGTCGTACTCCTTCGACGGTCACGTCGAGCAGTACGTTACGGAAGAGCGCCAGATCGGCGAATCCGGACAGGAAGTCGAACCCGACGTGTACATCGCGGCGGGCATCTCCGGCGCGATCCAGCACAAGGTGGGCTGTGACGAGTCCGATACAATCATCGCCGTCAACACCGATCCGGATGCCGACATCCGGGACTTCTCGGACTACCTCATCGAGGGCGACCTGTTCGAGGTGCTCCCGCGGTTGACCGAGGCCGTCGAAGCCGGTGAACTCGGTGCGATGATGGAGGCCAGCGATGACTGACGCCTACGAGGAGTACGAGGCGGTCGTCGTCGGTTGCGGACCGGGCGGAGCGGCCGCGGCGGCGACCCTCGCGCGGAACGGCGTGGAGACGCTGGTGCTCGAACGCGGCGTCGACGCCGGCTCGAAGAACGTCTCGGGCGGGCTCATCTACGCCGAGGAGTCGGCCCCCTACACCATCGACGGGCTGTTCCCGGACTTCCGCGAGGAAGCGACGGAGCGGCCGGTGACGGAGAACCTCATCCACAACATCGCCGGCGACAAGGTGAAATCCTTCGACATCGGCGACCTGCACCACCACGACACGGCGTGGGCCGACGCCGTGCTCCGCCGGAAGATGGACTCGTGGCTCGCCCAGCAGGTCCACGAGCGCACCCGCGAGACCGGCGGCGGCCTGCTGACCGAGGTCCACGTCACCGGCCTGCTCCGCGAGCGGGGCGAAATCGTCGGCGTGACGACCGAGGAACTAGACCCAATCAAAGCCGACCTCGTGGTGGCGGCCGACGGCGTCAACTCCGAACTCGCCCGGGACGCCGGGCTGATGGACTGGGAAGAGCCCGAGGAGTGGTTCCAGGGCGTGAAGGCGGTCGTCGACATGGAGCCCGAGGTCATCAACGACCGGTTCGACGTGGCTCCCGACGACGGCGCGGCCCACCTGTTCTCGGGCGACCTGTTCGACGGCGTCCGTGGTGGCGGCTTCCTCTACACCAATGAGTCCTCGCTGTCTATCGGCACCGTGTTCCACCTCGATTCTATCGCTGAGGAACGGGCGGAGCCCCACGAACTGCTCGACAGCCTGCTCACGCATCCGCTCATGGCCCAGTGGCTCGGCGACGAGTACGACGAGCGCGAGTACAGTGCGAAACTGGTTCCGGACTCGAAGAAGGCGGCCCATCCCTCCCCGCACAAGGACCGCCTCGTGCTGGTCGGCGACGCCGCCGGTCAGATGCAGGCTCAGGGCCCCATCATCAAGGGGATGAACCACGCGGTCACCGCCGGAGCGCTGGCCGCCGAGGCGTTCGCCGACGCGAGGGCACGCGGGGACACGTCTCAGGCCGGCAAACTGTACGAAAAGAAACTCCACGACGAGGGCGTGATGGACAAGCTCCGGCCAACCGGATACAAGGTGTTCGGACAGCTCGGCGAACTCGGCCCCGTCGACGACCTCTCGAACGCTATCGCCGAGTCCGCCGTCGGCCGGTTCGGGGTCCGCGCGGCAGGCGGACTGCTCGAACGGGCCTACTCGTCGCCGCGCATGGTGTCGATGATCCCAGACACGAAACTGCCCTACGTGACGCTCCCGACGATTATCGCCGAGGAACTGGGCGAGCCCGTGACCGACGAGAACACCGTCTCGCCGCCGGACCTGGCCGACCGTATCGGCGACCTGACCTACGACGTGGGCGACCCCCACATCGAACTGGTCGACAAGTCGTTCGAGGCGTCCGGCACCGCCGTCACGGCCTGCCCGGTCAGCGCCGAGGACTTCGGCGGTGGCTGTTACCGCGACGAGATGGTCCAGACCAACGGGACCAAGGAACACCTCGTGAGCCTCGATACCCAGCCCTGCGTCGAGTGTGGCACCTGTGCCATCGTCGCCGATACCGAGTGGGAACACCCCGCCGGCGGCAAGGGCGTCGAGTTCAAGCAGGGGTGACCTGTTCGGTGATGAGCGGCCAGTACGACGACCGGATTCGGGCGCTCTCCCGCCGGGCCGAGCAGGTCCACGAGTCGCTGGACCCCGACCCGCCGGACGAGGAGCGAGCGATGGAACTGTTGCGTGAGGGGTTCGGTCCAACGGTGGCTCTGTACTGCGAGGCCCGGACCGGCGGGTCGTGGGTCCGGTTCTCCGAAGCGGAGTTTGAGCGGCTCGAACGGACGATGAACGACTGGCTGGACTGCTACGCCGCCTGCTACGGCGTGGAGTTAGCCGGCACCTACAGCGTCAGAGCGGCCGCAGAACTGCTCGTCGACACGCATAACGCCCGTGACGTGGCAGTCCTTCTGACCGGCGTTCCGGAGCAGTAGCGACCGTTTACTGAGAAGTACATGGTTTTTGATAAAGGATTAAGTACTGTCTCGTGGTAGCAGATACCATGGAGTTAACAGAGCCACTGCAGTTCGACCACGAGGACCGACGGGACATCTACGAGTACATCGAATCGCACGGGTCAGTTGAGCCACGAGCCGCACGGACGTCGCTGCAGATGGACCCGCGCCCGTTCGGCCATCACGTCGCGATACTCAAACGGGACGGCGTGCTGGCAGAAATCGACGGGGAACTCCGCATCGCGTACAACGACACCGTCGAGGAGGAGTTCGAGGCCGACGACATCGAGTTCACCATTCGGCAGGCCCGTCAGGAGGACCTGACCGGCCTTGTCGGGGCCATCCGAGCCGCTATCGGCGGCGGCGAGTACGTCGACGCGGAGACCGTCGCCGACGTGGTGGACAGCGAGGGCGTGCTGCTCCGGCACAACGAACTGGAGTCGCGCATCTTCTTCGTCGCCTGCATCGACGACGACGTTGTCGGGTGGGTCCACCTCAAACACCCTGAAGTGGAGAAACTCAGCCACACCGCAGAGCTAACGCTGGGCGTGCTTGACCGCTATCGGGGTCACGGCATCGGCTCCCAGCTGCTCGCCCGGGGCACCGAGTGGGCGGCGTCGAACGGCTACGAGAAGCTGTACAACTCTGTCCCATCGACGAACGAAGACGCGATCGAGTTCCTCGAAGGCCACGGCTGGGACACCGAAGCCGTCCGTGAAGACCACTACAAGTTCGGCGACGAGTACGCCGATGAGGTGATGATGGAGATCGACCTGTAGCGCGCTACGTCCGCCCCAGCGCCCGAATCGCCGTTCGAGCAAGCTCCCCGTCGACCTGCTGTGGCACAGTTAGCAGAAGCCGGTCGATGACAGCCCTGTCCGCAATTCTATCCCGTTTCTCCTGTGCCTGTTCCGGCGTCCCGGCGATGCCGAGGTCAGCCGTCATCTCGTCAGTGACGAGCTCCGTCGCCTCCCCGCGGTCACCCGCTTGCCAGGCGTCGGCGATGCGCTCCGCCCGGTCCGGATACGTCTCCGCGACAGCCCGGCGATACCCCTCGCCGCTGCCGACGTAGTAGGCGATGTGCTGACGGAGTTCCTCGGTCGCCCGCTCGGAATCCTCGTGGACCACCGCCGGCACGTACGGTGCGACGGTAATCTCGCTCGGGTCGCGGTCGGCATCGCGTGCCGTCTCCACGATGTAGTCGAACGCCGACTCCAGTTCGGAGAACGGGATCATGTGTGGGAGCCAGCCGTCGGCGAGTCTGGCGACGACTCGCCTGTTCGCCGGCCCGAGCGCGGCGTGGTACACCGGCACGTCGCGGTCTAGCGGCGGAACCCCCCTCACCGACGCAACCTCGCCGTCGTGGGTCACCCGCTCGTCGCTCGTCATGAGCTGTTTGACGATGTCGATGGTTTCGTGGGCGCGACGGACCGGTCGCTCGAACTCCATGCTGTGCATGTTCTCGATGGACCGGGCTGTACTCGTTCCCAGGCCCAGCACCGCTCGCCCGTCTGAGACCCTGTCGAGGGTCGTCGCTGTCATCGCCAGCACGGCCGGCGACCGCGAAAAGACGTTGAGTATCGCGCTGCCGATTTCGATGTCCTCTGTCCGTGTCGCAATGTCTGTGAGTTCGACGACGGAGCTGGCACCCCACAGTTCGTTCAGCCAGACCGAGTCGTAGCCCCAGTTTTCGGCCTCGACAGCCAGGTCGATTGTGCTGTGGTCCTCGACGCGTGGCACGACGACTCCCAGATGCATGGTGTAACCGACCGCTGGAACCCTAATAAAGAATCGTGTTGATAACTCGAAGCTGTTCTTCTCTACTCCGGCAGGCTCACTCCTGGCCGATCATGCGCTCCTGTTCCTGCCAGTACTCCTCGCGGAGTTCGTACTTCTGGATTTTACCGGTCGCCGTTTCAGGGAGCGAGTCCCGGAAGTCGATGCCTGCGGGGACCTTGTAGCTCGCGACGCGTTCCCTGAGAAATTCGAGAATATCCTGTTCGGTCACGTCGCTGTCGGCCGTCGGAACGACAATTGCCATCGGCGTCTCGCCCCAGTCTTCGCTCGGAGCCGGAATGACTGCGGCTTTCAGGACATCGGGGTGATCGTACAGTTCGTCTTCCAGTTCGATAGAGGAGATGTTCTCGCCGCCGGAGATGATGATGTCCTTCCGGCGGTCCATGATCTGTATCATCCCGTCCTCGTCCCACGTCGCGAGGTCGCCGGTGTGGAAGTACCCCTCGACGCGGTCGTTGAACGCCTCCTCGGTAATCTCGGGCTTGTTGAGATAGCGGTCCATCACCTGGTTGCCCTGCACCACGACCTCGCCGATGGCCGTCCCATCGTGTGGCACGTCGGTGCCGTCCTCGTCGACGACCCTGATGTCGGTACACAGCGCCTCGGACCCCTGCTTGACCTTGAGTTCACGGCCCCGTTCGGCGATACGCCGCGGGGAGTTGCTGGTCGTGATGATCGGGGCCGTCTCGGTCAGGCCGTAGATGTGGATGATGCGCCAGCCGAACTCGTCTTCGACGCGTTCGATAGTCGCCGTCGCCGGCGCGCTCCCGGCTGTCGCGATCCGCACGTCGCGGTCGCCCTGTGTCACGACGTCGCCGTCGTTAGCCCGGTAGTGCTGGATGAGTTTGTTCAGCACCGTCGGCGCGCCGCACATGAACGACACGTCGTACTCACGGACCCGGCGGAAGGTGTCCGCGGCGTCGAAGGTCCGCTGACAGACGTGGGTGCCGCCGGTCCCGGTGATGGCGTAGGTGTGGCCCCAGCCGTTGCAGTGGAACATCGGGAGCGTCCAGAGGTACGTGTCGTCGTCGCGTATCTCCATGTGCTGATTGAGCACCAGCGCGTGCCAACTCTCGGTCCGATGGGTTCTGACCACGCCCTTCGGGTCCCCCGTCGTGCCGGACGTGTAGTTGATGCTGGCGTCGTCGTCCTCGGCCATGTCCGGCCGGTCCGGTTCGGCTGTCGGCTGCCCGTCGAGGATACCGCTGTAGGCTTCCCATTCCCCGTCGATACGGTCGGGCTCGTAGCCGATGAACGTCTCCGCAGGAATGTCGTCCCGTACCGGCTGGACCTTTTCCGCGAAGTCGTAGTCGGCGATGACTGTCGCGGCTTCACAGTCGTTCAGAATATACTCGATTTTCGCGGGATCGAGCCGGTAGTTCAGCGGGACGAACACCGCGCCGAGTTTGTTCGTCGCGTACAGCGTCTCGATGAAGTAGTGTGTGTTCGGCGCGAGGACGGCCACGCGACTTCCCTTCGAGACGCCCCGGTCCGACAGCGCGTGTGCCAGTCGATTGACCCGCTTGTTTACCTCCGCGTACGTGTACTCGGTACCGTCATGGGCGACAATACCGGTTACGTCGTCGTAGATGTCCGCTGCACGGTCGATGAAGTCGGTGGTGAGCATCTCGCGTTTCATGATAACACGCCTCACTTGTCGTATTCAATCCCAATTATTATTATATTTTCTTCGTGAACGGTTGACAGCCGCCCGAATCGATACCTTCGTGTGAACTAATATGCCTCTCTGGAGAACAACGGCCTACGGCCACTCGTCCTCGTGGCCGTCCATCGGCGCGGGGACGACGCCGTCCTTCTGCGCCCAGACGCGGGCGTGGTCCGGACACACGTCCCGGTTCGCGTCCCAGGGGATGTGGAGTTCGACCGCGGCCTCGTTTTCGCAGCCGTCCTCCGCACACTGTGTCATAGGAGCGCGACGGCAATCATAGTGACCAGTATCGACGCGGTCAGCAAGGCCTGGACGACGCCGGAGGCCAGCATTCCGACGGTGGTTACCAGCGCGGCCTTCGCGCTCCCTCTGGCGTCCTCCTGCCGATAGAACTCGACGACGAACACCGTCCCGGCGACGCCCAGCAGGATGCCGAGCGGGCCGGTGACGAAAAAGAGAACGAGCGCTACGACGCCGGCGAGGGCCGCCGTCCAGTTCGACGCCCCGCCAACGCGTGCAGCAACGGCTCCGCCCGCGATATCGACGGCCCACGTCAGCAGGCCAACCAGCGTCAACAGGGCCAGCAAGAGCGTCCCGGGGTCGGTCATGCCGCTGGCGACCCAGTAGAGATAGACGCCGGCGAGCGAGACGAGCGCGCCGGGGACTTGGGGCGTGAGGCTGCCGATGACACCGCCGATCAGGAGCGCAAACGCGAGTACAAACAACAGCGCTTCGAGGCCAAGCAGGCTCATAGGTGTCTGTCGAGTTCCTCCTGTACCCAAGGGTCGCCGTACAGACGCGTCAACCTTTCGACTATTCCGCCGAGGGTACGCATGCACTCACGCTCAGAGACGAACGCCAGTTCCTCGGTGACAGTTGACCATGGATGTGCCTGCAAGACCTTTCGGACAAGCAGGCGTTCCTCCCGCGGCGAGAGCGCGGTCGCGTCGGCTGGGTGCGACAGGTGTCGGCGGGTGAGGTCACGGAACGGCTTCGGGTTCGTGTCGAGAACCGACGCGCCGCCGGGGACGCCGGCGACCAGCCGCCATTCCCACTCCGAGAGCGATACCGGCCGCTCGCCGTCGGTCGCTCGAAGCACGGCCCGAACCACGTCGGGGTCACAGTCGTCGAGTGGGTCCGACAGCACCGCCGCGATTCGGTCCTGAAACCACTCCCTGTGGCGCGCCGCGAGCGCCGCCCCGTCGTCGGAACAGGGGTCGAGCATCACGACGGAGTACTCGCCGCTGGTCGCGTTCCGTGAGGTTGCGAGGTGGACGGTGTTGTAGCCGTTATCCGCCCAGAAGCGGACGAGTTCCGGCGTTGCACCGTAGCTGACCCCAACCCAGTCCACATGGTCGGCGAACTCCGTCTTGATTTCTGAGAGGAGTTCGGAGCCGAGCCCGCGGGACCGGACCGCGGCGTGGGTCGCGATGCGGAGGACTCGCTGGCCGACCGGAACCCCGGCGGCTTCGTCCCGGAGTTGTGTCGATAGCACGTCTGGGAGCATATTCCCGCGAACGCGTCCACCTTCGTACATCGTGGCCCGGGTCGACGCCGAGAGCCCGCCTTCCTGTGCCAGCAACGCCACTGCAACGACGTGGCCTTCGTGGGTCAGCGCCCGGACGGTGAGGTTCGGTGCATCAAGCAGTCGGGCCAGGTCCGAGGGTTCCGTCCGGTAATGCGCCAGCACGAGCAGGCCAAACACCTCCCGGAGCAGGTGCGTGTCGGCGAGCAGGTCAGCCGCCGACAGCTGTCGGTACTCCACGGTCTCCGGCGTCGCATCTGCGATAAGCTGGTCGACCGGCGGGCGCGCGTCCAGCAACAGCGCCCGGAACGCCCACACCTCCACAGGGTCGGCGTCGCTGTATCGAATCGGCGTCGTCATCGACACGTCGGTGACGGCGAGGTCGCTTTCGGCAAGTCGGTCACGGAACCGGACGGAGAAGCCCCGGCCTGCCCCCTCGTAGCCGTGGACGGTCGTGGTAAAGGCGACCGCCGGGGCGTCGAGGTACTGTTCGAGTCGCCGGACCGGCAGGGCCGCGGCCTCGTCGACGATGACCACGTCGGGGTCGTCCGGAAGTGCCGCGGCTTCGTCCGGCGGTGCGTACCACACACAGCCCGCCCCTGCAACGTCGAGCCGCTGGGGGTCCGACGGCCGGTCGCGCGTGAAATCAACGCCAAGCGTCTCCAGTAGATGTGCCGCCCGCGCGAACACCTCGCCGGCGCTACGGTACTGTGGCGCGGTCACCAGTACGTCCCGCCCCTCGACGGCGAGGTTTCCGGCGGCCAGTCCGGCGGCGCTGGATTTCCCCCGGCCGCGGTCGGCCTCGACCACGACTGCCTCGCCCTCGTTCCGCAGCGTCTCGAACGCCTGGACTGCGTCCCGCTGGTCGTCGGTGAGACACTGGGCGTAGGTCTCGGAGCGGAACCACGAATCAGCGGGCGGTGTCGGTGCCGGAACCGGGCGGCTCGGTGGCGGGTCCGTCAGGCCGTCCTGCTCTATTGTGTCTGTGTTGGCGTCCACGATGGCGATGCCCCGGTGCGCTCGCAGCGTTTCGACGAACCGCTGGCGGAAGTGGCCGGTCACGTCCTCGACCCTGAACGGCGGGACCGCGAGGGAGCCATCGAACCCGTCCCGCTCCTCGGGCCATCGGTCCAGCGGCGGCGCGAGGAGAACGTAGAGGCCGCCGCCGTCGACCGCGCCGACGGTCCGCCCGACCGCGTCCGGCCGCAGTTCCTCGTGCGCATCGACGACGACGGCCGTCCGGGTCCGCCCGAGGAGTTCCTCGGCGCGGGACTGCTCGTGGTGTTCACAGTCGAGGAACGGCTCCGGCCCGACGACGGTCGTCTCAGCGCTGGGGATATCCGCAGCGTCGAGGGCTGCCCTCGCTCGCTCCCGCGTCCGGTCGGGGTCGCCCGCCAGCACGAGCAGTCGCCGCTCGTTTGCGCGGCGGGCCTCGGCTCGGAGCGAGCGCGCGATGTCCATACCGGTGGTGGCGGACGCGCCAGTATGGACCTGACGGTCACGGCGCTATCGAGGTACGCTTTTACCGGATCGGACACAGTCGCCGGCATGGCACCCCTCCAGACCCCGCTCTGCTCTGCGATAGGTATCGACCACCCAGTCGTACAGGCACCGGTCGGGAGCGTCTCCACACCGGCACTGGCTGCGGCAGTCGCGGACGCGGGCGGCCTCGGGATGCTGGCGATGTCGTGGCGCGACGCCGACGCGATCCGTGATGCGTACACGGCGGCCGCGAGCGCGACCGACGGCGTGGTCGGCGTCAACGTCGTCCTCGACGAGTCGACGGGCGTGCTCTCGCCGTCGGCATGTCTCGATGCGTGTCTGGACGCGGGCGCGTCGGTCGTCTCCTTCTCCTTTGGCGATGCCAGGCCGTACATCGACCGGGTCCACGAGGCTGGTGGGACGGTAATGGTCACGGTCGCGAGCGCGGCCGAGGCCAGGGCGGCCGTCGACGCCGGAGCCGATGTCGTGGTCGCACAGGGTCGGGAAGCCGGCGGCCACGTTCAGAGCGACGTGACGACTTTCGCCCTGCTCCCGCGGGTGGCCGACGCGGTTTCCGTCCCGGTGGTCGCGGCCGGCGGTCTCGGCGACGGTCGCGGCCTCGCGGCGGCGCTGACACTTGGGGCTGACGGCGGCTGGTTCGGCACTCGGTTCGTGGCGACCACAGAATCGGGGGCACACGAGACCTACCGGGAACGCATCGTCGACGCGCCCGAGACGGCGACGCGGTTCACCGAACTGTTCGACCGGGGCTGGCCGGACCAGCCACACCGGGTACTCGAAACTGATGAGGTCAGGCAGCAGGCCGGTGCCGATTCAGGTGGGGAAAGCGACGGTAACGATTCCGAACAAGTCGCACAGATGCCCGACGGCGAGCCGATCAGTCGGCTTGCTGATATGCCCCCGCTTGCGGGCATGACCGGCGACGTCGAAGCCCTGCCCCACTACGCCGGTCAGAGCGCCGGCCTCGCACAGAACGTTCGGCCCGCCGGTGAGGTGGTTGCCCGTCTTGTCTCCGACGCGAGGGCTGCGCTGGCCGATGCGTCGGCGGCCGTAAAGTAGGCAGACCCACCGACAGCACCCGTGTGCCGGCCTGGCACGCGATTTCGGCTTCGAAAGCGCTTTTAGGGCCGGTGGCACAGAATGGGGTACAGCCTGCGCCGAGTTGATGATGCTCCCAGCCTTTTCAGGATACACACCATCACGGTGTGACGGGCCCCGCGGCCCGGACACGGCGGGGGAGCCTGAGCTCGCGCGCAGGAGGTGAACATACAAATGCCAGTATACGTAGATTTCGACGTTCCCGCGGACCTCGAAGACGACGCCCTCGAGGCGCTCGAGGTCGCCCGGGACACAGGCGCTGTAAAGAAGGGTACAAACGAAACGACCAAGTCCATCGAGCGCGGCTCCGCCGAGCTCGTCTTCGTCGCCGAAGACGTCCAGCCCGAGGAGATCGTCATGCACATTCCGGAACTCGCCGACGAGAAGGGTGTCCCCTTCATCTTCGTCGAGCAGCAGGACGACCTCGGACACGCCGCCGGGCTCGAAGTCGGCTCGGCCGCCGCAGCCGTCACCGACGCCGGTGAGGCTGACGCCGATGTCGAGGACATCGCCGACAAGGTCGAGGAGCTTCGGTGAGGTGACCTCGGATGAGCGCTGAGGAATCCGAAAGCAGCGGTTCCACGCCCGCCGAGGTTATCGAAGTCGTGGGCCGGACGGGGATGCACGGCGAGGCCATGCAGGTCAAGTGCCGCATCCGCGAAGGCGAGAACCAGGGGCGCATCATCACGCGCAACGTTCTCGGTCCGGTCCGCGAAGGTGACGTGCTCCAGCTCCGCGAGACGGCTCGCGAGGCCGACACCATCGGAGGGCAGTAACCATGCCCCGGACACGCGAATGTGACTACTGCGGCACAGACATCGAACCCGGCACGGGCACGATGTTCGTCCACAAGGACGGCGCGACCACGCACTTCTGTTCCTCGAAGTGCGAGAACAACGCCGATCTGGGCCGCGAGGCCCGCAACCTCGAATGGACCGACACTGCCCGCGGCGAAGCCGGTGCGGTCGAGACAGAGGTTGAAGACGAAGCTGAAGAGGCGGAAGCAGAGCCGGCAGCTGATGCCGAGGAAGCTGACGCAGACACCGACGAGGAAGCGGCTGCGGACGAAGCTGACGCCGACGACGCTGACGAGACCGACGCGGACGAAGACGTCGAGGACGAAGAAGCCGAGGAGGCTGAAGCGTAATGTCCGAGCACGAGCGCACGTTCGTGATGGTCAAGCCCGACGGCGTCCAGCGCGGCCTCATCGGGGACATCGTCTCCCGTTTTGAGGACCGCGGCCTGAAGATGGTCGGCGGCAAGTTCATGCAGATCGACCAGGAGCTCGCTGAGGAGCACTACGGCGAGCACGAGGACAAGCCGTTCTTCGACGGGCTCGTCGACTTCATCACCTCCGGTCCCGTGTTCGCGATGGTCTGGGAAGGTCAGGACGCGACCCGGCAGGTCCGCACCATGATGGGCGAGACTGACCCGGCCGAGTCGGCTCCCGGCACCATCCGCGGCGACTACGGCCTCGACCTCGGTCGGAACGTCATCCACGGCTCCGACCACGAGGACGAGGGCGCAAACGAGCGCGAAATCGAGCTGTTCTTCGACGAGGACGAACTCGTCGACTGGGACCAGATCGACGCGCCCTGGCTGTACGAGTAACGACAGATCGGCTGTCGCGTTTTTTCGAGCACAACCACCTTGAGGGCGGCGTCCGTACCGCTCAGTATGAGCCTGACGCTCTACCAGCTCGACGGCTGTCCGTACTGCGAGAAGGTCGCCGACCGACTGGACGAACTCGACATCGACTACGACAGCGTCTGGGTCGAGGCGCTGCACTCAGAACGTGACGAAGTGAAGCGGGTCTCCGGCCAGCGGGGCGTCCCGGTGCTGGTCGACGACGACCGCGGGGTCACGATGGCCGAGTCCGAGCGCATCCTCGAATTTATCGAGACGACCTACGCGCCCGAAGCCCAGTCGGTGTAGAGGTAGCGGGCGGCCGCGCCGAGGCTCGCAAATATCAGTGGGAGGAAGAACATCAGAATCAGGAGCCACAGCACCGCTGGCGCGGCCTGTCCCTCGCCCCCGCCGTCGAACATAACTGTCCGGACGAATACGAAGCTCCCGATAAACCCAGTGACGACGTAGCCAAAGCCGATGCCGGTCCCGACGAGCGCCGCCTCTTCGAGCAGGCTGTCCGACCGGGAATCGCCGCGGTAGCGTTCGAACAGTGCGCCGACGGTGAGCAGCGAGACGATTGGTATCAGGAAATAGACGATAGGGGGGATGCTCGCGTTCTCAACACCGTACAGGACGTTCCGCGCGGCCGAGCCGTACACCTCGGCACCTGTCGCAGTCACCAGTGTCGGCACATGATGGGCGTTGTACAGCACGAACCCGTACTGGATCAGCCGGTCCGACAGCTCCTGCAGGCCGACCTCCGGCGGGCCGACGAGAAACAGCAGCGTGACGAGCAGATACTCGACAGCCAGCGTCCCGGCGGCGACGCCGGCAGCCCGGAGCCACGGAAACGTTCGGAGGCTCTCAGCTAGCAGGTGACTCTCCGGCTGTGGCTGCTCGGCAGCGGCGGTCGGTGGCTCGTCCACCAGCGACTCGTCGACCGGCGCCCCGGCCCCCTCGTTGTCCGCCTCGTCGGTCCCGTGTTCAGTCACGTCTAGCCGTATCAACTTCAATGACGGAAAAAAGGGTTCCGGTGGTCGCTACTCCGACTCGAAGTCGAGCGCCGCGCCGTTGATGCAGTATCGCTTCCCGCTCGGCTCCGGTCCGTCGTCGAATACGTGGCCTAGATGACCGCCACACTCGGCACAGACGACTTCCGTTCGCTCCATCCCGTGGCTGTTGTCCGCCTGTGTCTCGACGTTGCCTTCCTGATACACGTCCCAGAAGCTCGGCCAGCCAGTCTCCGATTCGAACTTCCTGTCGCTATCGAACAGTTCTGTCCCACAGCCGGCACAGGTGAACACGCCCTCGTCTTCTACGTCGATGAGGTCGCTGCTGAACCGCGGCTCTGTTCCGGACTCGCGGAGGATTCGGTACTCCTCGTCGGAGAGAATTTCGCGCCACTCTTCGTCGTTGTCCGGGAGTTCTCCTTCGGATTCACTCATGCGCCACCGTATGCGCCCCAGCGGTAAAAACGTGAAGCCAGGGGTGGGATTTGAACCCACGAACTCTCGATTACAAGTCGAGTGCTTGGACCACCCAAGCTCCCCTGGCGCGGTTGCATACCTGCGTTGTGTGGGGACCGTTTAGAGAGTATCGTTTTCGGTCGGCTTTTCGAGCTCGATCCGGTGTGGTGCGTAGCCGTGCGCTCGGTAGAACTGTCGGGCGGATTCGTTGTCCGCCATCGCCTCCAGCGCGAGGATATCCGCACCGGCTTCGCGAAGTAGTTCCTCCGCCGTATCGAGCAGTTCGCTACCGACTCCCTGACTCCTGTGGACCGGTTCCACGAAGATGTTCTCGATGATGCCCCGCGTTTCGTCTTGTTCGTACCGGCCGCTGTCGATGGTCACCATGACGAACCCGACGATCTGCCGGTCTATCCGGGCGATACGGACGTTCTCGGCGACAACGCGCTGTACGACAGTCTCCCGGACCGCGGTCCGGTTCCGGTCCCCGAACAGATGTGACCCGTGGGTACGTTGGCTCTCCGCCAGTCGGACCCACAGGTCGACGATGGTGTCCACGTCGTCCATCGAGGCGGTGGCGATTTCCACGGTGGTACTCCGTGTCGTACGGTCAAAACAGTTCGGCTACGCCGCCGTATCCGTCCGCTGTGAGAGGCGGGGCCGGCTGGCGTGGGTCAGACGTCACGACAGTCCGCACAGAGGAGTTGCCCGTTGAACGACGCCAGGTCCCGTGTAAACGTGCTACAGGCGGAACAGATGCCCTGATTATCGAACGAATCCTCGACGGCGGACTGCATCCCGTCGGTGGTGGCTTCCTGCCCGGTCGTCGCAACCGTCGAGGGTTGCTCGGCGACCTCCGTCGACTCGCTCTCTAACCTCGCAGTCGAGAGGATGTCGTGCTCGGTCAGCGTTCCGAGGGGTTCTCCGTCAGCCGTTACCAGGAGAAACTCCGCGGACCGTGTCGCCATTCGGTCCCGGGCCGCCGGGAGTCCAGCATCGGGTCCGATTGTCGGAATGGATTCACGCATCACGTCGCCGACGGTGGCAGTCTCCGGGTCACCGCCGTCGACGATGTATGCCAGTACGTCTCTGTCCGTCGCGACACCGACCGGTTCGTTCCCCCGTAACACGAGAATCGGATGCTGGTCCTCTCGGATCAGCAACTCCGTCGTTTCGAGGAGGTCGTCGGACTCGCTTGCGCCGACGTACTCTCTGTTCATAACCTCCCGCACAGTGACCTCACCGTTCATGTGTCTAAGTACCACACGACCGGTCTAAAAGATACCTCCACTACGTTTATATCGCGTGGTTCACAACTTACTCGGTTGTCTCGGTTTCGATGGTAACGGCCTCGCCAGTCGCCCGACAGGTCTCTAACGCGTGCTTGGCGTCCATCCCGGCCGTAGCTGCCGTCCGCCCGCGTCCGACACCGACTTTCAACTCTACGTCGACCGCGTCACGGACGTGGTTGATTGCGTCGTGGTAGTCCGCCTCGTCCAGGTCCGGACAGACCGCGATGACGTTGTCGCCGCCGACGAAAAACGACAACGAGTCGTGGGCTTCGCGCATATACTTCATGAGCGCCGCGTACCCCTGCTCGATCTGGATGAACGTGTCGAACTCGTTGAGCTGGTCGGTGTACTTCTCGGTGGCGTCGTCGACATCGAAATGCGCGAGTTGCACGTCTGTGGGCTTCCGGAACTCCTCGTCGATCGTCTGACCGCGTAGCACTTCTCGCCGGCCCTTGTCCTGTGCGCTACCGGCCTCCTGTAGCTGCTCTGTTGCCGTTCCCAGCGCCGAGACGGGTGTCGTTCCCGTCGCGACCGAGAGGCTCATCGTCACCGGGTAGCGATTGCCGACGGACTCCTGAATGAGTGCGTGTGCCGCCTCGTCCAGTCCGTTCGTCACGGCGATCATGTTGTCGAACCGCGAGAAGAAGATGTAGCCGTCGCGGTTCCCGAACAACTGTGCGAGGTCAGCGTACAACCGGGACTGGAGCGTCTGCAGGTCGACTTCACGGCGGGGCTCAGGCGTCACAGTCCACGGCCCGTAGTTATCAATCTGTATATGGGTGATCTGGGTGTTGGTCACTGTCCATCGTTCGTTTAGAAGCAACGGGTATTGCTCTGTCGAAATTAACCGGCAGAGTGGACTGAAGGCCGGTCCGGCCGGTGTCGGACTCCGGACATGCGAGCAGATTCAACGGGGGTCAGTCGGCACCGCGTCGGGGCGCTGTATCTCGACGGTCCCGACCATCGAATCGTATGTTACGATATCTGTTGCCGTCAGTTTCGGGAGGTGTTCGGTGAACAGTTCCTCGGTGAGTTCGTCCCTGTCAGTGTCAGGGACTGCCGCTGGCTCGATGTCACGCTGGGCCGCCAGAACCGCCGCCGCGAGGTCTGCGACGACAACCGGTTCACCGCGGTCTGCCAGTATCGAGAGCGCACGACGGCGAGTGCCGTCCGACAACAGATCGGCAACAACCTCCTCGGGGAGTCCCTGCTCGGTGCGGTCGCCGCTTGAAGATGTCGTCGCCATACGCGACGCTACATCGGCCTCCCACAAGTATGTGTCGTGCCCACACACTTCGCAGTCAGGCCTGTTCGAGTCTGTACGGCCACCAGTCCGCTTCGCGCAGCGCGCGCCCGAGAGATTTGTGGAAGTCCGGGAAGTCTTCGAACTCCTCCTGATCGACGTATTCGAAGATGTCCGCCACGCTGACGACCGTCTCGTAGTCGATCCGAACCGGGTGGTCCCCGTACTGTTCGACGTATTCCTCGGCAGTCAGTGGGAAGTCCTCGTCCTCGTCGACTTTCTTCGCCAGCACAGCGTGGCCGTACTTGCGCCGGCCCTCGCTTCCTTCCTCACCGTCCGGATCGTGTGGCCAATCCATACGCGATTCTCTGGACACTGGCACAAAAAGGGTTTCTCTCCCCGCCTACAGTTCGAAGCCGCTGTCGTTCCGGCTGCCACCCCGTCGGAGGAGCACGATGACGACGCCGAACAGGAGCAACGCACCGAGAAGTCCGCCGATGACCAGCACTGTACTGAGGCCCATGACCGTCGCCGGGAGCGGCCCGAGTCCGCCGTCACCGTCACCCGCGGGTTCGGTCTGGACTGCTGGCTCCGTTCCCGTCGGCTCTGTCTTCGGCTCGGCACCGCCGTTCTCGTCGGTCTGGAGCTGGCTCTCGGTTACTTTGATTTCACCGGCGTTGGCGTCGTTGAAGCTGATCTGGAACGTCCCCGGCGTCGTCACGACCGTCGACAGCGTCACGGTCTGTTCGGTGTCTGCCGGGACAGTCACTGAGGTCTGGTTGACGACCTCGTCGTCTACCCGCATCTGCGCGTCGTACGTGCCTGGGGCACTGCCGGCGTTTTCGACAGTCCCTCTGACGCTGACCCGATATCCGTCTGTCGCCTGTTCGCTGACGACTGACGTTCGTGTGACGGAGAACGACGGCTCAATTTTCCCGATGGCGTAGGCCGTCGTCCCTGCGGTATCCGCCTCGTAAACGATACGGTCGGGCTGCTCCGTGGCGACGGTCGTTTCGGCGGCTTTCCAGGATCCGTTGATGCGATGATACACGCGGACATCCTGTGGTGCTATTCCGGCTGACTGGAGTGTTGAGCGGTCCAGCGCGAACTGCATCGACGACGGCTCGACGCCGTCCGACGACCCGACAGTCACCACACCGAACACCGATGCGTCGTCACCGGACGGTACCGCAAGGTCTGCCGCGCTGGGATCAGTGTACTCGGTCACGTCCTGCGTGAATGCCTGCCGTGATGCGTTGACCGTCCAGGACTGGACGGCAAAGGATCGGTTCGTTTGTTCCGATACGTTCAGTTCGTAGGGTTCGTTCGTCGGGACTGTCCCACCGCGTATCTTGAGCTGCCGCGTAGTCGAGTCCGTACGCGTTGTCTCGACTAGTGCCGGCTTGACCTTGACTCGCCCAGCTGATTTCCCTGGGCTCTGGACCTTAATCCTGTACGTTCCGGGGGCATCGAACTCCAGTGCCCGCGTCCGCTCGACCGACGAGTCGGCGTCGACGACCACCCGTTCGGTCGCTCTAGTCGTGCCGTTTACTACGTACTCGATACCCATCGCACCGCCCGAACTGCCGGTGTTATGGACCGTTGCGGTAACGTTTACTGATTCACCGGCCAGTATCGTGTTCGCGTCTTTCGACGCGCCGGACACGAACAGACTCGGTTCAGCAACAGCGGGGCCCGCTACCGTGGCTGCGAGGAGGAGAGAGACGACACAGACGATTGGGAGGCCCGGAAGATGCTGTCTTGGGGACCTATCTTCACGTACCATTACACGGATATAATCCGGACCATCGACATAAAACCGCCCGATTGCTTCGGTTCGGTAAACTGTGCCTACACATCGGAAGGCAGCGAATTCTGTCCACCTCTTCTGTAGGCTCTTAGACTGGACCGAACGTTGCTGTAGTTGCGTTCGAACCAGAGCAAGACGGTCGCACTCACTGTGTGAGCTGCGACTTGCAGGGTTCAAACCGCCAGTACATACGATGGCTCCTCGCGCATTTGCTCGGAGCAATACGGTGGGACTGGGATTTGAACCGAGCCGAGACGGCCCTGCTCACGCCGTTGCGAGGGCTGCGACTCGTCGGCTTCAAATCTCAGCTGGTGCACTTGCCACTCACGGTTTGTTCGTGGCAAAATACGGTGGGACTGGGATTTGAACCCAGGAATCCGTGAGGATACCTGCTTTCAAGGCAGGCGCAATAGGCCGCTCTGCCATCCCACCGCAGTCGGGCATACTGCGTGGGCCTTCTAAGACCTGTCGGTCTCTTGGACCACGGTCGGCTCGCCGCCGTTGTCGACAACACGGATTCCGAGGTCATCGAAGAACGTCATCGTCCGTTCCGGTACGACCCGACCAGCTCGGTTCCGGGCGCGTAGCAGCGGAACCATCGTTTTGAGATCCGATTGCGTTTCGAGGACCGGCGTCGACGGGAGAAAGTCCACGTCGAGGCCGGCATCCGCGGCGCGCTCGCCGATGGTTTCGACCGCCGGGGTGGCGTAGCTGTCCTCGAAATCTATCGGCTCGCCGAAACCCGCGTAGTAGACACGGCCGCCCTCAGCAGGGCCGAGTACCACGCCGCTGGATCGGAGTTTCATCGCCGCGCTGTCGATGAGTTGGCGGTTCAACAGTGCCGCTGTCGGTTCGACGGCGGCGACGGTTGCGACGTCTTCCCGGTTGAGGAGGTGTGTGACAGTGTTCCCGACCCGACCGGCGAACGTCGAGCCGACCTGTACCTCGAACCGGGCGTTGCCCGGTGATTCGAGGGCCTCTGTCACTGGCTCTCGCACCGCGGTCTCGGGGTCTACGCCGTCCGGGACCTGCTCCGAGGCACGGTAGTTCACCAACAGCTCGGCCCCGCTGATCTCCACCGCACGACAGACGTCGAGCAGCATGGCTTCGTACAGCTTGGCCGCCTCGGCGTCGTCCAAGAGGTCGCCCGCCAGGTCCTGTAACACGAACCCTTCGACTGGCGGATCAGCCAGTACAGTTACCGTAGTCATACTGTCTTCTCGGCCCGACTGTGATTAGTCGCTTGTGTTCCGACGCAGCTACAGAACAATTATAAAATGTTAGCAGTATTTGATAACTAAGAGAAACTATATGGAGCAATCCCAGACCTACAGATGTGACGGATGTGGGTCGGAGTACCGGGTTCTCGGGGAGCCACGACCCAAGATCGTATGCCGCGACTGCGAACGCGAGGCCACGTTGTCCGGGACTGCGGCGGCACAACGGGCGTACCATATCGGCTACACGCGGTATCGCGAAGCGCGCCGGCAGCTATCCGACGCGCTAGCGACCGTCGAAGACGGGGAGATGGCGCTCGCTCGCGGTGGGTTCGACAGTGCCGCGTCGGACTTCGAGGAAAGCGTCGAGGAGTTCACGACGACTGTTCGCGAAGCGGACGACGACTCGCTGACCGAGTTAGCGGAACGGGCGCGCAAGAAAGCGACCTGTCTCTGGCAGGCCGCCGAGTGGCTCAGCGGCATGACTTACGCCAGCGAACAGGGCGAATCGACACAGGCGAGCCAGTACCGCCACGACGCCGAAAACCGGCTACAGGCAGCGACGGAGTACGGGACAGTGTCGAGCCCGGAAGAGTTGCTCCAGTCCGCTGAGACCGAAGTCCAGTCCGATACCTGACTACCGCCCGCGTCGGCCCTTCGTCTGCCGGTAGTCCTGTCCAAGCGTCTCGCTGAGGTGCTCCAGAAACGCTGTCCGTTCCGCATCGGTCTGTTCACTCGGCGGAATCATCGGGAGGATCTCGAATCCCCGACCGCGGATCGTCGTCGCGTGCCGGTCCTCGATGTCGAGTTCGTCCTCGCTCATCGTCGTGTATTCGAAGGCTAACTCTTCGAGGGGACGCTGGCCGACCGGTAGCAATATCTCGGGATTTATCATCCGTATCTCGCTGTTGAGATACGGTTCGCAGTTGACGACCTCTTCGTCGGTTGCGTCCCTTTCGGGATGGCGACAGCGGGTCACGTAGGTCAGGAAGGTGTTCTCTAACTGCGGCCTGTCGGCGTCCGGGTCCGAGCACATGTCGACTGCGGCGAGGATGTCGAGCAGTTCGCGCTCACTCTCGCCGGTGAACGGGATGCCGGACTCATCGGCCCCGGCCGCAGGCGAGTCGCCGAGGACGATGAACTCAGCGCCCACGTCCCCGTAGCCGTGGACGACGTTCTCTCGCGTCTCACACAGTGCGGGGCAGTTCTGGCACTCCTCGTCCATCCCGAACGGGTTCGACTTTGACTCCTGATGTGCGTCCATCTTACTCGTCGTCGATGGTTTTCGCGTGGGTGTCCGCGTCCTCGGGGTCGTTCTGTGGGCTGGACGGGTGGTAGTCGGTGTCGTACTCGCCCGGTCGGTCGTCGATCCGGTCGGGGTTGATGCGGCCGCCGAGCAGCATGAAGTCGAGGACCGTACAGGCCAGCATGGCCTCGACGACCGGGACCGCCCGCGGCGGCAGGACCGGGTCGTGGCGGCCGGTGACGGTAATTTCCTTGCCTTCGCCCGTCTCCCAGTCGACCGTCTTCTGGGTCTTGGGAATCGACACCGGCGCGTGCCACGACACCTCGCCGTAGATTGGCTGGCCGGTCGTGATGCCCCCCTGGATGCCGCCGTGGTCGTTGCCGACAGGCGTGGGGTGGCCGTCCTCACTAAACTCCCAGTTCTCGGTGTACTCGCTGCCCTTCGTCGTCCGGGCCTCGCGGCCGATGCCGTACTCGAAGTCGTTGACCGCCGGAATCGAGTACATCGCCTGGCCGAGCCGGGACGGGAAGCTATCGAACCGTGGCGCGCCGAGGCCGGACGGGACGCCGCGACATTCGAAGTAAATCGCGCCGCCGATGGAGTCGCCCTCCTTCTGGTGCTTGTCGGCCAGGTCGCGCATCTCCTTGGCCGCGTCGGGGTCGGCACAGCGGACCTCGTTTTCCTCGCTGTGTTCGAGCATGTCCTCGAAGGTCACCGGGCCGGCCTCGACGTCGCCGATCTGGCAGACGTGGGCCTTGATCTGGACGTCGTAGTCGGACTGTTCGAGGATCTGCTTGGCGACGCCGCCGGCGGCGACCCAGTTGACTGTCTCGCGGGCCGAGGACCGGCCGCCGCCGCCCCAGTTTCGGGTCCCGAACTTCGCGGAGTAGGTGTAGTCGCCGTGGGACGGTCGCGGAGCCGTAATGAATGGCTCGTACTTGCCCGAGCGGGCGTCCTTGTTCTCGATAACCATTCCGATGGGCGTGCCCGTCGTGTACCCGTCCTGAATCCCGGAGTTAATCGTCACCTTATCCGGTTCGCCCCGGGAGGTGGTAATCATCGACTGGCCGGGCTTGCGCCGGTCGAGGTCTTTCTGTATCTCTTCCGCTGAGAGTTCGACGCCCGCCGGGACGCCGGAGACGGTACAGCCCATCGCCTCCCCGTGGGACTCGCCGTAGGTCGTCATGCGGAACAGACGACCGAACTCGTTGCCGTTCATTACAGTGGTGTCGGGGTTGGGGGCATTTGAACCTTGTAGATGTGGCCGGTGCTTGTCCCGCTATAGGCGACGATAGCGTCGGTATCCCCGCTATCTACCGCTCGACGGCCGCGCCGAGCGAATCGAGCACGTCGAAGAAGTCCGGGAAGGACACGTCGACGTGTTCCGCGCCGGTCACAGTTGTCTCGCCGTCGGCGACGAGGCCGGCGACGGCCAGCGACATGATGATGCGGTGGTCCGCACGGCCCTCGACGGTCGTGCCGACGAGGTCGCTGTCAGCGCCGTAGACGAACAGTTCGTCCTGGTGTTCCTCCACCTCAGCGCCCATCTTCGTCAGTTCTTCAGCCATCGCGCTCACGCGGTCAGTCTCCTTGTACCGGACGTGCTCGGCGTCGGTAATTCGGGTGACGCCGTCGGCGGCGGCCCCAAGCGTCGCGATGGTCGGCAGGAGGTCCGGCGTGTCTTCGACGCCGACCTCGATACCGGTTAGCTCGGACTGCGTGACGGTGATTTCGCCGGTTTCCTCGTCCCAGTCGAGGTCGGCCCCCATCCGGTCGAGGATGTCGACGATGGCGGCGTCGCCCTGAGCGCTGGGGAACGCCGACGTGACGCGCAGGCCGTCCTCGGCGGCGAGCGCACCGGCCGCGAGCAGGTAGCTCATCGACGAGAAGTCCCCGGGGACGTTGTAGTCGCCGCCCGCTGGCGTGTAGGACTGACCGCCCTCGACGGTGAACCCGGTATCGGTCTTCTGGGCGTTGATGTCGAAGGCGTCCAGCACCTCCAGCGTGATATCGACGTACGGCGACGATTTCAGCTCGGTCGTCAGGTCGATATCGATGCCGTCCGGCGAGACGGCCCCCGCCATCAGCAAGGCGGTGATGTACTGCGAGGACACGTCGCCGGGAATTTCGACCCCGCCGCCGTCGATGCCGCCGCCGACCACGAGCGGGGCCTGCCCGTTCCGGCGAGTCGATTCGGCGTTGCCATCAAGTTGTTCGATGGCGTCGAGCAGTGGCCCCTGGGGACGCGACCGGAGGGACTCGTCGCCAGTCAGTACCGCGAGGCCGTCCTGCAGTGCGGCTGTCGCGGTGACCAGCCGCATCGTCGTCCCGCTGTTGGCACAGTCGATCACGTCGTCCGGCGTCTCCGGCCGGCCGTCGAAGCCCGTCACTTCGACCGTCGACTCGTCTTCAGCCAGTGAGACGCTCCCGCCGTAGGCCTCGACCGCTCGCATTGTGGCCTTCGTATCCGCACTCACGAGCGGGTCGTGGACGACCGCGCCGTCGGCGTAGCCCGCAGCCAGCACCGCCCGGTGCGTGTAGCTCTTCGACGGCGGTGCTTGCGCCGTCCCCTCGACCGTCGATTCGGTAATCGTGATGTCCATGCCCGGTCGGTAGCGGGCGTTCGACAAGAGGCTACCGCTCTCTCACCCCACCGACGGTGGGAGCAACGACCTTGTGGCTGGCAGCGGTACCACCGCTATGGTCCCAGCGATGGACGGCGCGACCGTTGTCGTCACGGGTGCGAGTAAAGGTATCGGCGAGCAGATAGCCCACGCGGTAGCGGGAGCGGGCGCACATACGGTCATCTGTGCCCGCGACGCGGAGGCGCTCGAGCGTGTCGAAGCCGATATACGGGATGCAGGCGGCTCCGTGACCGCGATTCGGACGGACGTGCGCGACGAGTACGACGTGGAACGACTGGTCGAAACTGCCACACGAGACGGTGACGGCGCAATACAGTACGTTGTCGCTAACGCCGGCGTCTACCACGGAACCGCCGGCGAGACACCGCTTACCGAGGAATCCTACGCCGCCTTCGACGACCACCTCCGGACGAACGCTCGGGGCGTGTTCTCGACGATCCGCGAAGCCGTCCCACACCTCGGTCCGGACGCCCGCATCGTCGTCCCGACGGGCGTCGTCGCCCGCGAAGGGATGCCCGGATACGGTTCCTACGCAGTCTCGAAGGCCGCCGCGGAGGCCGTTGCCCGCGGGTTCGCCGCCGACCTCGACATCCCGGTCGGTGCAGTCGACCCCGGACAGGTCGCGACGGACCTCTCCGGCGACGGCGGACGCGACCCGGAATCCGTCGCCGAAATGGTCCTCTGGGCGCTCCGGGACGCTGACCCGTCAGCACTGGACGGCGGCGTCATCGACTGGGGCGACTATCGGTCGGCGACCCGGTGACCGCCACCGATGGGTTTATTAGCAACAGGCCGGTGATTGTAGATAATGTCTATTAACTCAACCTCAGTTTTTAATAACGCTGGCCGAATCTCCACCGCCGGCCTCGCGAGTGTTGTCGGCCTGGTGATCCTGTCCGGCGTCGCAGTCACCGGCGGGGCGAGTAAGGTTCTGGTCATCTCCTGGGTCGCGTTCGTGGCAATGGCACTGGGCGCGTGGCTTGGGGCGCGGGCCGATGAAACGAACCCCTACCGACTGGTCTGGGGCTACGGGCTCGCGAGCGGGGCGATGGTCACCTCGGCGGCCATGTTCCTCGTTCCACAGGCGATGGGACTGGGCGGCCAGGCCGGCGCAGCGCGTATCGGCGGCGTCGGCATCGCCGCCGGACTGGTCACCGGCTACGGCACCCACACTATCGGCCACCGGCTGACCCACGTCGAGACTGCCTTCGACATGACGACGCTTGCCATCGCCGCCCACGCCCTCTCGGCCGGCCTGGTCATCGGGCTGGTCTACGCCTCGATGCCGGAACTAGGTATCCTGCTCGGCCTCGCTATCGTCTCACACAAAGGGCCGGCCGGCTACGCCGCAGCCCGGCGGCTCGGACGCAGCGGCAAGTCCGCCACCGCGCTGTTGCTCCCCGCGGCCGGCGTCGGCCTGACGGCGATCCCGTCCGCGCTCCTGCCGGTCCCGGAGTCCGCCCTTCTCAACGCAGTTATCTTCGGGTTCGCCGCCGGCATCTTCCTCCACGTCGCGATGGACTTCCTGCCGAACTGCGAGGCCGGCAGCGAGATCGACGAGGTCTGTGAACTCCACGACCACTCCCACGACCTGCTCGACGAACTCCGTACGCACGCCGTCGCGTCGACGCTGGTCGGCGCTGCTGTCATCGTGCTGGCCTGGGTCGCTATCTGAACGCGCGTCCGTCGTCACCGGACGGGCACAGTCACGGACACACTCGTCCCGTCGGTATCGGCCCGGATGTCGATATCGCCACCGACGTAGCTGACGAGCCAGTACGCGAACCACAGCCCCAGCCCGGACCCGTGTTCGAGCGGCTTCTCTTCCGCCGCCTCGATGACCCGCCGCTCTTGGTCCGGGACCCCCGGCCCGTTGTCCGCAATCGTCACTGTCGCTGTCGAGTCGTGGCGCTCCGTCCGGACGGTGACCCGCGGTGCCGATGCGTCCGAGTGCTTGATACCGTTCTCGATGAGTTCCTGCAACGCCGGAATGACCTTCGCGTCTATCGTCGGCGACGGGACGGAGTCGCTCTCGACGACGAACTCGGCGTCGGGGTACGCTGCGGCCAGCCCGTCCGTGATGTCACTGAGGGCGTCTTCGAGTTCGCGCTCGACATCGTCGGTAAGCGAGTCCGCGAGCAGTTCCTGTACGTGGTGCGCTTTCTCACTGATGTCGAGCAGGGACTGCACGTTCGCTTTGATCGTCTCGAGGTGGTCGAGAGCGGCGTCGTCATCCACTAACTCTGACAGAATATCCGCACGTCCACTGATCGTCGTTCCGTTGTTCCGGAGATTGTGCCGGAGAATCCGATGGAACACGGTGAGCTGTTGCTCGCGCAGTCGGCGACCGGTGATTTCGTCCTGCATCCCGACGAACCCCTGGATCGTCCCGTCCGCGTCCTGAATCGGGGCGATGGTCTGGTTGATGATGAACCGCTCGCCGGACTTGCGCTCGTTTACGATCTCGCTCGTCCAGACCTCGCCGCGACAGATCGTGTCCCAGAGCCGTTCGTAGAACTGTTCGCTCTGTTCACCGGACTTGAGTATCCGCGGTGTTCGACCGATTGCCTCTTCGGCGCTGAATCCGGTGAGTTCCTCGAACGCCGGGTTGACGTACTCGATGACGCCGTAGGTGTTCGTTATCAGAATCGCGTGGCCCGCATGCTCGACGGCGTTCCTGAACCGCCGGAGTTCGCTGTTTTGTTCTCTGAGGTCCGCAACGAGGTCCTCGGTGTGGCTGCGCCGGGCGAGGAGGTTCGCGATGGTTCGAAAGAGCGCCTGCGTGTCCAGCGGCGCTGTCATGATATCATCGACGACGAGTGGCTGCTCGGCCGCGTCGATATCGGGCAGGTCAATCCTGACTGGCGTCCCCTCACGACGCACCAGAATCACGGGGCAAAACACCGGATCTGCCCGGTGTTTGTACTGCTCTATCGACTCTCTGTACTTCGGAAACGACGACTCGTCGACGATGTGGAGGTCGACTTCCCGGAACTCGTCGTCCGTGATCGGCGTGTGGTGTTCGGCGACGACGGAGGCGAGTGCCTCCCGGTTGCCGTCGCCGGCCAGCAGTAATTGGACGTCGGCCATCGGTGGTTAGCGAGTGGATGAGCGTCCGCCGCTGTCTCCATGCCGTTCGGGCACGCCCTCGAACACGCCGTGCATCCCCGAGACGGGGTCGCCGACCTGAAGGCCGTCGGCGGTTATCTCGAACCGGCGGGGGACCGCCTCGAACCCGCCGACGCGCTTTTTCAGCGCGCCGACGACTCGCTGGAGTTCGCCCCCGACCTCGATGTAGTTCTCGAAGACGATGTTGTCGGCGAGGTAACTGACGTTCTCGCTCGTGGGTTCGTGAAGCCCCGTCACGTCCCTACGCTGGTCGATCAGGATCACAGCGGTGTTCCCGCGCGTGAGATGCTGTGTCAGGGCGTGGAGCCGCCGACGCAGTTCCATGTCGTCCTGTCCGTGCTTGATCGCGTTCTTGTAGCCCGCGATGCCGTCGATAACCACGAGTTCGGCCCCGCGCTCCGCGGCCTGTGTCTTCACGCGGTTCGCGAACTCCTCGGGCGACATCGCCAGCGACTCGATCTCCTCGACGAGAAGTGTCCCCTCGTCACGCAACTCCGAGAGCGGTATCCCGAACGTCTCACAGCGGTGTGTGAACGTGTCGATGGATTCGTCGAACAGGTAGGCAAGCGCCGGGGACCCGTCTGCCGCTGCGGAGGCCAGGAACTCCGTCGCCGTCGTCGACTTGCCGACGCCGGAGGGGCCACTGAGAATCGTCACCGTCCCGCGTTCGAGTCCGCCATCGAGGAGCGAGTCCAGTTCCGGTACGCCGGCGGAGAACTGCGTTGGGTCGAACGACCGCGTCCGCTGTTCCGGTTCGAGCGCGGGATACACTTCGACGCCGGATTCCCGGATTTCCATCCCGTGTGAGCCGTCCTGTTGGCCGATGCCGCGATGCTTGCGCAGTCGAATACGCCGACCCGCCTTCTCATCGCCGTAACTGAGCGAGATGATGCCGTCACTGAGCGACCGAAGCTGGCTGTCCATCTGATTGCTCGGCGTCTTGGTCGCCAGCACGGTCGTCTCCCTGTCTTGCAGAAAGCGCGCGAAAGAGATGATACGCTTCCGAAACTGGTACTCGGTCGGTTCGAGATACTGGAAGTGTGTGATCGGGTCAATGAGGACGCGGTCCGGGTCGACCCGCTCGATAGCCTCGCGGATATCCGAAATCAGGTGGCCGTCCTCGACGTCTCTGGGCTTGACCACGTCGTACGATTCGGCCTCCATGAAAAACTCCGAATCGGGGCCGACATCCAGAAACGTCGCATCGGCGATATCGATGCCGAGTTCGGCAGTGTTCGCCAGTAAATCGGCAGCCGATTCTTCGGCGTGAATGAACAGCACGTCGTCGCCTGCTTCGAGCCCCGCTTCGAGAAACTGCGTGCCAAGCAGTGTTTTCCCGGTCCCGGGCGGTCCGATAACGAGATAGAGCCGCCCTTCCACAAGCCCGCCTCTGAGAAGCGAATCAAGGCCTGAGATCCCGCTGGAAAGCCGCGTGAACTGCCGCAAAGGAGAGGGCATAGAGAGAGTATCGGATGGCGGGTAATAAGCATCTCGCGAGAACGCGGGCGTGACAACCGAGGACACGAAACACCGATTCGCGTCTCCTCGCTCTTTCGACTAACGTGAGCGAAAAAGCGACCACTCGCGCTGCTCGTGGTCGTCCTACTCCTCGTCGAGCAACTGCTCGGCCAGAATCGGGACGAAGGTCCGCAATCCACCTTTTTTACCCTCGGGTGTGCTCCCAGTGGTCGCACACCGCTCGGTAAAAAACGTGGGTGAAAAAGCGACCACTCGCGCTGCTCGTGGTCGTCCTACTCCTCGTTGAGCAACTGCTCCGCCAGAATCGGGACAAACGTCCGCAATCCACCTTTTTTACCATCGGGTGTGCTCCCTGTGGTCACACACCACTCGATAAAAAACGTGGGCGAAAAAGCGACCACTCGCGCTGCTCGTGGTCGTCTTACTCCTCGTCGAGTAACTGCTCCGCCAGAATCGGGACGAAGGTGCCGATGTCGGTGACCATCCCGACTGCCTGTGCGGAGCCACGGTCGAGGAGCTGTGTCACCGTCGCGGGGTTGATGTCGACGCAGACGACCCGCGTCGTCGAGGGGAGACAGTTCCCGACGGCGACCGAGTGCAGCAGCGTCGAGAGCATCAGCACCATGTCGGCCTCGTGGGCCTGCTCCCGAATGGCGTTCTGGGCCTCGACGGCGTCGGTGATGGTGTCCGGGAGCGGGCCGTCGTCGCGGATAGAGCCCGCGAGAACGAACGGCCGGTCGTTTTCGATGCATTCGTACATCACGCCGGAGCCGATGGTGCCGGAGTCGACGGCCTCCTCGATGCCGCCTTCGCGGATGACCTCGCTGATGGCGTAGATGTGGTGCTTGTGGCCGTGGCGGGGATGGTCAAGGCTCTCGGTGTCCATGCCTAGCGAGGTCCCGTAGATGTCGCGCTCGATGTCGTGGACGGCGAAGCCGTTGCCGGCCGAGAGCATGTCGACGTACCCCTCCCGGACGAGGCGAGCGAGGTCTTCGCGCGCCCCGGAGTGGATGAGCGCCGGCCCACAGACAGCCATCACCTTGCCGCCCTCTTTTTTCGTCTCCTTGATCGCGTCCGCGATTTTGCGGATGGTCGACTCCGACGGGCGCTCCGAGGAGACGCCGCCCTGCATGAAGCCGAACGCGCCGCCCGAATCGCGGGGCCGCTCCGGCGGCTGGACCTTGATGCCGGTTTCGTCGGTGACGACCATGTCGCCCTCCTCGATAGCGTTCAGGACCTTGGTGTAAGCTCGGGGGTAGTCTCTCGGTTCCTCGTCGTCACCGTTCGACTGTTCCGAGGCGCGGTGCGCTTCGCCATCTTCGACGACCACGGCGCAGTCCATCTCCATGTCCTCGACCTCGATCCACTCGCCGCTGTGGCGGATGAACGTCGGGTGGTTCGTCGTCGAGTAGAACCCGTGCGGGACGACCTGGTCGTCGGGTGCGGGGACGAGCGTGGCGTCTTTCGGGTCCGAGGGGTTGACGCCGTGCTGGTGGAGTTCGTGAACAATCGACTGCAGTTGGTCTTCGTCGTCAGCCTCGACGAGCATCCGGGCGTAGGACTCCTCGTCTTTGTGACGGCCGATATCGAACTCCTGAACGGAGAAGGAGCCGCCCAGATCCATGATGATGCCGAAACAGGACTGCATCATCCCGGAGTCGATGATGTGGCCCTCTAGTTCGACTTCGCGAGAGACGGTCATGGCCAAGACATGGAGACAGGTGTGTAAGACGGTTTTGGGTCTGCACCACTCCGGCGACCCGGCTACCGCCCGTCAACGTGTCGTTGCACGGCCCACGACTCTCCCTCGCTGGCCTCACGCAGCCGCTCGAAGAACCGCTGTAGCCCGTCGGACTCTGTGGTCGGCAGGACGTGCAGTCGGACCGTCCCGTCGCGGACGGCAACGCGGAACACGTCGGTCGTCTCCTCGTCGCGGACCAGCCACAGCGGCATCGGCAGGTCGTGGAAATCACCGTAGCGGTACGGTCCGGCCTCGAGGATGTCGACGACTGTCTCGGCGAGTTCCGGCGTCGACCGCTCCCGATCCGGGATAAGTCGGAACTCCGTCCCGCCCTCGTATTCGACCCCGCTCCCGTGGGGAAAGCGCCGCTGTGGGTGTGCAGGGATGCTGAACGGGGGGTCCGTGGTCATCTGTCACGTAGTTGGGCGCTTTCGGATTTAAATTCGCGGGCCATGCAGGGCTCGATAGTACAACCGCCCCTGCGTCTGTGGCGTCGATCCGACGCGGTCTAGCATGACCGGTGGCGAACTAAAGTCATGAGAGTGAATTGTCTTCGGAGTGAGGAATCAGTATGCGCGTTAGTCTGGCGGTGGTAGACCGTCTCGTCGCGAACGGCATCGATACCGTCTTTGGCATCCCGGGGAAGCAGTCCCTCCCGCTGAACGAGGCCATCGGCAAGCGAGACGACATCCGTTTCGTCGTGGCACGGCACGAAACTGCGGTCTCACATCAGGCCTGGGGCTATGCAGAGACGAGCGGGCAGATAGCGAGCACTGTTGTCGTTCCCGGTCCGGGCGATATGAACGCGATGAACGGCCTGAAAAACGCGCTGAACGACTGCACGCCGCTGGTGCACTTCGCCATCGAAACCGAGCCGGCGCTCCGGGGCGGCGATGCGATCCACGAAACCCCGCCGGACACCTACGACAACGTCGTCAAAGAGAACATACTACTGAAGAACCCCGAGACGACAGCGGCGACGATCGACCGAGCGGTACAGATCGCCAAGACACCGCCGAAGGGGCCAGTCAGAGTCGGGCTCCCCAAGAATTACTTGCAGATGGACGTGCCAATCGCTGGTGCAAGCACACCTTCGGCTCCGTCCACCAGCACCGTCCCGGAGCAGGCGGTTGCGGAAGCCGCTGAGCACCTGCTCGCGGCCGAGATGCCAGTTATCATGGCAGGCGGTGGTGTGCGAGCGTCGGGCGGGACGGCGGCGCTCCGAAGCCTCGCCGAGCGACTTGACGCGCCCGTCGTGACGACGTACAAAGGCAAAGGCGTGTTCCCGGAGGATCACGACCTCAGTGCCGGTGTCCTGAGCGGGAGTGCAAGCCCAGAGCTACTAGACTGTCTCGCCGACTCCGACGCCGTACTCGCCGTCGGCTCCGACCTTGACGCACACGGGACACGCGGGTGGTCCGTCGAACTACCTGAGACGCTCGTTCACGTCACGATTGACGCCGACGACCTCGGCACGGGCTATGACCCGACTGTCGGCATCCTCGCAGATGCCGCGGACGCGATGACGGCGGTCGAGAACAAAATCGCGGCGGCTGATACCGCTCCTGCTACGAAGGCGGACGGCACCGAACGCGCACAGGCTGTCCGCGATGCCACTGCGCGTCGTATCGAACCGCTCGTGGATTCGGAACCACCGCTCACCTCCGTCCATGTGCTGCAAACTCTCCGGGACGCAGTCCCTTCGGATGCTATCACGGCCGTCGACGCCGGGGGGTTCCGCGTCTGGGCGCTGAACACGTTCGAGGCGTACGGGCCGCGCAGCTACGTCAACCCCGGATCGTGGGCGACGATGGGAACCGGACTGCCGTCGGCGATTGGGGCACAGCTAGCCAATCCGGACACGCCCGTCGTCGCGTTGACCGGTGATGGCGGCCTCATGATGTGCGTGCACGAGCTCCACACTGCGGTCGCCGAGGACCTCCCGATCACCGTCGTCGTCCTCAACAACGACGATTACGCGATTATCAGTGAGGAGGCCGGCCGGAGTTACGACCTCGACCACCAGGCGTACGGATGGGACACGACGCCGATTGACTTCGGAACTGTCGCTGCCGGAATGGGGATGGAAGCCGTGCAAGCCGACACGCCGTCCGAAATCCGCACGGCGGTTCGCGAGGCGGTGCAGACGGACGCGCCGACGCTCGTCGAGGTCAGGACCGACCCGACGGAGCCACAGGCGAGCGAGTGGATGAGCGAGTAGTGGATTTATCCAGCGGGAACGCCAAAAGCAGGTCATGTGTGGCCGCTACAGTTTGTTCTCTCCTCGCGAGGAAATTGAGACGCGGTTCGACGCCGAGTTTTCTTTCGACTACGAGCCGCGATACAACGCCGCTCCGAGCCAAGACCTGCCGGTCATCACCAACGAATCACCCGACACAATCCAGCGAATGGAGTGGGGACTGATTCCGTCCTGGGCTGACAACCGCACGGACCACGGGCACATCAACGCCCGCGCCGAGACGCTGGCGGAGAAACGTTCGTTCGCCGAGGCCTACGAGGCTCGCCGCTGTCTTGTCCCTGCCGATGGGTTCTACGAGTGGGTCGAGACGAGCGACGGCAAGCAACCGTATCGCGTGGCGCTGCCGGACGACGACCTGTTCGCGATGGCGGGGCTGTACGAGCGGTGGGAGCCGCCACAGCGACAGACCGGGCTGGGGGAGTTCGGCGGGAGCGGCGGCGATTCGGGCGGCGAAGACGATATCGTCGAGTCGTTCACGATTGTGACGACCGAACCGAACGACGCCGTCGCTGACCTCCATCACCGGATGGCCGTCATCCTCGACCCGGCTGAGGAGTCGACGTGGCTGCGCGGCAGCGCCGACGACGTGTCCACACTGCTTGACCCGTACGACGGCCCGATGCGGACCTATCCGGTTTCGTCAGCGGTTAACAGCCCAGCCAACGACTCGCCGGACCTCATCGAACCAGTCGGGTAGTGACGGCTGGGTAACGGCGCTACTCGCTCGGCGTGTTCTGGCGCTTGAACTGGTGCAACATCTTCCAGAGCGTCTCTTCTTCGACCTGGTTTTCGGCGGCGGATAGCTGGCGGTACAGGCCCTCAGAGACGGTAATCTCGGGCATTACTGGAACGCTCGTGTGGAGACAACATAAGCTTCTGGAGACTCGGAACCGAGTGAATGTATCCGTCCCACAATATTCTGGGTACGTCGTTACGGGGGCTAATCGCCTTCTCCCGGTGTATGCAGTCGTACGCCCAGCGAGACGACGGTACTGTCGCGTCCAGTGTGACTGAGCTCATCGGCGACACGCCGCTGGTCTGTCTCGACAGCTTCGCGGACAATCTGCTCGGCAAGGTCGAAGCGGCCAATCCTTACTCCGTCAAGGACCGCATCGCGCTGTACATGGTCGAGGCGGCCGCAGAGTCCGGAAACCTACCTGACGACGGAACGGTCGTCGAGGCGACCAGCGGCAACACCGGTATCGGGCTGGCCGCTGTCTGCGCTGCACGGGGGTACGACTGCGTGCTGACGATGCCCGAATCGATGAGCGAGGAGCGCCGGCAGTTGCTGTCGGGGCTCGGCGCGGACCTCGAACTCACGCCGGCCGACGGCGGCATGAGCGGCGCAATCGAGCGCGCGAACGAACTCGCGGATGCGCCGGATACTGTCCGCGCCCGGCAGTTCGAGAACGAGGCGAACCCGCGCGCCCACCGCGAGACGACGGGTCCGGAGATATGGGCCGATACCGACGGCGACGTGGACGCCGTCGTCGCCGGCGTCGGGACCGGCGGCACGATCACCGGTATCTCGGAGTACATCGAGGAGGAGGTCGGCGCGGATCTCACATCGGTCGCCGTCGAGCCTGAACAGTCCAAACTGCTCTCGGCGGATGCCCCGGACAGCCACGACATCCAGGGTATCGGTCCCGGGTTCGTTCCGGACATTCTCCGGCGCGACCTCGTCGACGAGGTGCGGACCGCGAGCAAGGCGGAATCCATGGAGGCGACCCACCGACTCGCCAGCGAGGAGGGGATTATGGTCGGCATCTCATCGGGTGCGGCGCTGCACGCGGCCGCGGAGTACGCCACCGAGAACCCCGACGAGACGGTGGTCGCCGTCCTGCCGGACACCGGTGAACGATACCTCTCGACGGACCTGTGGGACTAAGCGAGAACCGTCGCTGCGATGCGGCGAAAACAGCCTTCAGGCGACCCGGCCGAACGCCAGCGTGCCGCTGATGCTCTCGATGTAGGCCTCGACGACCTGCCCTTCGCGCGCTCCGGAGACGAAGATGGTGTACTTCCCTTTCTCGGCAACACCGTCGCCCTCGCGGCCGGTGCCGGTGATCTTGACCTCGTAGGTCTCGCCCTCTTCGAGCGTGGGTCGGTCCTGCTGGGTGTTCGAACTCGCGCCCTTGGCGACCGGGCGGAACGCACCGCAGGCCTGACAGCGCAGCATGTCGACGCCGTCCTCGTTCTTGAGGACGGTGTCGGGCAGGCCACACTCGGAACAGGTGACGTACTCGGCGACGTACGCGTCGATGGCGGCCTCGAAATCAGCGGTGTCGAACGACCCGTTGTAGCGGGCTTCGCCGCCGTCGAACTGGCCGTTGGTCCCGAACTCGCGCTGGATGGCGCGGTGGAGATGCTGGGCGTCCCGCGAGACTGCGTCGGCGATTGCCTCTAAGTTCGTCAGGCGTGTGAACGCCCCGTCGGTCTGGCCCTCGGGGTCGGGAATCGAGAGCCGTTCGCCGGCTTCCCGGGGTTGGTCTGGTAGTACGTCGTACGCACGCTGTAGGGCGGACTCGTAGTTCATACATCTTAGACGGTGCTGGCACGTAAATGGATTCCGTCACATCTGTGATCTCCTATCGGCCAATGATATTAATACTGAGAGTGGATAATTGATTGACATGGATCAGCACGAACAGCCTGTGGAGACGCCGGGACTCGCGTCCGAGCGACTCGATACGCTATTACGGGCGCTGGCAGCCGAGCCCCGGCGGATGATATACACTTACCTCGCCGAACACGACTCGGCCTCAATCGCGGAACTCACTGACGTGGTCGTGGGCTGGTCCAGCGCGCGTGGTCGAGACACCGACGCCCGCAACTGGGACGATACCCGCACGTCGCTCCACCACCGCCACCTCCCTGTTCTCGATGACGCTGGCGTTATTAGCTACGACGCTGCCCAGCGGACCGCGACGCTGGCATCGCTGTCGCCATCCACGGCCGAGGTTCTGGCGACGATAACCGATCTGGATACCGCCGAGACAGACCACGAGGACTGATCGTGGGCCGATGACAGTTCGTACCCTCCTCCGACGCTTCGAGGACTCGGACGTGGAGATAACTGTGTACGGTCCGCCCGCAACGAAGACTGTGGTAGAGCGTCTGGCAACTCAGGGAATCGACGCCACCTGGCGGAAACTCCCGACTGGACACCAGAACGCGTTTGTCGTCGTCCGCCGCGACGGCGCGTTCGCCGGGACACCGCCACTCACAGCGCTGCAGGCGTTCTTATGTAAGCCGACGACAGAGCCCGACGACAGCAGGGTGCCTGACAGTGACCCGGACCGGCAGCTTCTCCACTCGGCGCTGGCGAACACGCTCCTCGCATCGCTCACGCCGGCACAGTTGCTCGCAACGTCGCACGAGTTCGAGGACAGGGCCTACCGCGTCGGGAAGGGAACGCTTCGAGTGAGCTTCCAGTCGCTGTCGATCTTCCGCTCTCAGCGCGCCCGATACCAGACGCTCGCCAGCGACACGGACCTCGACATCCACGTTTACGGACGAGACGACTGGGAGCCGCCAGCGATTCCCGGAATCTCGTTCCATCCGCTCACAGACACCGTGCTCGAACAGGTGTGGCTGCTGGCGTTCGACGCCGCCGGCGACGACCAGAACAAGTGTGCACTCGTCGCCGAAGAAACCGAGGACGGACCGTTTCGTGGTCTCTGGACGTACAACGCACGGCTGGTCGACGAAATCATGACGGCGGTTGTGGCTGTCGACGAGTAGCAACTGACCACGAGTCGGCCCGGAAACACCCAGCGGATGCTATGCCGGACATGACAGCGGAACCCGAAGCCCGAGGCCGTCACGCTCGATAGCCGTTCCGAAGGGCCGAGAGCGCTCCCGGAGTGTCTCACGAAGCCACTCAGCCACCGCTTCGTCGGCGCGTCCGACCTGTACGTACGCGTTCTCGACCGGCGTGAGTTCGAGCGCGGCCAGCCGGCCGTCCTCGATATGGAGTTCGAACAGGAAGCTCCGGTCGTTGCGGTAGCCGTCCTTGACCGCGTAGTCGTCGACGAAATTACCGGTGTCGTACATGATGGGGCGACCGCGGTACACCTCGACCCCCTGGATGACGTGGGCGCTGTGGCCGTGGACCACGTCGGCCCCGTTGTCCACCAGCCAACGGGCGAAGGCCTGCTGTGTCTCGCCCGGTTCGGTCACCCAGTTCGGCCCCCAGTGAGCGGTGACGACGAGCAGGTCGGGGTCGGCGTCGCGGGCCGCCGCCAGCGCGCCTCCGACACGGCGGCGAGTCAGCGGGTGGTTCGGGTCCAGCGGTGCGTATGCCGTGCCGGGACTGTCGCCGTCGGCGGCGTAGCTGGGTGACTGGTCAGTGACGGCGACGACGGCGATCGAGAGGTCGCCGATCTCGACGAACGCCGGCTCGAATGCTGTCTCGCTATCGACGCCGGCCCCGGCTGAGGCGATGCCAGCGTCGGCGAGGTGAGCCGGCGTGTCCGTGAGTGCCGCCGGTCCGAAATCGAACAGGTGGTTGTTCGCCAGTCCGGC
Source organism: Haloarcula hispanica ATCC 33960 (assembly GCF_000223905.1). Taxonomy (NCBI): domain Archaea; kingdom Methanobacteriati; phylum Methanobacteriota; class Halobacteria; order Halobacteriales; family Haloarculaceae; genus Haloarcula; species Haloarcula hispanica. Next base: position 836,035 of record NC_015948.1, read on the forward strand.
ACAGGAGACGCCGGCGCGGTCCAGCGCGGCCACGGCCCATTTCGGGCTCGCTCGGAAGTGGAACGTACGGCCGGGCCGCGGTTCGCCGCGGTCCGAGAGACAGCATTCGAGGTTCGCCACCAGCCCGTCGAGTGACTGGAGTTCGTCGAGCATCGACCCCCAGACGGCCGTCGGTCCGTCGGGGGCATCGCGCCAGCGTTCGTCGACGCTCCGGCCCAGCATCACGTCGCCGACGAACCCGAGACGTAGTGACGCGTCCGTCGGGACAGACGGCGGACACGACACGTCCGCGTCGTCGTCGGCACCTAGACACCCCGAAACGGCGGTGAGGCTCCCGAGTGCGGGGCCGCCGCTGGCGAGGACGGTTCGGCGGGTCGGTGCCACAGTGAATAGAACATCGGCTGGGACCGCCTTGAATTTCAGTGACGTAAAAACCATCCAGGGTGTGTCGTATCAAAACACACTCCGGACGGTTACTTTTGGTTATCACCCCTCTATCCAGGTATGTCAAGCGACACTGCACGGGACTACGACGGGGACGAAGAGTGTACGACCACGGAGTCGTTCGCCGACCACGGCCTCGACGACGGCAGCGTCCTCATCAGCCGGACGTACAACCGAATCGCGGCGGACGGCGAACCCACGTTCGAACCAACCCCGGAGTTCTTCGACACGCTGGAGGCGGCGTTCATCTGGGCCTACATCGGCACGATTGACGAACCTGGCGTCTCGCCCCATGTCGAAGCGGCCATCGAAGACGCTCGGGAGTTCACGCGCCGGGAGTTCGAAGACGACCCTGACGTGGACCTTCGAACGGACGTGATTCCGACGTTCTACCAGCAGGTCGCCGGCTTCCACTGCGCCTATCGAGATTAAAAGAGCAACCGCAGGCGGACTGTTGGGTGGACCGCTCTATTCGAGGTGGTGATAGTCGAGTTCGTAGCCGACGTCGACCGCCTCGCTGACTTCGTCGCTCGGTTCGGCGACGCCGCGAGTCGTCAGTTCAAGCCCGGTGTCGCCGCGGTCTACGAGGATGTTCCGCCGCCAGTCGGGGTCTACGTCGGGCGCATCGGTGCGGTAGTGCGCGCCGCGGGACTCGTCGCGCTTGCGTGCGCTCAGCAGCAGGGCCTCGGCAACCGTGAGGCTGAAGAACAGATCGACGGCGAGTTCGAACGACAGGCTGGTCCGGTCGCCGTCGATACCGATGTCCCCAGTCCGTTCGCGAAGGGCATCGAGCGCGGCGAGGCCGTCCGACAGTGATTCGCCGTTACGGAGAATACCGGCGTGCTCCCACAGCAGGTCGCCGAGGTCCGCGAGTAGCCCTCCGGGCGTCTCGTCTCCGTCCGACGCCGCCAGTTCCTGCAGCGACCGGAACTCGCGCTCGGCGATGGCACGCTGACCAGCCGGCAGGGCGTCGTCGCGGTCGTCGCCTGTCACCTGCGCCGCGACGTGGTCGCCGACGAGCGCGCCGATGGCGACCGTCTCCGCGAGCGAGTTCCCGCCTAGGCGGTTCGCGCCGTGGACGCCTGTGACCGTCTCGCCGACAGCGTAGAGCCCACTGACGCCGGTTTCCCCGGTCTCGAAGTCGATGTCGACGCCGCCCATCGAGTAGTGGGCGGTCGGCGCGACCTCCATCGGCTTCTCCGTGATGTCGACGCCGAGGTCCATGAACCGCTCGTACATCCGCGGCAGTCGGGACTTGATGTACTCGTCGTCGCGGTGGGAAATGTCCAGATAGACGCCGCCGTTCTCGGTCCCACGGCCCTCGCGGAGTTCCTGTGCGATGGCACGGGCCACCACGTCCCGCGCGTCGAGTTCCATCTGGTCCGGCGAGTACTCCTCCATGAACCGCTCGCCGTCTGTGTTGAGTAGCCGACCGCCCTCGCCCCGGACCGCCTCGGTGACGAGTCGGCCGTCCCAGTCCTCGCCGTAGCGGTCGCCGACCATCCCCGTTGGGTGGAACTGGACGAACTCCATGTCCATCAGCGACGCGCCGGCTTCGAGCGCCAGCGCCGGGCCGTCGCCGTTGTTCTCCTCGTCGCGCGAGGAGTGGCGGTTATACAGCGCGGAGGAGCCACCCGCCGCCAGGACGACGTGATCCGACTCGAAGAGGATGAACTCGCCGCTCTCCATGTCGTAGCCGGCCGCGCCGTAGACGCGGTCGCCGTCGGAGAGCAGCCGCGTGATCATCACGTTGTCGCGGTACGGGATATCGAGCGACTGGGCCTTCGAGACGAGCGCATCCAGCATCGCCTCGCCCGTGCGGTCGCCGACGAAGCAGGTCCGGCGGAACGACTGCGCGCCGAAGTACCGCTGATTGATCTTGCCGTCCTCAGTGCGGTCGAACGCCATCCCCCAATCGTCGAGTTCCCGGATGCGGTCGGGCATATGCTTGGTCGTCAGCTCGACCGCTTTCGGGTCGTTGATGAAATGTCCCTCGTCCAGCGTATCGGCGGCGTGAATCGTCCAGTCGTCCTCGGGGTCGAGCGATCCCAGCGAGGCGTTGATGCCGCCGGCCGCCCAGGTCGTGTGTGCGTCGCCGTGGTCCCGCTTGCCGATGACCAGCGGTTCGACACCGTTCTGGGCAAGTCCGATAGCGACCCGCGCCCCGGCAGCGCCAGCGCCGACGACCAGCACTGGTACCGACACCGTCTCGTAGTCGACCGCCGGGCCTACGTCGGTCGCCCGACCGTCGGCAGCCTGCTCGCCGTCAGCGGATGGCTTCTGTGGTGTCATCGTCTAACGTAGGGGCTGTGGACTTATCAGGGCTTCGCGCGTACGCGCACGCGAGGGCCGCCAGCGTTCAGTCACGATCACACATTCACGACTGCTGGCAGCGCAAGGCGAATCAGTCCTCGCCTGCTGACACCGGCCCGGCACTACCGGACTGTCCGGGCGTGCTTTCGGCGTCGGTTCGGTCCGCATAGACGATCTGCCAGCCGGTGACCCCCATGAACAGAAGCACGAGCGGTGAGAGAAAGCCGAAGAAGTAGTACGGTGCGTATTCCAGCGTCGGGACGCCGAGCGTCCCGGCCATGAACAGACCGCCGCTACTCCACGGGATGAGCGCACTCGTCGTCGTTCCCGACGCTTCGATGGCTCGGGAGAGATTCTGACTCTTGAGCCCCTGTTCGTTGTACAGATTACCGAGCGTCATCCCCGGCACCACGATGCTCACGTACTGCTCCGCCGCGAGAATGTTCATCGAGACGGCGGACACAGCGGTGACGCCCGTGAGGCTCGCAACGCTGTGGCAGAGTCGCCCGAGATGGTGGGAGAGCACCGCGAGCACGCCGGCCCGTTCAAGCAGGCCGCCCAGTGCGAGCGCGGCAATCGCAATCGTCACAATCCACGCGCCGCCGGTCAGGCCGCCGCTCTCTAAGAGTCCGTTTACGAGTTCCATGCCCGTCTCTGGGGCTGTCCCGGACTGTGCCGCCGACCACGCAGCGCCGAATCCGGTTCCCTGCACGAGCATGGCGGTCCCAACGCCCGCGAAGACACCTGTCCCGAGCGTCGGCAGGGCTGGGATGCCACGCAGTGCAAGCCCAAAGGTCACGATGACCGGCAAAAACACGAGCGGCGAGACGACGTACGTGCTCTCTATCGCCGCCTGGATTGACGCAACGCGGTTGGCGGGGATAGCCCCAGCCGCTCGCAGCCCGAGGCCGGCGTACAGGACGACGGCAATCGTGAACGCGACGAGCGTGCCGGCCCGCATCGCGTTGATGTGTTCGTACAGGTCCGTGTCTGTCACTGCTGCGGCCAGGTTCGTCGTATCCGAGAGCGGGGACTGCTTGTCCCCCGTGTAGGCCCCGCTGAGGATGGCACCGGCGGTCATCGGCTCGGAAATACCCAGTCCCGAACCGATGCCGATGAGCGCCACCCCGAGTGTCCCGGCCGTCGTCCAGGACGAGCCGACGGCGAAGGAGATTATCGCAGAGAGGATGGCCGCTACTGGGAGAAACACTGTCGGCGTGAATAGCTCTAAACCGAAGTACATGAGGCTGGGAATCGTGCCCGCCTGAATCCACGACGCGATGAGCGCGTAGACGGTGAACATGATGAGAATTACCCGCATGCCCATGAGCAGGCTGCTGGCGATCCCGTCGTACAGGTCTTCCCACGACAGCCCGAGATGATACCGTGCGAACAGGCCGGTGAAGGCAATTCCCCAGAACAGCGGGAACTGTGGGTCCAAGTCGAAGGCAATGAGGCCCACACTGAGGAACACAATCATTCCCGCAATCGGCACGAGAGCGGCACCCAGCGACGGCCGCTCAGCCGGATCGATATCGTCGAACAGCCGGGGTTCGAACTCGACCATTACCGCACCCCGTCGCGCCCAGCCGGCCGGACTCCGACATGGCTTTGGTTTGAAGCTGGGTGTTCCCGCCAGCCCTGTCGACACGCTCCGATACGCCTCTGCCGACCACCTGCGACGGCCCCGCGTGTCATATTTATATCGGCGATAACCACAGGTGGGTTAAAACAGGCTCCATTCCGGCGTGGGCGTGAGGATTGGTAGCTTACTACTGTCTGTCGACAGTGTGTGCGTCCGCCGGGTCGAAGCCGACTGTCACCGTGCCCGTCGGCGGGTCTTCGGCTCGTAACAGGATTTCTCGACCCTCCCAGTCGAGATGAACGCGTGTCGTCTCCCCGAGGAACTCCGCGCTCGTGACGGTCGCCGTCAGCGCGTTCCGGTCGGCATCGAGGGTAAGCCGCTCCGGTCGCACACAGAACGTGAGCCGGTCCCCGGCCGAGACAGCGGCCTCCGGGTCGCTGTCACCATCCAGGGCCACTGAGAGCGTCGTACTGTCGACCGTCACGTCCGCGATGGATCGTCCACTCTCGTCGCTGGAATCGTCAACCCTGTCGGTCGACCGAACTGCCGTCACCTCACCGCTGAGGACGTTGTTGTCGCCGACGAAGGTGGCGACGAACTCTGTCGCCGGCTCGCGGTAGATGGTCCGCGGCGGCGCGACCTGTTCCGGCGTCCCGTCTCGCATGACTGCCACGCGGTCTGAGACAGCTAAGGCCTCCTCCTGGTCGTGGGTGACGTAAATCGTCGTAATGCCCAGTTCCTGCTGAATCTCGCGGACCTGCACGCGCAACCGTTCCCGGAGCTTCGCATCCAGGGCGCTCATCGGCTCGTCGAGCAGGAGCACGTCGGGGCCGGGGGCCAGCGCGCGGGCCATCGCCACCCGCTGTTGCTGGCCGCCGGAAAGCGTGTCTGGGTCCCGGTCCTGCATACCGTCGAGGTCCACCAGCTCCAGCAGCTCACGAACCCGCGCTTCGTCGCTGCCGCCGCCGGGCGGGTCGGAGAACGAGAGGCCGTAGGCGACGTTCTCCCCGACGGTCATGTGCGGGAACAGCGCGTAGTTCTGGAAGACGACGCCCACGTCGCGGTCCTCTGGGGGGACGCCGGTGACGGACTCGCCGCCGAACCGGACTTCGCCCTGCGTCGGGTCCTCGAAGGCCGCGATGAGCCGGAGCGTCGTCGTCTTCCCACAGCCGGAGGGGCCGACCAGCGTGAAGAACTCGCCGTCCCGAACGGAAAGCGACAGGTCCTCGACGGCGGTCGTCTCGCCGTAGCGTCTGGTGACGCCGTCGAGTTCGACGGCCGGCGGGGCGGTCCGGTTCACGGCAGCACTGTCCGACGGCGACTCCTTAGAACCCAACGTCGTCACCCCCCAGCCGGTCGATGAGCAGGAAGCTCGCGCTGGTGACCACGAGCAGGACGACGCCCATCGCTGTCGCGGGACCGAGCCGGCGGCCGATGAACCGCTCGATGGCGATGGGCATCGTGAACTGGTTCGTTCCCGAGGCGAGGACAATCGTCGCCGAGAACTCCCCGATAGAGATAGCGAACGCAAAGGCGGCCCCAGCGATGACCGCTGGCCACACGAGCGGCAGTTCGATGTCCAGCAGCGCTCTGGCACGCGGCGCGCCGAGCGCGCGGGCGGATTCGACCAGCGTGTGGTCGACTCCCTCGAGTCCGGGCGCGACCGTCCGGACGACGAACGGGTAGCCGGCGACGGCATGGGCGGCGACGATGGCGAGGCCGCCGCCGACGGCGAGACGAGTGTCGCCGACTTCGACGCCGAAGACGAGGCCTCGGAGCAGGCCGAGGCCGACGACGATGCCAGACACGGCCAGCGGGGCCATCGCCACGGCGTCGACGAGCTTCCGACCGCGGTAGTCCCGGGTCGTGAGGACGGCCACGACGACGCCCATCGGCAGGGCAACGGCGAGCGAGGCGACCCCGAACAGCAGTGAGTTCCTGACCGCATCCCACGGCTGGACCTGGAACGCTGCGCCGGTCGTCTGGCGGTCGATGAGGAACTGATAGTTCGCCAGCGTCAGCCCCTCCGGGCCGCTGAGGCTGGCGAGCACCATGCTCGCTATCGGCGCGACGAACACCGCCAGCGCGACGACGGCGTAGACGGCGAGCCCCAGCCGGGGGAGCAGTTCCCGGACCGAGAACGACGGCGGTGTCAGCGGCCGCCGCGGAAGCGGTCGAATCCCCCGCGACCGGACAGTATGCTTGGCCTCGTACCGGAGGTACGCGTACAGCAGCCCCAGCGAGATGCCGAGTTCAATCAGCGCGAGGGCGGCCGCCTCGGCGTACTCCAGGTCTCGGATGAGCCGGTAGACGAACACCTCGACGGTCGCCAGCTGGAACCCGCCCAGCGCGAGGACGATGGGGAACGTGCTGAAGGTGAACACGAACGTCAGTGCTGCGCCCATCAGCACCGACGGGTACAGCTGCGGGGCGACCACGTCGCGGAACGCTCGGACGGGGCTCGCGCCGAGGCTCCGGGCCGTCTCGACCGCACTGGCGTCGACGGACTCCCAGGCGGCGGTGGTCACCCGTGCCACGAGCGGGGCGTTGTAGAACGCGTGAGCGATGACGACGGCCTCCAGCGTGAACAGGAGATTGACCTGTCCCAGACCGAGCGCGCCGAGCACGGCGTTGAGCGTCCCGTTCCGGCCGAACGTGGCGACGAAACCGACGCCGACCATTATTGACGGGAGAACGAACGGGAGAATCGTCAGCGACCGGAGCGTCCGCCGTCCCGGGAACTCAAACCGGGCCAGCAGGTACGCCGCTGGCAGGCCGAGAGCGACGCTGGTGACGGTCGAGAGGGCCGCCTGATACGCCGTGAAGCCGATGACGCCCAGCCGCCGGTCCGACGACAGGACGCTCTCGATGACGGCCCCCACTGGTTCGCCGGCGAGCAACCGCGCCGGCTCTCCGAGGTAGAACGGGTCCCGCAGTATCGAGACGAACACCCGGCCCGTCAAGCGGCCGTCGACGAGGACGCTGTCGATGAACACCGTCGCCACCGGGTAGTAGAAGATGCCAAGCAAGAGGGCGATAGTTGCGACCGCGAGCCCGACGATTGCCCGACGCTCGATAGTGTTGCGGACGGTCCGGCCCCGCTCGCGGGACGGACTGTTCGCTGTCCCTGTCGACCCCCCGCCGCCACCATCGGCACCGCCGTCTGAATCTCGGGCCACAGTCGGTCGTCGTTAGTTCGAGGCGAACTGCCGTTCCCAGTCGGAGATCCAGCCCGAGACGGAGCCCTTGAGTTCGTCGTAGCCGAACGTGACCGGCTCCGGGGGCTCCTGAGCCAGTTCGGCGTAGTCCTCGGGGAGGTCGGCGGATTCGGTTGCCGGGAACTGGACGTTCCGGACGGCGATTTCGCCCTGAATCTCCGGGCGCAGCAGGAAGCTCATGAACTCCCGGGCGAGGTCGGGCGTATCCGCTCCATCGAAGACCGCCATCCCTTCCGGGTTGGCGTAGCCCTGGTCGTTCAGGAAGCGGATCTGGTGTTCTTCCAGATTGGCGTCGTTCTGGTCCGCGAACACCTGGTCGGTGGAGTAGGAGACCACCATCGGGGCTTCGCCGCCCGACCAGGCGCTGTAAGCGTCACTCCACGAACCGAGTACCCGAACGTCGTTCTCTTGCAGGTCGCTCCAGTAGTCCAGATAGCCGTCCGGGCCGAACTGCTTGACCGTGTGCAGCAGGAACGCCCGGCCGGTAGCCGAACTGGACGGATTCTGCGTGATGAGGTCGCCGGCGTGTTCCTCCGCAAGCAGGCCGTCGAAGGTCTCCGGTGCTGTGGTCTCCGTGCCGTCGAACACCAGGCTGATGTAGCCGGTGTCGTAGGGGATTGCCCGGCCGTCGGGGTCGAACTGCAGCCCCGGTTTGATGTCGTCCTGGCCGGCCACGTCGCCGACCCCGGCGAACAGCCCGTCGTCGAGGTTCTCGTCGATCCGGACGAGGTGGTCCGTGTTCAGCCCGAGGTACATGTCGGCCTCGATGTCGACGCCGGCGTTCCGGCGCTCGATGTAGTGGTTGACCTCGTTGCTCGGCGTCTGCCAGATCAGGCGGGCGTCGAACTCCTCCTCGAAGCGCTGTTTCACCCACGCGCCCGGACTCGTCGACGGCGAGTCGACGAAGGCGCTGTAGGTCCCGACGACGAGCGTTTCCTCTACATCGCCGGCGTCGCCGGTACTCGTCCCGGTCGCGGTTGACTCGTCCGTACTCGACGCCTCGGTGCTCGACTCGTCGCTACCGCCCAGCCCGGCACAGCCGGCAAACGAGACGGACACCGTCGCGCCGGCCGCTGTCAGGAAGGAACGTCTATCCATTACTCCGTGGTCACACCCAGTGGTACTTAACGCCGGTGTTCCCGAATCCTAACGCGTCACCCCTCAAAACACCGCAACAGCCGTTATCACCCCGCGGTACTGCAGGATGGTGACGGCGTTGTAAGCAACGACCGCGAGCGTCACCACGGCGAACAGGGCGAGAAACACCGTCGCGTTGTGTTCGGAGAGCAGTCGCCACCCGGCGACCAGCCACAGCATCGCCCCGAACTTCACCAGCCAGAGGCCCGCCAGCCCGAACTCCGCGAGCATCGTGCTGACGACGACGTTCCCCTCTTGCAGTCCGACCGTGAACCCAGTCATCGTCAGGAGGATGTCCCCGACTGTTGCGACGAGGATGACGGTCCAGAGTACTGCATGTGTGTGCGACAGGTGGTGTTCCCACCAGAGTGTCACCGCACTCTCGTCCGTCTCCGGGTTCGCTTTGCCGGGCATCACCGACATATTGGACGGAAACAGCATGAATACTCGGGCCAGTCGTGTCGACGAAGGGACTGTTTTATTTTCGCCGTCGTGGAATCTCCCTCCAATGAATATCGTCGGCAAGTGCCCGCCGACCACAGCCAAGCTCGACGCCGCGGCCGACCGAGGCTTCGACAGCGTGGAACTCCACCTCCGGCCGTCGGACCTCGACGACGTCGGGGCTACAGCGGCGATGGTCAAACAGTCACCCGTCTCGGCGGCGTCGGTCCACACGCTTCACGCCCGCCCGGACGATCCGGAACCGTTCCGCCGGAGCGATGCGCTTGCCGAGCGACTCGACGCCTATCTCGTTGTCCACAGCCAGTACGCCCAGCACACGCACACCGCCCTGCTGGACAGCTACGACTTCGCCGCCCCCTGCGGCTACGAGAACAACCCTGGCGCGAGCCAGTTCTCGCTGGCGAATCTACTGCTCGACCGCGGCCACGACCTGGTGCTCGATACGGCCCACCTGTTCATGTCCGAGCCAGCGTATCTGGAGTCACTCTCGGACCTCTTGAAAAGCTACGGCGACCAGATTCAGGTCGTCCACTTCACCGACGGAACGCTGTTGAACGACGGCCTCCCCTTCGGCGACGGGGAGATACCCCTCGAACGAACAGCCGAAATTTTGGCTTCGGAGTTCGACGGCAACGTCGTGCTTGAGGTCATGCCCGACGACCAAGCCGACGCCCGCCAGCGCGTGCTGGAGTGGCTCAACTAAGCGGCGATGGCGGCCGTGGTCTGGGAAAAGGTCATTGAGACTGAGGAATCCTTGTTCCGTCAGTGAATCAGGGCTCAGACACACCTTTTTGCCAGTCCGCACCGAGTGTGGTGATACGACATGGCAACCGACGTGCTCGATAGGGCGTACGACGACCAGGCGCAGGCGCTGGACGCCGATGGCGAGATCGTCGACCCGGACCTCATCCCGGACCTCTCTGACGAGAAACTGGTTTCGATGTACCGCGATATGCGCTTTGCGCGGCAGTTCGACGAGCGGATGATAAGTCTCCAGCGGCAGGGTCGGCTCGGCACCTACTCCTCGCTGGCGGGCCAGGAAGGGTCTCAGGTCGGGTCGACGTACGCGCTGGCCGACGAGGACACAATCTTCTATCAGTACCGGGAACACGGCGCGCTCGTCGCCCGCGGGCTCCCCTGGGAGTACGTCCTCTACTGGATGGGCCACGAAGCGGGCAACGCCGCTCTCGGCGACGTGAACGTGTTCCCGCTGAACATCTCCATCGGTGCACACCTGCCCCACGCCGTCGGGTGGTCGTGGGCGGCAAAGCGAAAGGGCGACGAGCGCGCCGGTATCGTCCACTTCGGCGACGGGGCCACCAGCGAAGGGGACTTCCACGAGGCGATGAACTTCGCCGGCGTGTTCGAGACACCAACGGTGTTCTTCTGTAACAACAACCAGTGGGCTATCTCCGTCCCGCGGGAGCGCCAGACCGCCAGCCAGACGCTGGCGCAGAAGGCCGACGCCTACGGCTTCGACGGCGTGCAGGTCGACGGGATGGACCCGCTGGCGACCTACACCGTCACCGAGGCCGCACGGGAGCGGGCCGTGGGAGCCGACGGACAGGAGCGGGGACCCGTTTTCATCGAAGCCGTCCAGTACCGCTTCGGCGCACATACGACCGCCGACGACCCGGACGTGTACCGGGACGACGCGGAGGTCGAGCAGTGGCGCGAACGCGACCCGCTGGACCGCATGGAGCAGTTCCTCAGGAACTGCAATCTGCTGGACGACGAGAAGATCGACGTGATGGACGACACCATCGACGAGCAACTCGGCGAGATTATCGACAACGCGGAGGCTCACGCCGCTGAACCGACGGATCTCTTTACCGACGTGTACGCCGAGTCCACGCAGAACATCGACGAGCAGCAGGAGTACTTCGAGGCGCTCCGCGAACGCCACGGCGACGACGCCTTGCTGGAGTCAGAGTAGCCGACCGAGCCTGTTATTGCCGTCCCGTCGCTTCCGTCTACTGTGACAGAGTGGCCACCGGTGGACCCTGCCGACGCAACGGCCGTTGCACAGCAGCGTGACGAACTGGTCGCGGCGGTCCGGGACCACGCCGGACAGGTCGCCTACCAGCTCGCCCGGCTGGAAGGCGGCGACTACGGGCAGGCGGACATCGAGACCGACCGCGGCGAGTGGACCGTCAAGTACGAGGGCGGCGATCTGGAGTATCTGCGGTTCTCGCCGTCGCGCGGCTCGGACACGTACGTCATCTCGACCAAACAGCCACCCGAGCCGGAGCCGCTGGCCGCCGCACTCGCCGACTACGACGCCTTCGTCGAGGGGTTCAACGACTACGTCGCGTCGCTCGACGGCGTGCTCGACGACGTATCGACCGAGTTCCCGGAAATTGCCACCACCGACGGCGTCGTGGCCGAGCGCGACCGTGTCCTCGGCCGCATCCGCGAGATTTGCGACCAGATTGCCCGGGAACTCCAGCGCTACGAGGGCGGCGACTACGGGACCTTCACCGACCGAATCGGCGGCACGCGCTGGGAACTCAAATGGGACACCGACGGCGCGTCGTACCTCCGGGTCGGCGGGAGCAACGGGCTCTATCTCCTCTCGCAGTACGAACCGCCGTCGGCCGCCGACATCCGGGAGTACGCCCCCCAGTTCGCGGATTTCGTCGACGCCTACAACGACCACGTCGACGAACTGGAATCGGACCTCGGAACCGTTGAACTCTGAGTCGGAGCGGTCTGTCCTGCTCTCGGTAGCGTTCCGCTCGGTGAGCGTGTGGTGTGTCAATTCGGCCAGCGCTGTCATTTTCGCATAATCGCTTTACTGAAGTCGAATTACCGTAGAATACCACCGAACAATATGTCGGCAGGGTTTTCAGGGGGCCTCACCCAAGCCGGGGTATGAGTTCGACCGAAACCGTCGACAGTTCGGCTGTTAGCAAGGGAACACTCGGTGAATACGCCGAAGCGATGGGGCCGTCCTGGATCGCGGGTGCAATCGCCGCCGGCCCGGCGACGATTGCCAGCCTCGTCACCGCTGGCGGTGCGTTCGGCTACAGCCTCCTGTGGGTCGTCGTCCTCTCCGCGGGGGCGGGGGCGCTGGCCCAGTACCTCGCGATGCGGCTGGGACTGCTGACCGAACGGGGCATCGTCGCCGTCGTCGAGGAGCACCTCGGCGACGCGTGGGCGTGGCTGCTGGTCGGCGACGCGGTGCTTGCGGCCGGCGTGGCACAGCTCGTAATCATGAAGACCGTCGCCACGGTCTCGGCGACGGTGACCGGTATCGACGCGCGTATCTGGGGCGTCGCCTGGGCGCTCGTTCTGGCGGCGGGGCTGGCCGGCGGCGGCTACCGGTTCCTCGAACTGGCCGCAAAAGTCCTCGTCCTGCTGGTCGTCGTCGCGTTCGTCGCCAGCCTGTTCGTCGTGCCAATCGACGCTGGCGCGGCGGTGAACGGACTGGTCCCGTCCGTCCCGTCCGGGAGCGCGCTGGTTGCGGCCGGCATCCTCGGCGGCGCGGTCCACATCACGCTCATCACGATGCACTCCTACACGATGCGGGCCCGAGGCTGGACCCGCGAGGACTACGACCTCGCGACGGTCGACGTCGGGGCGTCGATGCTGGTGGCGTTTGGGGTCTACAGCCTCGCTATCTTCCTCGTTACGGCGAGTGTGCTCACCTCCGGCGACCTTACGACGGTCGGCGCTGCGGAGGCCCTCGGTCCATTGGTCGGCGACAGCGCTCGCTGGCTGTTCCTGCTCGGCCTCTGGGGCGCGGCCGTGTCGACGCTTGGCGGCAACACCATCGTCCCGCCGTTCCTGCTCGCCGACAAGCTCGGCTGGGGCACCACTATCGAGGATAACCGTTACCGCGGCCTGCTCGCCGCCGTTGCGCTGCTGTCTGCTCCGGGCGCGTTCATCGGCGGGAACGTGCTCGGCCAGCTCGTCCTCGTGCTTGCGCTCGGCACCGTCGGCACCCCGTTCGTCATTGCCCTTGTCCTCTACCTCCTGAACTCCGACGCGGTCCCGGAGTCGAACTCGCTGGCGGCGAACGCCGGCGGGCTGGCGCTCATCGCAGTTTCGGGCGGGCTCGCCGGGAACTTCGTCGTCGAACAGCTCGGCGGCGGCGTCGGCCCGCTCTCCGGGTTCGTGCTGGCGTTTGCCATCGTCCTCGGCCTCGCCATGGCCGGCCTCGGCGGGAAGTTCCTCCGGGAGGAACTCCTCGCGTGACCGGCGTTGGATTCCCACTCTCTGGGTCGACGCTCGTCACCGGTCCCTCCAACGCCGGCAAGACGCGGACGACCGCTGCCGCCATAGAGGCATGGCTCGACCGCGAGGGCACCGAGGGCGTTGTCGTCCTCGATTTCGCGCCCGAAATCGAACTGGACGGGACTGTATTAGGCGGCCGTCTTGATCGATTTATCAGCGTCCCGGAGTCGGTCTGGGTCGGCCGGATCGACGCCAGTGCGCCCCGCGCCGAGAGCGAGACGGCCGAGCAGGCGGTCGCACTCGCCCGGGAAAACGCCCGCCGTGCCGAGCGACAGATTGACGCGCTCCCGGAGAATCCCCGCGCGGTGTTCGTCAACGACGCGACGATTCCGTTCCAGCACGACGCCGCTGCGGTCAGCCGGCTCACCGAATACTGTAAAAAGGCGGACGTAGCCGTCCTCAACGCCTTCGACAGCGACGAACTGGGCGTCGATAATCCGGTGTTCCGGGCCGAGCGGGACGCGCTCGATAGGCTCCGGCGCTGGGCCGACCGGATCGTCGATCTGTCGTAGCGTCCCGTCGAACGGTGACCGGACGCGTCAGCGGCTGGCTACGACCCGCCGCGTTTCCGGAACCAGACGCGCTCGCCGACCGGATCTTCGTCGTCGCCGATGTCCAGCCGACTGACGAACAGGTCGCGAATGGCCATGGTAACGACGAGTTCAGTCGGCTCGCCGGACTCGTTCTCAACAGTGACGACACAGTGGCCGTCTCGCTCCGCTATCTCGGTGATTGTACCGACGGTCCATCTGTCGCGGTGGTGTGACGGTTCCTGCGCGTGAATGCGGTCGTGATTCATCGGGACTGCTGTGAGTTATCTCACCGGTTCCACTCGTAGAACCACCACGCGCCGCCGAGCACCATCAGGCCGATACCCAGCGTGGAGGTGGCCGGCTCAGGGATGATGAACAGTACGAGCCCGATGAGTACCATCCCGACCGGTTCGAGTTCGTCGAGATACTGGATGATGTCCATACGCGGTAGTTCACCCGCCTGCCGTATAGAGGTTCGTCCGGCTATCGGGGAGTGAGAACGAACCGGGAACGGCGACTGGATCAGCGGAAGCGGAACGTTTCGAGGTTCTCCGGCGCGAAGGTCCGGATGTTCTGGTCGTGGTACAGCGACGAGGAGAGGTCCTGTGTCGCCGATTCGTCGCCGTGGACACAGAGGATCTTCTCGGGTCTGGGGTTCATCGTCTTCACGAAGTTTTCCAGTCCCTGTCGGTCGGCGTGGCCGGAGAAGCCGTCGACCGTCTCGACGGTCATCTCCAGCGGGACCGTCTCGCTGCGCCCGTTGCCGCCGACGGGCGCCTCGTCTACGCCGCGCTGGATACGATTACCAAGCGTTCCCTGCGCCTGATAGTCGACGAAGGTAAGCGTCGAATCCGGGTCGGGGCCGAGCTGTTCGAGCCAGGACATGACCGGCCCGCCGGTGAGCATCCCCGAAGTAGAGAGGATGATAGCGGAATCGCCATCGGCGATCTCCTGTCGTTCCTCGTCCCCGCCGTCAATGTGGTTGAACTGATCGGCCAGGAACGGGTTCTGGTCTTCGTCGAAGATACGGTCCTGCAGACCGTCGCGGAGATACTCGGGGTAGGTCGTGTGAACGGCCGTCGCCTCCCAGATCATCCCGTCGAGGTGGACCGGCATCTCGGGGATGTCGCCGTTCCGCATCGCCTCTTCGAGGACGAGCATGAGTTCCTGTGACCGCCCGACGGCGAAGGTCGGAATGAGCACTTTCCCGTCGCGGTCGTAGGCGTTCTGGATGATCTGTTTGAGCTTTCGCTCTGAGTCTTCCTGATCGGTCTGGTAGTCGTTGCGGCCGCCGTAGGTCGACTCCAGCACGAGCGTTTCCACCCGCGGGAAGTCGTTGACCGCGCCGTCGAACAGGCGCGTGTCGTCGTAGTGGATGTCGCCGGAGAAGGCGACGTTGTACAGGCCGTCGCCGACGTGGAAGTGACACACCGACGAGCCGAGGACGTGGCCGGCGTTGTGCAGCGTCAGTTTGATGTCGGGCGCGATGTCGGTCACGTCGCCGTACTCCAGCGGGATGGTGTGTTTGATGGCTTCGCGGACCATCTCGGAGTCGTACGGCGGGGTCCGACCGTCGTCCGCGGCAGTGTCCAGATAATCCAGCGTCAGCAGGCCCATCAGGTCCCGCGTCGGCTCGGTGCAGTAGATGGGGCCGTCGTAGCCGTATTCGAACAGTAGCGGGACCAGCGCGGAGTGGTCCAGATGTGCGTGGGTCAGGACGACGGCGTCGATACCGTTGGTCCCGGCCCCGAACGCCTCCGGGATGTCCAGATACGGTTGCTCCCCGTTCGACCCGGGCTTGTTACCACAGTCGATGAGGATGCGCGTGTCCGGCGTCGAGAGGATGAACGCGGCGCGGCCGACCTCTCGGCAGCAGCCCAGTGTCGTGATACGGACGTACTCGTCGTCGGACATCGGCTCGCGGTGGATCTGCCGGCCGACGCGTTCGAGGATGTCCCGGCGGTCCTCGCGCTCCTGTTTGAGGAAGTTCCGGACGTTCTCGACCGTCGAGGACTCGATGGGGGGCGTTCGAACGACTTCGGGCGTCCAGCCGACCTCTTGCGTGATGTCACGCAGGGTCGAGCCGCGCCGGCCAATGACGACGCCGGGCTTCTGGGCCTGGACGACGACTTCGCCGGTGTCGGTGTGGAAATTCAGGTCCATGACGCCGGCCTCCTCGGGGATGAGTTCCCGAATCGCCTCCTCAGCCTCGGCTGGCGGGGCCAGTACGTCCGGGTCCGGGCGGACCGTGATTCGCTTGCGGAGTTTCGACGCGAGCCGGCGAACGAGGTCGCTGTTCGCGGCGAACTCCTTCGGGTCCCGCGTGTATATGACGAGTTCCGGTCCCTCGTACGTGACATCCGAGACGGAGATACGGCGCGGGACTTCCTCGTCGATCGTTGCCTTCACGTCTTCGAGTTGCTTGTCTACAGTGCTCATAGCTCAAAACGGGGTGTCATCCCGGTAGCGGGGCCGTCCACGGCTGGCGCGGGCCGACCTGGTGCCGCGGGATGTACGCTCTCTAATAAAGTCATCAGTTATCGGTGAGTTGCCTCCGGACGTGGAGAGATGTCCGGAAAACCGTCCTCTATTTCTCAGTATTCCCCTCGTGTTATAAAAGCCTTCGCAATACGGAGGGTAGGGGGCCGGACCGTGGTCGACGCGCTGTTGCCCAAAGGAGTAAACGCACACCGTGTGAGACGCCGCCATGCGACTGACACCGGACACAGTCCGCGACGAGTACGAATGGGTACAGGACCGTCGTAGCGACGTCGTCCCGCTGGTGAACGAAACGCGAGCCCATCTCGGGTCCCAGTTCGATGTCGACGTCGAGCCGCTCACAGACGACGCCTACACGGCCGCCATCGACGAGGTGTTCGCCGACGGCGACCGTGCGGTCAACGTCGCAGCGCTGGTTCATCTCCTTCGAGAACTGGACGTCACAGGCGATTACCCGGGCTTCGTCGTCGACGAACTGCTGGGCCGTGAGCTGGCAGCGATGATTGCCGGCGAGCAACCGCTCCGGCTGCTCGCGGAGGCCACCTTCCACGTCGCGGACGTGCGAACCCACGGGGACGACACAGCGGCCGCGGGTGCTGACGACCTCGACGCCGCACTCGCGGCCGGGGTTCAGACGCGGGTCCCGGGCTGGCCGTGGCAACAGACGGAGAGTCCGTTCGCCGTGGAGTGAGCCATGGTCCGCTCTCGCAACCGAACGACTGGTCGAGGCGGTCAGCCTCCCGAAAACGAGAACGAGGGCGTCGTCAGGAACGCCGTCTCGTACCCCTCGTGGCGGGACACCTGCGGCGGGGCGACGACGTCGACACCGACAGACGGATCCTGGGCTGTCGTCTCAATGATTGCGCCGTAGTGATACCCGATTTCGGGGTGGACCGCGGCGGTCAGCGCGTCCTCGAACACCGTCTCGCCGTCGGCCTCAACAGTCCCGTCGAGCGACATCATCGGAAGGGGAACGCGGTTGTACGGCGTCCGAGCCGAGACGGCGAGATACGACTCGCCATCGGAGAGGAACGCGGCGTCCTGTACCCACGTCACGGCGTACACGCCGTCGCTCCCTTTGTCCGTCCCGAGGACCGTTCCGGGCAGGGCCGACACTTCTGGGACCTGCGATGTCGGTACCATGTCCATGTTCATCAGGTCGACCGCCCCGCGCTCGCCCTGTGAGTCCGGGAACTCCTCGAAGGAGAGTTGGTCGCGGGTGGACTGTGCGAAGTCGAACTCGACCGTTGCCTCGCCGGCCTCGCCGAACCGACCGTCGAAGCCCCCCAGTCGGCGTTCCCCCATCCCGTTGACGCGGACGGAAAGCTGGTAGACACCGTCGCCGTCGAGCGCGTAGTTGTCGCCGTAGTGAAAGCCCATGTTCTGGGAGATCATCGGCCACGGGGACTTGTCGGCGACCGTCTCGCCGTCGCGTTCGATGGTGATCGAGAGGCCGGCAGACACCGGCAGTACCATCTCGGTCTCGGGGTCCCAGATGGTTGCCATCAGGTGGACGCTGTCCTCGCTCCGGATGTCGACCTTTTCGGCTGTCGTCCCGGTGACCGTCCAGAAGCGGTGGGGAAAGGAGTAGCTCAGCCCGACCATGTACTCACCCGCCTGTGCCATCCCGGCCATTCCCATCCCCTCGGCGTGGGTGGGGCGATACGTGGCATCGGGGCGGTTCTCGACCAGCGGGGGAGCGCGTGTCGACTGGGAACTCAGCGAACCACACCCCGCCAGAACCGTCGTGCCGGCGAAAGCGGCACTGGCGAGGAACTCTCGGCGATTCATGGACCGCCTTTGGGTCCTCATCTGAAAGACCGTTCTGGTACGATAGCCGAATGTCGTGGCGAGACCGAAACGGCACAAGACATTTGCTATCGGTCGGTGCAATCCCGGCCGTGTCCTCCAGAATCGCCCGCACTGCGGTCCTCAGCTTCGTCGTCTTGGCCGCGGGATGTTTCGGTGGACCGTCGCCGGAGTCAGCGGCCCCGTCGGAGGCAGCGACAACCGTTGCATCCCCGACAGGGACTGTCGAGTTCCATGACGGTCCAAAGGACCCGCCCGACCAGCCCGTGACGCTGAACGAGTCCTCCGCCCGCGAGTTCGTCTACGAGTACCAGTACCGGAGCGTCTACAACGGTCTGTGGCAGGGCGAACACACCGAGATGACCCTCGACTGCCGCATCGACAACGTCACCGAGCGGTCGTGGGGGTACGACGTCGTCATCACCTGTACAGGGTCGTCGACGACCGACCCGCCGGCCGGCTCGACAGCGACGGACGGTCCGATATCCGACTACTTTACCCAGTCGTATCGGTACAGCGTCAGCGCCGACGCCCTGGCTCGTGAGACAGTCGAGAACCGTGACGCGGTCTCCTGACGACATCGACCCGTCAGGCTGGGTCGGCCGGTGGGAGTGCCCGCAACGAGCGCGGGGGGAGCAGGTAGTTCCCGCGTCGCGTGACTGTCATGTACTGGAGGATACCGTTGTTCACTCGCTGACCGACGGCGGAGTCGTTAGCGACGTCCGTTCCGTTCATCGCCTGTTTCGTCGCGACGAAGTCGGCGATAGAGCGCTGCAGCGAGAGGAAGTGCAGCCCCGCTTCGCCGCCGTCGGTCGAACTGAAGTCCCGGCGGAGGATGGTCGGTGTCCCGTCTTCTCTGACGCGGGACATCTTCTGTGCGTGACCGACGACGCCCTCCCGTCGGCCGCTATCGACCACGTCCTCGGGGCACTCGCCGGCACCGTTGTCAGTACCGAGGTTCTCGCCGACGCCTTCGACCCTGTCCTCGTCAGCGTGGGCCGGACAGAACATCTTCGAGACGCGCTGGTCCCGGGAGTCCTGTTCGTACCACTGCTGGAGTTGCAGTCGGATCTTCGAGAGGTGCTGGGTCGCGCCGCCGGCGAACGGTCCCGAATCGACCGTTACGCGGTCCTCGGAGGCCTGGTTTTCCTTGAACCCGGACTTGAACCCCATGAACAGCGGGGCCTCTTCGGGGACCGGGTCGGAGTCCGGAACCCCGTCGACGTCTTGATTCTCGGCGGGGAGGCCGGCCCCGACGAACCCCGTCCGTCGCTCTGCCTCGCGCAGGACGCCCTCGAAGGTAGCGCTCATCTCGTGGTCGTTCGCAGTGTCCCGATTCCCCTTCAGTGCTTCTTCGGCCTCGATGACGGCTCGCTCGTCGTCACTGGCGAGGTGCAGGAGCGCGTCGGGCGTGTCGAGTTCCGGGTCTTCGAAGGGGGCAAGCGCCATCGGCTCTGGCAGGTCGACGCCGGCTACGTCGGCCTCGAAGCGGTCGAAGTAGGCCGGACTGTACCCGAGCGTGAACAGTAACCCCTCGTTGCTCCACTCGTAGGCCTGTTCGAGGTCGCGGAGCGCCGTATCGACCTGCTCGCGGTCGGCATCCGTCGGCGTTCCGTCGCCGGTGTAATCCAGCAGCAGGAGGACGTGGTGGCGCGACAGTCGGTGGTTCCCGGCGTCGTCGGTCGCCAGCGACGCATCCCAGGCGTGCTGGCGCTCCGGGAGCGACGAAGGGTCGTCGGTGCCCTTGGGTACCGTCCCCGACCCGCGGTCGAGACAGGCGGCCAGCGCCGCGGTGCCGCCGATGGCGACGGCGCTCTTGGCGAACTCGCGTCGGGAAATTCCGCGTTCAGTCATCACCCACCCTATGGACTGCCCGTGCAATTGGGTTGTGGTACGGGACTCGAAATCAGCCACTGTCCGCGGGTAGTCGAACTAGCCGCTCTCGAAGAGGCGGTCGAGTAACCGGGTGAAGCGGTCAGACAGGCGGTCGGGGGCCGTGGGGTCGACCGTCGCGAGCAGTTCGACCGTCTGGTCACGCCGACAGAGCGCCAGCATCACCCGTCCCCCGTCCCGACGCTTTTCGACGATGTCGTGTTCGACCAGGCCGCTGAGGTGGTGTTCGAGCGTGCTCCGAGCGATGTCGAGGTGGTCGGCCACTTCGCCGGGGCGAGCGGCTTCGCGCTCTACGAGCGTGACAAGAACGTCTCTCGCCGTTTCGCGACGGAGGAAGGCGATGGCGTGGCGCTCCCAGGGGTCGAACGACGCCGTGTAGTAGTGCGTGCGCCCGTTGATCGACTCGCTGGTGATGCGGTCGAGTCGGCCCAGATGGTACTGTACCTGTCCCGTTGCGAGGTCCAGCGCCCGGGTTAGCTCCCGGAAGTGAACTCCCGGATTGGACTCGATGTGCCGGTAAATCCGCGCTCTGGTGTCGCTCATAGCCCCTCCTCGTCGAGGCGTTTCTCGACTGTCCGGGCGTAGTACACTGCACCGAGGACGAGGACGACAAAGAGGGTATCGAGCGCGTGTTCGAGGAAATGGTGGGTCGGTCCTGAGACCAGTGCGAATCCGGACAGCAGCGCGATGAGTGGGCGGGCAAACAGCGCGGCGAGTGCGAGCACAATCAACAGATACGCACGCGTCCCGCGCTGGCGGTACGCGACCAGGGCAAGCCCACACAGGACCGCCCCGGCCACAGCGGAGAGGACGACGACGGCGGCGATGTCCCAGCTCCCGGCACCGAGATGGCCCCCAATACTGAGCGGTTTCATCAGGCGTTTACTTCGGAACCACGGTGCCTCAGTCGTTCGGTTTTGCGCGACTTTTTTATCGGACCGCTGAGACGTGGCGGTATGGACTGCATCGGCTTCATCTGCGAGCCTGAACACCCGGTGTTCGGTGCCGTCGCAGAGCGGCTCTCCGCCCGGGGGTTCGACGTCCAGTTTCTCCGCCCCGGAAACCCGGTGGCCAGAGCCGATATCGACGACCTGGCCGCACTCGTCAACACGACGCTCCGGCCCGAGTCGTTCAGCGCCCTTCGCTACGCCGACAGGGTCGGCGTCGAGACGTGGAACGGGTTCCTGCCGACGACGGCGCTGGCCTGCCGACTCGTCGCCCTCCACGGGCTGGAGCAGGTCGGCTGTCAGGTCCCGACCGTCTGGTTCGAAAAGCCGGATCACGACTACATCGCCCGGACTCGCTACGCCTGGGACGGGATACCGGCGAACAGTGACGAGGGCGATTTCTACCAGGCCCGGGTTCGGGAGGAGCCGGTGGAGTACAAGTACTTCGCCGTCAACGACGGCCGCGAAACCCATCTGCGGGCGATTCAGGTCCGGTCGGAAGTGTCCGGGCTGGACCACGTCATCAGCGAGGAGACTGTCGAGGTGACGCTCGCGGCCCGCGTCCGGGAGTTGCTGGACCGCTTTGGCGCGCGGGCACTCTGTGTCGAGTTCGTCGAGAGCAAGGAAGGGTTCTACGCGCAGGCTGTCGACCCCGCGCCGGGATTCACCGGGACGGGAATGGAACGCCGTGTCGCTGACTCTATCGCCTCGCTGACGACAATCGGTGCCTGAGTGTCGGCGCGGGGTGCGTTTGACAGCGCTGGCTCTGTTACCAAGGCACAAGATTATACAGGTTCACCGACGTGGTAGCGACCGGAGCCTTTCATGAGCACGTTCGTCCATCTCATCGCGGACTACGGCCCGGCCGATCCGGCATTCTCGGAGGTCGTCCACCGTCTCACTGCCGCAGACCCGACGATTACCGTCCAGTCGACCGAGGTGCAGCCGTTCTCGACGGTCGCCACGGGGTTCTGGATCGCACAGCTGGGCGCTCACAATCCCTCGTTCGACGACCTGCTGATTTACTCGAACACCGCGCCACGAACCACGGAATCGACGCCGGAGCGGGCCGACACCGGCGGGCCCCTGTGCTATCTCGAACTGGACAACGGCGTCCCCGTCGTCGCCGTCGACGCCGGCTACAACCTCTCGTTTATCGCCGGCCGCGCGACGACCTTCCGCGAGATCGAACTGCCGGCCGACACCGGCCAGTTCCGCTCGCGGGACGTGTTCCCGCGCCGGGTCGCCGAAATCGCGAACGGGAACCGCTCCTCGCTCGGGGCGGAGCGCTCACTCGACGACGTCCCGGCCCCGCCCGAGTCCGTGGTCTGTCACGTCGACGGGTACGGGAACGTCAAGACCTCGATTCGAACCTCGGAGTTCGAACCCGGTAGTGACACAGTCGCTGTCGAACTTAACGGCGCATCCCGAGAGATCGTCGTCAGGGACGCTGTATCGGACGTTCCGGAGGGGTCCCTCGCTATCGTCCCGGGGTCGGCTGGAGGTGGCGACCCGTATCAGGAGCTGTTCTTGCGCGGCGGCTCCGCGGCATCGGCCTTCGGTACCCCGGAGCCCGGAGACAGTCTCTCTATACGGGCGGAATAGAGCTGAGATCGACCTCCGCTACGATGGTCCTCGCGGCGCGAAGCGGGGCATCGAACTGGTCCGGTCGGCGTGCCAGCGGCTCACCACCCTTCGGGGAGTTTATTAGCGCCGTGGGCCACGACACACCTAATGAGTGGCGAGCAGGAACTCGGCATTACCGAGAGCAAGGAGCATTCACCCGGCGAGTGGTACGCCGAGGTCGTCCAGAAGGCCGGCCTCGCGGACTACGCCCCCATGGGCGGGTTCATCGTCACGCGACCACGCGGCTACGCCATCTGGGAGCGTATCCAGAACAACCTCGACGGCTGGTTCAAGGACACCGGCGTCCAGAACGCCTACTTCCCGCTGTTTATTCCCGAGAGCTATCTGGAGAAGGAGAAAGACGTCGTCGAGGGGTTCGACCCCGAGGTCGCGTGGGTGACCCACGGCGGCCACGATGAACTCGAAGAGCGCCTCGCGGTTCGGCCCACCAGCGAGTCCATCATCGCGCCGTTCATGGCCCAGTGGACCCGCTCGCACCGGGACCTCCCTTTGCGGTTGAACCAGTGGTGTTCCGTTGTCCGGTGGGAGGCCACCGAGACGAAGCCGTTCTTCCGCACTAAGGAGTTCCTCTGGCAGGAGGGCCACACTGCCCACGCCGACGAGGACGGCGCGTGGGAGGAGACGATGACTCGTCTAGACCAGTACGCTCGCCTCTACGAGGAGGTCATGGCGATGCCGCCGCTGAAGGGCCGCAAGCCCGAGCACGACAAGTTCCCCGGGGCACACACCACGACGACCATCGAGACGCTGATGCCCGACGGCAAGACCGTTCAGGCCGCCACCTCTCACTATCTGGGGACCTCCTTCGGCGAGGCGTTCGACATCACATACGCCGACGCCGACGAGGAGGAGAACACCGCCCACACGACCTCGTGGGGGCTGTCCTGGCGCGCGATGGGCGCGCTCATCATGACCCACTCCGACGACCAGGGGCTCGTGCTCCCGCCCGCGCTCGCACCCGATCAGGTCGTCGTCGTCCCCATCTGGCAGGAGGACAACAAGGACGAAGTCATCGACTACGCCGCCGACCTCGCTGCCGAACTGGACGAGGCCGGCGTCCGCGTCGAACTCGACGACCGCGAGCACCGCAATCCCGGCTTCAAGTACAACGAGCACGAACTACACGGCGTTCCTCTCCGAATCGAAATCGGTCCCCACGAGGTCGAGGACGGGGAAGCCACGCTGGTCCACCGGCCCGACGGTGAGAACGCGACCGTCGACCGCGAGAGCATCGCTGACACCGTTACCGACCACCTCGACACTGTCCACGCCAAGCTGTACGCCGACGCCGAGGAGACGCTGGAGGGCGAAATCCGCGAGGCTGAGTCCCGTGAGGAGATTCTGGGCACTATCGGCCAGCACGGCGGCTACGTGAAGTGTGGCTGGTGTGGCGACGCGGACTGTGAGGAACCGATCAAAGACGCTATCGCGGCCGAAATCGTGATGGTTCCCCTCGACCGCGACGAGGAGCCGATCCACGACGACTGCGCCATCTGCGGTGAGGACGCCGAGGAGACGGCGTACTTCGCGAAGAGCTACTGAGAAGGCGGGTGCTTACTCCGGTATCCGGTCCAGAAACGCGCCGGCTTCGGCCCGGCCCGTTTCCATGAGGTCCTCGATGAACCGAGGGTCGCGGTCGCGCTTCGAAGCTGCTGTCAGCTTTTCATCGAGTCCCAGTCGCCGTATCTCGATGTGTTTGAAATCGTCCGGGAGATACCCCTTTTCGACCCATTCGTTGACCTTCCGGACGAAGAACAGCTCCTGATTCAGCGAGAGATTCCCCGATAGTTCCTGCCGGCGGTCGGTGATCTCCGCAAGCGATGTCGGTCGGTCGTCGCGGGTCTGTGGCTCGATCTGGATGACCCAGATCTCGTCCGGTTTCGGTCGGTCGCTGGTCAGGAACTCCCGGATCGGTGGGTTCTGTGAGAACAGGCCGTCCCAGTGCCAGTGACCGTTCAGTTCGACGGCTTTGTACAGCAGCGGGAACGCGGCCGAGGCCAGTACCGTCCTCGCTGTGATGGCATCGTCGGTGAACGTCTCGAACACGCCGCTGTTGACGTTGACCGTGCCGACGGTCACATGCGGTGGTACCTCGTCGGCGAGACTGTCGAACTCGTCGAACTCGATGTGGCGGTCGAGCAGCGATAGGAACCAGTCGTGGCCGACCGCTCCTGGCGTCGCGTAGGGCGAGATGTCGGCCGCAGGGACCATGAGATTCTGTAGTCGCTTGCGCCAGACGAGCGACTCGTTCAGCAGGACCGAGGGCGGTGTCGTGGCGGCGACGTCACACCAGACGTCTCCCAGCAGCTTCTCGGCGTCGTCGGGGCCATCACTGAGCAGTCCGTACCAGGCCGTGACCGCACAGAGCGCGCCACCGGAAGTACCACTCAACCCCACGAGATTGTACTCGTTGTCGACAGTTGGTAGGAGTCGTTGCAGCACACCGGCGGTAAACGCACTGTGGCTGCCGCCGCCCTGACAGGCGATGGCGACGCTGGGTCCATGACCAGACATGGTTTAATTCATATACGAGGGGCTTGCATAGATAGTTGCCGGCCCACCGATACTGCCGGCTGTGAGCCGGTGAAGTGTCTTGCCACCTCTGGGTAGCGGGCATCTTCACTAACACAGCCGGCAGTATGAAGGAAGGATGGGGTCGGGGAGCGTGTGACATTTTCCTCCGTGCCCCCGATGACCACTGCTGTCTCTATGTATATAAATCGCCGTCAGACTACAGTCATACAAACGCCAAACGGCGAACAGATACCGTCGTGGGAACCGTGGATGTATCGCCCATTCTGGGTCATCAGCGGTGGGCCGACAGCCCCGACGTGATCGACCAGTCGGGATGCGGCGTCGGGGAGACAGCGAGCGACTGGTTGGGTGGTGCATTCGTCGGCGCGAGCGCAGAATATTAAGACCTTATATATTTCTCTGCATCGCTGCAATCGGTAAATATCCGGAACCAACACGGTTATACCTCGCCCTATGTTATCGGCTGTCATGGACGACGTGTTTGTCGGACGAATTATGTCATCGCCTGTCACCACTGTTGCTGCTGACGCGAACGCGAAAGCGGTCGCCAAGCGGATGCTCGACGAGAACATCAGCTCTGTTGTTGTCGTCGACGCTGACGGAGCGTTGTTGGGGATTCTCACCTCCACGGATTTCGTCGAAATCGCCGCACAAGGTGGCGATACGACGGCGCTAGACGTGTCTGACTTCATGACGACGGAGCCGGTTACAGTAACGGCAAACGACCCCATCGAGGCGGCCGCAAGCCTGATGCTGGACCACAGTGTCCACCACCTCCCTGTCGTCGATGAGACGGAAGGAGTCGTCGGAATGTTGACGACGACTGATATGACGGCCTACGTTTCGGGTATCGAGCAGTCATCCGCTCCTGTGCTCGGCTGAACAGCGTGTGAACCGCCAGCCTGCGGACGACCGTTTATAAACCATGATACAGTCCCAACAATCGTTATAAATATATACTCCCTAATGTGGGGTTAAACAACACTAATACCATTAGGATTACCCTCTTATAGTGGCATCCCCAGTCGTGAAACACATGGTTGAGCGACAGACAGGTCTCTCTGCAGGCGACGCCGGGCTTGCAGATCCCACGGACGAACGGTCGAACTGTGGCGTCGGGGTCGTCATGGACCTCGACGGCCAGAGCGACCACTGGGTTGTATCGGACGGACTCGAACTCCTCGACAACCTCGAACATCGAGGGACGACAGGAGCCGAGCAAGATACGGGCGACGGAGCGGGCATCATGCTCCAGATCCCCCACGAGTTTTTCGCTGCCGAAGTCGACGCCGACCTGCCGCCCGCCGGCGAATACGCCGTTGGCACGCTCTTTCTCCCGAAAGACGACGAGGTCGCCGGGAGTCTGAAGGACCTCGTCGAGACGGAACTCGCCGCAGAGGGCCTGGACGTCCTCGACTGGCGCGACGTCCCGACTGACAACAGCGACCTCGGCGCGACGGCGCTCGAATCTGAGCCGGACATCGTCCAGTTTTTCGTCACTTCCGCGACGGGCAAGACCGGCGACGCCTTCGAGAATCAACTGTATATCGGCCGCCGGTCGCTCGAAAACACCGTCAAGGAAGCGAAACCACCGGGTCACGAGCGCTTCTATGTTGTCTCGCTCGCGACCGACGTAGTGGTGTACAAAGGCCTGCTCAAGGCCGAACAGCTCGAAGACTACTACCCTGACCTCGAAGACGAGCGGCTGCAGTCCACGTTCGCGATGGTCCACGCCCGTTTCTCGACGAACACGCTGGGCGCGTGGCACCTTGCCCACCCCTACCGCCGTGTCATCCACAACGGCGAGTTCAACACGATTCAGGGGAACATCAACTGGATGCGCGCTCGGGAGACTGACATCCAGAGCGACGAGTTCGAGGGCGACTTAGAGAAAATCAAGCCGATTATCGACGACCCCGAGCAGTCGGACACCGCGAGCGTCGACAACGCGCTCGAACTCCTGCTGCAGGGCGGCCGCGACCTCCCCCACGCGCTCCGGATGCTCATCCCGGAGGCCTGGCGCGGCGAGATGAACGACGTGACCGGTGACCGGCGTGATTTCTATGACTACCACGCCTCGCTGGTCGAACCCTGGGACGGCCCGGCGCTCGTCGCGGCCACCGACGGCGACCGCATCGGTGCCGTGCTGGACCGGAACGGGCTGCGCCCGTGTCGCTACGACGTGCTGGAGGACAACACGCTCGTGATGTCCTCGGAAGCCGGCGCGCTGGAACACGACGCCAGCGAGATTCAAGAGCGCGGCCGGCTCCAGCCCGGACAGTGTTTCCTCGCCGACCCCGAAGAGGGGCGTGTCATCCCCGACGCCGAAGTGTTCGACGACATCACGGACGACAAGTACGGCGAGTGGGTCGCCGAGGAACAGGTCGCCCTCGACGAGGTCGCCGACCGCGGGGACAACGCGCCCCGGGACCCCGCGGATGCCCTCCGAAGCCACCAGGCCATGTACGGCTACACGTACGACGAGGTCGACCACCTCATCGAGCCGATGGCCGAGAAAGGGAAAGACCCCGTCGGCTCCATGGGCGACGATACGCCGCTGTCGGTCCTCTCGCAGTTCAACCGTCCGCTGTTCACCTACTTCAAGCAGCTGTTCGCCCAGGTGACGAACCCGCCGCTCGACTACATCCGCGAGGAACTCGTCACCTCGCTGGAATCCCGGCTCGGGTTCCAGCGCAACATGCTCGACGAGAGCCAAGATCACGCCCGCCAACTCGTCCTCGACTCGCCGATCCTCACCGACGAGGAGACGGCGTCGATCAAGGACCTGAACGCCAACGGCATGTCCACGAAGGTCATCGATATTACCTACAAAGAGGGCGGCGACCTTCGTCAGGCCGTCGAAGACGTGCGGGCCGAAGCCGACGCCGCTGCCAAAGAGCACGACATCCTCGTGCTCTCGGACCGTTCGGCCAGCGAGGACCGCGTGCCGATTCCGAGCCTGCTGGCCGTCGGTGGCGTCCACCACCACCTCGTCCGCAACGGCCTCCGCAACCACGTCGGGCTCGTCGTCGAGTCCGGCGACCCGCGTGCGGTGCATCACTTCGCGACGCTCATCGGCTACGGCGCTGGCGCGGTCAACCCCTACCTGGCTTACCAGACCATCGAGGATCTGGTCGCTGGACCGGACGGCGCGGACCTCGCCGACGCTATCGACGCCTACATCACCGCCGTCGAGGACGGCCTTCTGAAGACGATGGCCAAGATGGGTATCTCCACCGTGGAGTCCTACCAGGGCGCTCAGATCTTCGAGGCCGTCGGCCTCTCCTCGGACTTCATCGCCGAGTACTTCGAGGGGACGACCTGCCGGACGGAGGGTATCGGCATCGAGGAGATCGAGGACGACCTCACCCAGCGCCACGAAATCGCTTGGAGCGAGGAAGAGCCGGAGATGCCCCGCCAGGGCGAGTACGAGTTCCGCTCGAACGGCATCCACCACCAGTGGAACCCCAACACGGTCGGCAAGATCCAGCAGGCTGTCCGCATGGGTGACTACGACACGTACAAGGAGTTCGCCGAGCTGGTCAACGACCAGAACGAGGAGCTCCAGACGCTCCGTGGCCTGCTTGAGTTCGACTCCGACCGCGAGTCCATCCCCATCGAGGACGTCGAGCCGGTCGAGGACATCGTCGAGCGCTTCGAGACGGCGGCGATGTCACTCGGGTCGCTGTCGCCCGAGATGCACGAGAACAACGCCATCGCGATGAACCGGCTTGGGGCCAACGCCAACACCGGCGAGGGCGGCGAGCCGCCCGAGCGGTTCGACACCGAGAAGGAGTGTACCACGAAGCAGGTCGCCTCCGGCCGCTTCGGCGTCACCTCGGATTACCTCGCGTCGGCCGACGAGCTCCAGATCAAGATGGCGCAAGGTTCGAAGCCCGGCGAAGGCGGCCACCTGCCCGGCAAGAAGGTCAACGAAATGATCGCCCACGTCCGGTACGCGACGCCGGGCGTCGGCCTCATCTCGCCGCCGCCGCTGCACGATATCTACTCCATCGAGGACCTCAAGCAGCTCATCCACGACCTCAAGGCCTCGAACCCCGAGGCCGACATCAACGTCAAGCTGGTCTCCGAGGACGGCATCGGGACCATCGCGGCCGGCGTCGCCAAGGCCAACGCCGACGTGGTCCACATCTCGGGCCACGACGGCGGGACCGGTGCGTCGCCGAAGACCTCAATCAAGAACGCCGGGCTCCCCTGGGAGCTAGGTGTTTCGGAGGCCAACCAGATGCTCCGGGCCACCGGCCTGCGCTCGCGCATTAAGGTGACCACCGACGGCGGCATGAAGACCGGCCGTGACGTGGCCGTCGCCGCCCTGCTCGGTGCCGAGGGGTACACCTTCGGGACCGCCTCGATGGTCACCTCGGGCTGTGTGATGGCTCGGCAGTGCCACGAAAACACCTGCCCGGTCGGCATCGCCACGCAGAACGAGAACCTCCGCGAGCGCTTCCCCGGCGAGCCACAGCACGTCATCAACTACATGACGTTCGTGGCTCAGGAACTGCGGGAGATTATGGCCGAACTCGGCTTCGAGACGGTCGACGAGATGATCGGCCGACCGAGCGTGCTGGCACAGCGCGACGACGTGTCCCAGCCGAAGGCCCAGAAGCTCGATCTCTCGGGAGTTATCGCGGAGCCGGCCGACAACGACGGCCGCTACAAGCAGGAGGAACAGACCCACGAGGTCGACGAACAGCTCGACTGGGATCTCATCGACGCCGCCGAAGACGCCATCTACGACGGCGACCCGGTCGCAATCGATACCGATATCACCAACGTCGACCGTGCGGTCGGGGCGACGCTCTCGAACCGTATCTCCCGCGAGCACGGCGGCGACGGCCTCGCCGACGACACCATCCGGGTGGACTTCGACGGCACGGCCGGCCAGTCCTTCGGCGCGTTCCTCGCACAGGGCGTGACGATGGAGCTGACCGGGACGGCCAACGACTACGTCGGCAAGGGCCTCTCCGGCGGGAAGCTCGTTCTGAACACGCCCGAGAACGCCCCCTTCGACCCGACGGAGAACATCGTCATCGGCAACGTCGCGCTGTACGGCGCGACCCAGGGCGAGGCCTACGTCAACGGCATGGCCGGCGAACGCTTCGCCGTGCGTAACTCCGGGGTCAAGGGCGTCGTCGAGGGCGTCGGCGACCACGGCTGTGAGTACATGACCGGCGGCGCTATCGTCGTCCTGGGCGAGACCGGCAAGAACTTCGCGGCCGGGATGTCCGGCGGCGTCGCCTACGTCTACGACCCCGACGGCGAGTTCGCCGAGAAGGCAAACACCGGCATGGTGTCCCTGTCCGATACCCTCGAAGGAAAGGACCGCCAGATGATCACTCGCCTCGTCGAGAACCACGCCGCCTACACCGACTCCGACCGCGCGGCGGAACTGCTCGATGACTGGGACGCCGAAGTGGAGAACTTCACGAAGGTGATGCCCGACGCCTACGCCGAGGTCATCGCCGACCGCGAGCGCGACGACGTGCGCAACGAGCCGCCGGCCAAGGCCGCGCCGAGTGCCGAAGCCGCCGAAGCCGACTTCGCCGCCTCGACAGACGACTGACGCGCGGTTATTCGGCGGTTTTGGATATCAGTCGGCAATAGCTCGCTTTTTTCGATCACAGTCGAGAGGGAGGTCCGGTAGCCCTAGTGCGACACTGTGACAATCAACCGCTGGCTCTATAGCCGTCGGGCCAAAGTGCGGGACATGGTCCCTGTAAACCAACCGTGGTATCGCATCGGAGCACAGCATGAGTGACATCCCTGACCCTGGCCCTGATTCCGGGTCGGATATCGACATCGATGTCGGCCGCGGCCTCCGTATCGGCGTCAGCATCGTTGTTGCCCTTGCCGTCGCAACGGCCCTGTTCGGTGGCTATCATCAGGTCCCCGAAGGCCACGTCGGCGTCCAGAAATCGTTCGGCGCGGTAACCGGCGCTGAATTCCAACCGGGCGCACACATCATCGTGCCTGTCAAGGACTCGGTCCAGGACGTGGAAATCCGGCCACGGACCTACACCATGGCCAACACCGAGGGCGAAGGCGACAGAGCGGCCCAATCCGATGCGGTGACCGTCCAGACGATAAACGGGACGACGGTCGACATCGACATCACCGTCCGGTACAAGGTCGAAGAAGCGGACGCGTCAGGGTTCGTCACGGAATGGCGGAACGTCGAACAGGCGGAGGAACGGCTTATTCGACCGTCCGTTCGGTCGCAACTCCGTGACGAGGCCGCCGGTATCCAGACAAGCGAAATATACACCAACAGCGGCCGCGAGCGGCTTGGTGAGGCGGCACAGCAGAAACTCGAATCCGCGTTTGAGGGCGAAGCGCTCGTCCTCGAAGAGGTACAGGTCCGTGACGTCGACCTCCCGGACTCGTACGACCAGGCGCTCAACGACAAGGAAATCGCCAAGCAACGCGTCGAAGAGAAGAAGTTCGAGATTCAACAGGCCGAACGCGAGAAGAAGCGTCAGGAGATTCAGGCCGAAGCCGACGCCCGGGTTATCGAGATCCGCGGCGAGGCGCTTCGGGACAACCCGGTCGTGCTGAAACAGCAGTACGTGCAGAGCATCGACGATTCGGATAAGGTCATTCTGGCGACTGACGACGAGGGGACACCGATTATCCTGCAGACTGGCAGGAGTAGCGGCGGAAACACTTCCAGTGCCGATACGGGGTTCTCGACAAACGTGACGAACGCAACGGGCGGGAACTGACCACAGGCAAGAAGGAGCGCCTCGTTCGTTTTTGTCCCGCTGTGCCGGGTACCTGTCGAGTCATGCAGTTAATTCCTGTCGGATAATAACCGCGTTCGACGGGGTGTGCACGACTCGGACGGTTACCGTGTCGCCCGACTGCAAGTCACAGTCCCCGCCTGCGATTCGGAAGATGATAACGTCACCGGGGCGGAACTCGTCCGTAACCAGTGCCCCGGTATCATCGGCACCGCGCTCCGTGAGCGAGCCAGTGCTCTCGTCGAAGAGATCGTCGCCCTCGATGTTGTCACTCTGTGGCCGGTCACCGGATTTCGCCGGCAGATTGACTAACCGCCCGTGCTTTTCAGTTCCGTCACCGCTACAGTCGGCACTGACTGCCACTTCGATATCCGAGACACGGACGACATCTCCAGCAACGTGCGTGATACGGACGATGCCCCCGTCGAACCCATCCTGTGCGGCGAACTCACCGTCTGATTGGCCGATTACGGGCGCTGTATCATCCAACGTCTCCGCGAGGTCAACCGTCGCCATAGACAGCACTGCCGCGAGAACGACAGTTACCGCCACGAGAAGGATAACTGAAATGACCGAAGAGACAGCACGCAACTGACCCGTCACTGGGTCTGCTACTATCCGGTTACATAAAAACACCCGCAACGGGACTGGCATGAGACGTCGTCTTGAACCGTACATTGCCGGTTCTATCATCGCATTCTGCGGAGGAACCGGTCGTCTTGCCGCCCCGGCAAACAATCGGTATCGACTGTCGGACCTGCGGCAGACTCCGGCGGTGAGCCACACTGTTTTGCTGGTCCCGTCCGAGCACAGCGTATGGACAGCGTCCTCGTCATCGGCGGCGGCAGGTTCATCGGCCGACACACGGTCACCGAGTTCCGCGACGCGGGCTACGACGTGACGATGCTCACCCGCGGCCAGCGCTCGAATCCGTTCGCGAACTCCGATGTCACTCACATCAAGGGCGACCGGAACGAGCGGGACACACTCGAAACCGCCCGCAAGCAGATCGATCCCGACGTAGTCGTCGACTGCGTAGCGTATTTCCCGGAAGATGTCCGGGCGGCGACCGACGTGTTTGCTGACGCCGAGGCGTACGTGTACGTCTCGAGCGGCGCGGCCTACGGCGTCGAACGGACGCCCAAACGGGAGGGAGAGACACCGCTTGCAGGCTGTACCGCCGAGCAGGCCACAACCGACAGCGCGGAGACCTACGGGCCACGGAAAGCTGAAGGCGACCGCGAGGTGTTCGCCGCCGCGGAGGACGGCGTGCGGGCGATGAGCGTCCGGCCGACCGTCGTGTACGGCCCCTACGACTACACCGAGCGGTTCGCCTACTGGGTGGACCGCGTGGCCGAGTACGACCGAATTGTGGTACCTAGCGACGGCCTCAGTCTGTGGCAGATGGCCTACGTCGAGGACGTGGCGAGCGCGCTTCGCCTCGTCGCGGAGCGAGGGACGGCCGGCGAAGCCTACAACGTCGGCGACGAGCACGCGCCGACGCTCCGGGAGTGGGTTGACCTGCTCGCCGGAGTACATGACACGTCCGTCGAGACCATCGGCGTCGGCGAGCGTGAGCTCGCGGCGGCGGGACTGGACCCCGACGACTTCCCCATCTACCGCGACTCGCCGCATCTGCTGTCGACGGCGAAGCTCCGCGACCTGGGCTGGTCGTCGACGCCCCACGAGACGGCGCTGGCCGTGACCGTCGCCGAGCATCGGGAGAACGACCGAACCGGCCGGGAGTTCGGCCCGGACCGAGACACGGAAGCGACGCTTATCGACCGCCTGACCGGGTGATCACTACGCCCGGCGGAGCGTCGTGTGCTTGACCTCGTAGTCCTCCAAGAACGCGCCGTATCCGCCGACAGCGATGTGGTCTTGTCCGGTGTCGACGACCAGCGAGTTCTCGAACCCGAAGTCGCTGTTGTGCGGTTCGACGAGGTTCTGTCGGACATCGACCACCTCGCCGGATATCACTTCGAAATCGTCGTCGGAGCCTGTCGGCCGCGCGTACAGGTCGGCGACGACGGACTCGCCGGCCCGGAGCGCGAGCGTGGTCGTGAACACGACGGGGCGGAACATGTCGTACCGGGCCGGAAGCGATGGCGGCCGCGAAAGGAGGACCTCCTCACCTATCGGCCAGTAATTGCCCAGGTAGGAACCGACTAACACCGCCGCGACCGCCTCCTGCGTGAACGTGATCGCGTTCGTCTCGTCGTGGTCCCAGCTGAGCATCGTCGACGGCGAGACGAACCCGCGCTGCTGGTCCGTCGCAAGCAACGAGGGCGCGCCGTCGAGGCCGAGACGGACGGCGTTGGCGACGCCCTCCAGTTCCGTCGTTGCCGCGTCGTAGCTCGACAGCGTCAGAAGCACGAGGATGCCCCGCTCGCGGGCACGGCGGAGCGTGTCGCGGATCTCCGGGAGCCGACGGGCCGGGACCTGGAGCACGACCTCGCATTCGGCGGCTTCGATGTGCTGTTTCAGGCGCTTGATGATGGTCGGTCTGGATTTGACCACCTCGAAGGAGTTGTCGTCGGCCGAGTTGTTCTCGTACCGGGTCTGTACTGCCGTCTCCAGCGTGTCGAGTTCGCGCTTCAGCGTGCCGAAAGCCTCCGACGGGGGCGTCGCACGGATGACCGTCGGCGTCCGATGGTCGTCGACGCTGATGAAGCCGTCCACGGCCAGCGAATCACAGATGTCGTACACGTAGCTTTTGGAGACCCCCGCCGTTTCGGCCACCGTTCGGGCTGTTGCCGGTCCCTTTTCGACCACGGCGAGGTACGTTTCCGCCTCCGTCTCGGAGAGGCCATACTGCTGGAGTCGGTCCCGAACGGGCGCGCTGGGTTGGCGTGTGGAGTCAGGCATGGATGTCCTGCTGAAACCGTGCTGGCTGATTCTCTGTCACTGGATCGCTGTTTCAGCTAATCTAATCGAACATACATAATGATTGGTGGGTGTGGGAGCGGGCCGGCATGTGTCTGTGCGTAGTGGGTATTCGGGGTCCGGTGCGCCGGCGGGAACACCGCGGCGTAGGTCGCGGGACCTGTCTCAGGATCTCCCACGAACCTCGTCGAGCAGGTCAACAACGTCTTCCATGGTGGGGTCGCGGCTGGTGTTGTTGCCGTTACCATTGTTCCCACTATTGCCCCGACCGGGGGTACTCCCTGACCAGTCCGGGAGGCCCGGAACGGGGTCGGGATCGGTGATGCTCGCCGTGTTCTGGACCGTGAGCGTGGCCGTCGGGCCGTCTTGGCCGACAGTAAGTTCGTACTCACCGGCTTCGACGACCTTCGGGCCAAGTCCGAGCACGTCACCGGGAACGACCTCCAGCGCCGTCAGGTCGACAGTCACGTCGACTGTGGTCAACTCGCCGGGGCCCAGCGAGACGCGCTCGTAACCGAGCAGCCGGCGTCTCGGCTGGAGCACTGTGCCATAGGACTGGGTGTTGAACACCTCGACGATGTGCTCGCCGGCCATCCGGCCGGTGTTTGTCACCTCGACGCTGACGGTCACCTCGGACTGGTTCGCCGGGCTGCCGACAGTGGGCTGAGTGACCGAGACGCTCCCGTACTCGAAGTCGGTGTAGGAGAGCCCGTGGCCGTACTCGTAGATTGCGGTGTTATCTGTCCCGCCTGTCGATGTTGGGTCGTAACGGGTGTACTGCACGGGTGTGGTACCAACGTTCTCTGGCCAGCTGAACGGGAGCTTCCCAGAGGGATTGTACTCGCCGACCAGCGTCTCGGCGATAGCGACCCCGCCGTCGCTGCCGGGCTGGCCGGCAAACAGGAGGGCGTCAAGCTGGCTAAACGTTTCTGGAGACCCCCGTGGCGAACCGGCAAGCATGACGCCGATGATCGGCGTCGAATCGTCGGTGGACTCGACGACGGTGTCGAGAAGCGCCTGCTGGGACTCGTCGAGCACCAGTTCGTCCCGGTCACCGAACCCTTCGTTGTGGGTTCCCTCGCCGAGCACGACGACGACGACATCGGATTCAGGTCCAGCCGACTCGACCCGTGACCGCTGCTCGGCGGTAAAGTCGAAGTTACCGTTCTCGTCGCTCTGCTGGTTCTCGCCGTCGCCCTCGCCGGCCCACCAGGTGGTGTTCTCGTACGAGGTGGGAACGTGCGTGAGACTGCCGACGCGAGCGCGGAGCTCCGCTTCGAGGAGGTTCTGGCGCGGGAACGGGCCGCCGGCGCTGGCCCCCTGCCAGCCGAGCGTCCAGCCGCCGTGTTGCATCAGCGCGCGGGTGTTGTTGCCGTTGCTGTCGACGCCGGGGCCTGTCAGCAGGACGCTCTCGTCGCCGGATAGCGGGAGCGTGTCATCAGTATTTTTCAGGAGGACCATCGACTCCTTTGCCATCGTCTCGGCGGTCTCCTGTGCGCCGCCGAGCACGGTCTCGATGCGGGACTCGTCGACTGTCGGCTGCTCGAACAGGCCGAGGTCGGCCTTTAGTTCGAGGATCCGCCGGACTGCCTCGTCGATGCGCTCCATCGGGATGGCGCCGTCCTCGACGAGGCTGACCACGGTGTCGATGAACTGAACCGGGCCCGGCGCGTCACCGCCGTTGCCGATCATGTACATGTCGACGCCGGCGTTGATCGCCATCTCGGTCGCCGTCTCGAAGTCGGGTGCGTAGTCGTGGTTCGTGATCATCCGGTTCAGGTCGTCCCAGTCGGAGACGACCATCCCCTCGTAGCCGTAGGTGTCCCGGAGCAGCGTCGTCAACAGCCAGTGGGAGGCGTGGGCCGGAACCCCGTTTATCGAGCCGCTGTTGACCATCACCGTGCCGGGCTCTGATTCCAGTGCCTCCCGGTACGGCGGGAGGATGTTCGTCCGGAGGTCACGTAGCGATGTCGAGGCCGGTGCGCGGTCGTTGCCGTTGTTCGGGACGGAGTAGGCCGCGAAGTGTTTGACACACGCCGTCAGCCGGTCGTCGTCCTCAAGCGCTCGCGCCCGCGCTCGCGAGACATCTGCTTCGAGTTTCGGGTCCTCGCTGATGCCCTCGAAGAAGCGGCCCCAGCGGGGGTCCCGCTGGA
Source organism: Haloarcula hispanica ATCC 33960 (assembly GCF_000223905.1). Taxonomy (NCBI): domain Archaea; kingdom Methanobacteriati; phylum Methanobacteriota; class Halobacteria; order Halobacteriales; family Haloarculaceae; genus Haloarcula; species Haloarcula hispanica. Next base: position 873,096 of record NC_015948.1, read on the forward strand.
GGTCCGTCGTCGGTGCGAACGTCCAGTGTGCCCCCATCGACGCCGTCGCGTCGCTCGTGTGCCGTTCGGCCTCCGCGATCAGACTCAGGTCGCGCGTCACACCCATGTTCAGCCGCTGGGGGAACACCGTCGCGCCCTCTAGCAGCCCGTTGCCGTGCGTGGCGTCGACGCCGTAGAGGAACGGGATGTCGTGGTCGGCGTTGTCGAGGTTGTACTGCTGTAGGGCGTTGATGCCCTGGACTACGGCGTTGGCGTCGAAGCTCGGCGGCTCGGCCCCACCCGAGAGGATCGACCCGATGCCGAGTTCGCTGAAGTACTCGCCGACCGTGTCGACCCCGAAGCTGTCGGGCACGTTCGATTCCTCCGGCTCCGCCTCGAAGGAGCTAATCGCGACCTGTGTCATCTGGGCCGCTTTCTGCTCCAGTGTGAGGTCGCCGATGAGCGAATCGACGTCCGGTTGCGCCGCGGCGGTCCCAACACCTGCGCCGGTGGCGGCCGCTGCCGTGGCCACACCGGTCGCTTTCAGAAATGTCCGCCGAGACGCCTGCATACCGTCGTCAGTCGTGTCATGTGCCATGACAGGCGCACCCAAACAGTGATGTTAATAATTGTTTTTGGAAAACTGGCGTGTAATTGTTGTCAAAAGATTTCGGTTACTGCACAGTCGGACCGCCAGTTGCACCTAAACTGTTTTCACGCGTGCCCGGAGACAGGCAACCATGTTCGAGAAACGCACCTGGATTCGCCTCCCCCGGAACGTCGTGGTCGGGCACGGAGTCCTCGGGCAGACGATAGAGGCCGTCAGCGAACTCCACCTGACTGGCCGGCCGCTGGTCGTCTCCAGTCCGACGCCACACGATGTCGCCGGCAAGCGGGTCGTCGCACAGTTCGAGGACGAGGGGTACGACCCATCCGAGATCGTCATCGAGGAGGCCAGTTTCGACGCCGTCCAGCAGGTCATCGACCACGCGAGCGACATCGACGCGGGCTTCCTGCTTGGTGTCGGCGGTGGGAAAGCTATCGACATCACGAAGATGGCGGCCGACGACCTTGGACTGGGGTTCGTCTCGGTGCCAACGGCCGCGAGCCACGACGGCATCGTCTCCGGCCGCGGCTCGGTCCCCGAAGGTGATACGCGCCACAGCGTCGCCGCCGAACCGCCGCTGGCCGTCATCGCCGACACCGAGGTGCTGGCAGAGGCCCCCTGGCGGCTGACCACTGCTGGCTGTGCCGACATCATCTCGAACTACACTGCGGTTCGGGACTGGCAGCTCGCCCATCGCCTGAAGAACGTCCACTACTCGGAGTACGCCGGCGCGCTCTCCCAGATGACCGCCGAGATGCTCGTCGAGAGCGCTGACTCGATAAAGCAGGGGCTCGAGGAGTCATCCTGGATTGTCGTGAAAGCGCTCGTCTCCTCCGGCGTCGCGATGTCCATCGCTGACTCCTCCCGGCCGGCGAGCGGCGCAGAACACCTGTTTTCCCACCAGCTGGACCGGCTCGTCCCCGACGGCGCGCTCCACGGCCATCAGGTCGGTGTCGGCTCGATAATGACCGAGTACCTCCACAGCGGCCAGAAAGGCAAGTGGCGAGACGCCAGAGACGCGCTGGCGGCCATCGGCGCGCCGACGACGGCAGACGAACTTGGTATCGACGACGAGACGGTGATCGAAGCGCTGACCACAGCTCACCAGATCCGCGACCGCTACACGGTGCTCGGGGACGGTATGAGTGAAGAAGCGGCGATCGAAGCGGCGACGGTCACCGGCGTTATCTAAACCAGTTCCGCGACCGCGACATCGCTTGAGTCGTCCCATCGAATCGACGCTTCGGCCTCAGCGACCGTCTCGGCGTCACTGCCGCCGGGCGCGGCCCTGTTGATTTCGGCGTCGAACACGATACTGAGTCGATACACCGTCTCGGCGTCCGGGTCTGCCTCGTTTCGCACACCACAGATGGTCGCCCGAACCGCGTCCCGAATGGTACACGAGACGCCGGCTGTTTCGGTGACGACTCGTTCGGCCGCTGCCGCCGGCCGCTCGGCCCCCTGTGTCTGTCCCTGTGGTATCTCCCAGGACCCGTCGGCGTCGCTGAGTAGCACGTCGCCCGACTCGTTGTGGACGAATGCGTGTACGTCCACCTGTCCTTCCCGTGAGCGCTCGACAGCACGCTGGTACGCCTCCGAACCCACCGAAAAGGTGGTCTGGTCCACCGGCGTCGAGCCGAACTCCTGTTCGAGCCGGGCGAGGCGTTCCTGCACCCGCGCTCGCGAGCGCTCGGCTATCTCCATACGAAACGGTGCTTCGGCAGCGTAATAAATCCGCCTGAACGCTCTCACAGTTTGAAACTACCCTGTGCGCCGGCTGTGATCCCCCGTAATACCGTCCGTCACAGCATTCGGCCGGACCTCTCAGACGTGCTCGTTGAGGAACTCGACGACAGCGGTGTAGGCCTCGATGCGGTTCTCCCGCTTGCTGATGCCATGTCCTTCGTCGTCGAAGACGAGCTTCTCCACGGGAACTCCCCGTTCGGCCGCCTGCTCGGCGATCTGCTCGGCCTCGCCGACCGGAACACGCGGATCGTTGGCCCCGTGGAGGACGAACAGCGGCGCGTCGATGCGGTCGACGTTGTTGATCGGCGAGATGGATTCGAGGAACTCCCTGTCCTCGTCGAGAGAGCCGTACTCGGCCTCGCGGAGTTCGCGTCGCCAGTCACCGGTGTTCTCCAGAAACGTCACGAAGTTGGCGATGCCGACCACGTCGACGCCGGCCGCCCAGAGGTCGGGGTACTCCGTCAACGCCGCCAGCACCATGAAACCGCCGTAGGAGCCGCCCATCGCCACGATTCGGTCGGGATCGACAGCCGAGTGATTGTGGAGCCAGTCGACGCCGGCCCGTAGGTCCTTTACCGAGTCCATCCGCTTTTCGACGTCGTCGAGGCGCGTGTAAGCCTTTCCGTAGCCGGTCGACCCGCGGACGTTGGGCTCGAAGACCGCGTACCCCCGCGAGAGGAAGTACTGGGTCAGGCCCGAGAACGACGGCCGGCGCTGACTCTCCGGGCCGCCGTGGATGTCGACGATGACGGGCGTGTCGCCGTCAGCACTGGCCCCGTTCGCACCGTTCGGCAGGGAGAACAGCGCTGGAACCTCTCGCCCGTCGAAGGAGTCGAACCGGACGACCTCTGGCTCGATGAACGTCTCGCGCGGGATGCCGGCCGTCGAAGCGGCCGTCCACTGTTCGCTCTCGCCGGTTTCGGCCTCGACGACGAACACGTTGGTATTGACCCGCCGCCCGGTGACGCTAACGGCGAAACGCTCGGCATCGGGGCCCCAGGCGACGCCGCCAGCCAGCCCGCCCGGCAGGTCCGGCGTCGGGAACGTCTCAATGGTTGTCGGCCCTGTCAGTTCGCCGACGGTGAGTTCGTTGTAGCCGTCGACGTTGCGCGAGTACACGAGACGGCCACTGTCCTTATCAAGTGCGACACCGTCGATGTTCCACTGGTCGTCCGAGCGCACGATGTCGAGGTCGCCTTCAAGCGAGAGGCGGGCGAGTTCGAGCGTGTCGCTCTCGGCGTCGGTGACGAGATACACCGCATCGCCCTCCGGCCCCCACGACGCGCTCGTGTACCTGACCTTCCCCTCGTGTGGCGTGAGATGGCTGAGGTCTTCGCTATCGATGTCCAGCACGTAGATGTCCTGGTCGAAACTGGAGTGGGCTTCGCTGACCAGCAGGCGCTCGCCGTCGGGCGAGAAGCCACCCACCGAGAGCCAGCCGTCGCCCTCCCAGACCAGTTCCGCGTCGTCGCCGGTTGCGTCGCGGTCCTGCACGTAGATGTCGAAGGCGGCTTCGTCGCGGCGGTTCGACGCGAAGGCGAAGCGCTCGCCGTCCGGCGACCAGCCGCCCCAGCGGTGTTTCGCGTCGGGCATCCCGGTGAGGTCGTGGACGCGCCCGTCCGCGTCGAGCCGGTACAGTTGCGCCCGCTCGTTGCCGCCCTCGTCCATGCCGAAGACGAGTTCCTGGCGCTCGGGCGAGTAGTCGACGAAGCTCACGGTGTCGTCATAAAAAGTCAGTTGCTCGGGCCAGCCCTGTGGCTCGGTAAGCGACCAGAGCTGGGCGACGCCGGTCGTATTCATCAGGAAGGCGAGCGTCCCGTCCGGCGCGAACGAACTGCCGTAGGCGCTCCGGACGTTCAGATAGCGAGAGAGGTCGTACGCGGTCACAACCGGTGGGAGGGCAGGGACCGGCAAAACCCTTTGTGGCGGCCGTGGTCTGATTCAGCGGAACGCGGCGGCTGTTATCCAGCTAGTCGCTTGAGTGGCTCCTCACCCTGCCAGCGGGCGTACGCGTACGAGGCGACGAGGAGGATGCCACCCAGTACGAGGAACGAGAGGGTCCGGGCGAGCGTATCGAGCCCCTGCGTGTCGTAGAGGAACACCTTGGTCGTCACCAGGCCGAGGACGACGACGCCCTGGAGTCGACGACTGCGGTCGTCCAGCGCGAGGCCAACCCCGACGAACGCGAGCCCCAGGACGGCCCACGCAACCGACAGCCCCGCCCCCGAAAGCTCCAGTCCCAGAAGCACCACCGCGAGCCCGGTCGCTGTCCAGACGTACGGCGCAGCCACCGAGAGTTCGCGGTCAGTGCTTGGCACCGTCGTCGATGCGCCGCCGAACCACCGACCGAGCGCGTAGAAGACCGCGATTCCCAGCAGGTATGCGGCTGGTCGCCCCATCGCGGTCGCCAGCGGGTCCGCGAGCGAGAACGCCGGTAATTCGGTCGCGTCCACGGCGAGCAGTTTGGCGACGGTCCCAACGGCGACGAGGTGCCCGCCGATACGAACTGCCCTCGCGTCGCGGCGAAATCCGAGCGCCAGCGCCCCACAGAGCAGGAGGAGGAGCCCAGCGGTCGCGAGGAACGGGTCGGCCCCGAGGACGACGCTGATGGCGAGTAGCACGACGGCCAGCACCCCAGCCGCGCTGTCTTGCTGTCCGAGGCGTGACTCCGTGACGGCGTAGACGCCGCCGAGAGCGAGTCCGACTGCGCCGACAGCCACCCCGTCCGGCGCTGTCGGGATGAGTCGACGAACGACGCCTTCCAGCAGGATCGCGGCGAACACGGCATTGAGCCCGGTCGTCGCTTCCACCAGTCGGCGGTGCCATCGGTCCGTTCGGTCGCTTGCACGGAGCACGTACACACCAGCGGCGTAGACGGCGAACGTCGCGACGAGAACAGCGGTGGCAACCGCTTCGGGTGGCTCTAGCCTGTTCATCCAGGCGATGTGGAGCACGTAGGCCGGGAGGACGCTCCCGAGGACGAGCCGGCTCCACGGCCGGACGGCGGCGATGGTCACCAGCCCGGCCGTGAGAAGCACGACGTAGGCCGGCGAGACGACGAAGGACGCGGCGTCGAGTCCGACGTAGGCCGTGACGTATCCCAGCAGGAACGCCTCACCGGCAACGGCCGGCGCGTGGTCCCGCACCGAGAGAACCGCGGTGGCGGCCACGAGAGCCGTCAGGACGAGCAGGACCGCCCACAGCGGCGCTCCGATGGCGGCGCGGTACGACTCGAAGCCGTAGGCCGCGTAGACGCTGAAATACGCGATGGCGAGGCCGGTCCCCGCGACGAGCCGACCCCATCGGTCGTAGCCCTGCCGCTCGGCGGCGTACCGACCGCCCGCGAGCAGTATGAGCCCGCCCGCTGTGCCGGTGAGCACACGCCCGAGCGGGCCGAGGTAGCCCGCTTCGATAGCCAGACGAATGAAGAAGACGACGCCGACCACCAGCGCGAGCCCGCCGACCCCGCCGAGCCACTTCATCCCGATGTCGCGCTCCCAGTTCCGCTCGTCGACAGGCGCGTCGCTGTCGGCTGTCTCGCCGGTCTCTGGCGCTGTCTCCGAACCGTGTGTGGCCTCCGATTCGGGAGCCGCCGTGTCCGCTTCAGTGGTTGCAGTTTCGTCCCCGACAGACGGAGGCGGGTCGGTGTCCAGTTTCGATTCCAGGGCGGTGATGCGTGTCTGGAGGGCATCGACCTCGGCGCGGAGGTCACGTACTTCCGCTTCGAGGTCGTCATCATCGCTCATACACTGACACGTTGCGCAGTCGCTGTAATAAACATCCAGTCGAACGACAGTTCCGACGGCCAATCCGCCATCTGTCGCCGTCAACCGCGAACGGGTGGATTTTTGAGCGGCCACGTCGTCGCACCTGTATGCGTGTCGCGGTCGTCGCCATGGAGACGAGTCAGTACCGGGACACAGTGGGACGGACCCGGCTGGAGCGGGTGGCTACCGAACTCGCCGCTGCCGGTCACGACGTGACCGTGTTCTGTTCGCAGTGGTGGCCGGGATTCGACAATCAGCGCGAGCGCGACGGCGTCACGTACCGCGCCGTCACCGTCTCGCCGACCGTCCCCTCCTTCTGTGTCCGCCTTCCGGCCATGCTCGCCCGGTTCCGCCCGGATGTCGTCCACGTTCACCCGACGCCGTCGTCGGTCGCACTCGCGGCCAAGACCGGTGCAACGCTCTCTCGCGCGCCGCTTCTCACGGAGTGGTATGGGGACGAAGACGTGCCCGAAAGCCGCCGGGCCAACCTCGCGCTCCGCGCGTCGGACTGTCTCGTCACCCCCTCCGAACTCGTCCGCACGCGGGTCCGCGAGCGGGGAGCGACGGCGGACCAGACCGCGATTCTCCCACAGAGCATCGACATGGATCTTGTCCGGGAAGTCGACCCCGACGAGGAGATCGACGTGGTGTACGCCCATCGGCTGGACGGCAGCGCGAACGTCGAGTCGCTGCTGCTCGGACTGGCGGAACTCAGACAGAAGGGTTGGTCGGCGACGATCATCGGCGACGGCCCGGAGCGGGAGTACTACGAACAGGAGGCGGCCGACCTCCGCATCGACGACCGCGTGACCTTCGCTGGCGCGTGCGACATCGAGGAGCGCGTCTCGATCTACAAGGGTGCGCACGTATTCGTCCAGACGGCATTCCGAGAGTGTTTCGCAACGGACCTCCTCTGGGCGATGGCCTGTGGCTGTATCGGCATCGTGGAGTACCAGGCCGAGTCGTCGGCCCACGAACTCATCGAGCAGCGCGACCGTGCCTTCCGGGTGACGAACCCACAGGAAATCGCCGACAAAATCGCCGAATCGGCCGACTTCGAGCGCCGGACCGTCGACGAGTCCTGTGCCGAGTTCGACCACGCACAGGTCCGTGCAGAGTACGAGGACCTGTACGAGTCACGTATCGAGGAGACCGGTCTTTTCTAATCGGAACGCCGTTCAGACGCGCTGACGACGGGGACAAATCGCCACCAGTCAGTACGGGATGACGCGGAACCCTTCGGGGAGCACCAGCCCGAACACGAGGAACAGCGCGGCCGCGATACCTGCCGCGATGAGAGCGTAGGGCGCTTGACTCCGGACGTGGACCATGTGGTCGCTCCCGCTCGTCGACGACGCGAGGACGGTCGTGTCGCTGATGGGCGAGGTGTGGTCGCCGAAGATGCCGCCGCTGAACACCGCGCCGAGGACGAGCGGGAGGTTCGCGCCCGTCGAGAACGCGAGCGGGATGGCGATGGGGAACATGATGCCGTAGGTCGACCACGACGAGCCATCGGAGAAGCTAACAAAGGAAGTCACGAGGAAGACGCCCACCGGAATGATGAACGCCGGCACGCCGCCGAAGACGTTCGTCACGAACGACGAAATACCCAGTATCGTCACCGCGTTCTGGATGGAACTGGCGAACATCAGGATGACGGCCGCAAGGAGGATGCCCTTGAAGCCGACCATCATCGCGTCGGTGGCATCGTCGTTGGACGGGATGTCGCCCTTCCAGCGATACAGCAGGAAGGCGAGGATGAGTGCCGAGAAGGACGCGAGACCCAACTGGACGCCGCCGATGTTGAACGCCCACGGGCCGCTCGGCGGCGTGATGAGCTGCCAACTGCCGAGCTGGAGCAGCGTGGCCCCCATCCCTTCCTTCCCCTTGACGTAGATGACGGGGCTGGCCCGCCAGAACATCGCGCCGAGGCCGACGACGATCATGGTGAGAATCGGCCAGGCGAAGTTCCGCCAGTCCGGCGTCGCGGTCTCTGACACCTCGTACTCGTCCATCTCCGCGGAAATCATCGGGTCGGCGTCGTCGCCGACGACTTTCCCCTCGTTTCTCGCTCGGGATTCCTCCGTCCCCATCCCGTAGATGTTTGGCACGACCTGCCACGCGACGAGTCCCGCGAGACCGAGCGCGATCCAGGAGTAGAAGCCGGTAAACAGCGTGTTGAAAAACAGCGGCCAGACGGCACCGGTCGCCGCGGTGACCTGCTCGCCGCCGGTGTTCACGAAGTTGGTCATGCCCGAGGGCAGCGTCCCCTGCTGCTGTGCCTCGACGAGGCCGCCTCCGATGAAGCCGACCATCGCCGCTCCCCACGTCGAGTAGAACGCGAGCCGGGACGCCGGGGACCCCGCTGAGTCGACGTAGTAGGCCAGTTTGGCCCGCGAGACGTCGAACTTGTCGGTCAGCGGGCGCATCATCGAGCCGACCACGAGACAGTTGAAGTAGTCGTCGATGTGGATTGCGATACCGGCCAGGAAAGCGGCCTTCTCGGCGTCTGCGGCGGATTCAGCCCGCGCCACCAGCGCCTCCAGCACGCCCTGTATCGCACCGGCTCGAATCATTAGTCCGATCAGCCCGCCGATGGCGAAGATGGCGAGCAGGACGTTCTTGACGTACCATTCCCCGAACAGCGGGGCCGTGGCGATGATTTCCGGCACGAGCTTCAGCCCGAAGAGCGCTCCGAGTACGATGCCACCGACGCCGACCGTCCAGGGACTCCCGTCTTCTGCCTGTGGCTGAACGGTCGCCACCTCACCGCCGGCGGTGATCAGATCGGACGGGACCCCGACAGCCTGGGGGTGTAATGCGCCGACCAGCACGCCTGTGATGACGATGCCCACGAACAGCCCGATAAGAGCGTCCCGGGTGTACCAAGCGAGACCGATAGCGACGAGCGCGGGAACGACAGACCACGGTCCAGCCGCGATTCCCTCAACCATGCCGGCTGGTCTAAGTGGCGCTATATTAATGTACGTGTTCGGACCGACGGGGCGGTCGCCCAGACGAAACCCGTTTGAGCGTCGGTCCCCTCCATTTGGTAGTGACAGTCGAGGAGCCAGCAGACCGAGACGAGGACTCGGACCCCGCAGAACTCGAACTCGACGCCGTCTACGACGCTATCGATGCCGTCGGCCGCCCACATCTGACGGCGACGGAGTTCTCCCGGAAAACGGACCTGACGCCAGACGAGGCCCGGGAAGCACTGGAGCGCCTCGCCGACGACGGCGACATCGAGCGCCAGGACGTGTCCGAGGTCGAGTCCGTGTGGTACCCGGCGGACATCGCCGAGGTGACAGACCGCGAGCGCGTCGTTCTGTTCCCCGACCGCCGCGAAGTGGTCGTCGAACACCCCGACCAGTTCACGCGGGCGCAACTCTCACAGTTCGCGCGCCTGCAGGACACCAACCGTTCGGGTGGGTACGTGTACGAACTCCGCGAGGAGGACATCTGGGCCGCGCCACACGAGTCTCTAGACGCCCTCCTGACGACGATGCGGGACGTGCTGGGCGAGCGCTCGCCCCACCTCGAAGAGTGGGTGACGAGCCAGTGGGAGCGCGCCCGGAAGTTCCGCCTGAAGACCCACGAGGACGGCTACGTCGTCCTCGAAGCCGAGAGCGATGACCTGATGGGCAACGTCGCCCGGCCGAAACTCGACGACGACCACCTCCGGGCCCCCATCTCGGATTCGGAGTCGTGGGTCAACGAGGACGCGACCGCCGAGATCAAGCGCACGCTGTACGAGGCGGGCTATCCGGTCCGTGACGACCGCGACTTAGAGACCGGCGACGCCATCGAGATGGACCTCCGCCTGCGCCTGCGGGATTACCAGCAGGACTGGGTCGAGCGGTTCACCGAGCAGGGCTCTGGCGTGTTCGTCGGCCCGCCGGGGTCGGGCAAGACCGTCGCCGCGATGGGGGCGATGGCCGCTATCAGCGGTGAGACGTTGATTCTCGTCCCCTCGCGCGAACTCGCGACCCAGTGGCACGACGAACTGGTCCGGCACACGACCCTGACCGACGACGACATCGGCGAGTACCACGGCGGCGAGAAGAACATCCGGCCGGTCACCATCGCAACCTACCGCACCGCGGGGATGGACCGCCACCGGAAGCTGTTCGACCAGCGCAAGTGGGGCCTCATCGTCTTCGACGAGGTCCATCACGTCCCGTCGCCGATTCACCGCCGGAGTGCGGACCTCCAGACCAAACACCGGCTGGGCCTGACCGCCACGCCGACGCGGGAGAGCGACGACGAGGAGGAGATATTCACGCTCATCGGCCCGCCCATCGGGACAGATTGGGGCAAACTGTTCGACGAGGGCTACGTGGCCGAACCCGAGGTCGAAATCCGCCTCGTACCGTGGGGCAACGAGACCGAGCAGTCCGAGTACAGTTCCACGTCGGGCCACGACCGCCGACAGGCTGCCGCCAGCAACACCGGAAAGATTGACGAGATACACTACGCGCTGGCCGAGAACCCCGCCGCGAAGGCGCTTGTGTTCATCGAGTACCTCGACCAGGGCGAGGCCATCAGCGAGGCCATCGACGCGCCGTTCATCAGCGGCGAGACGCCACACGCCCGCCGGGAGAAACTGTTCGACGAGTTCCGCCGGGGCGAACTGAACACGCTGGTCGTCTCCCGCGTCGGTGACGAGGGCATCGACCTCCCCGACGCCGAACTCGCCATCGTCGCTTCTGGACTGGGCGGGTCCCGTCGGCAGGGCGCACAGCGGGCCGGGCGGACGATGCGCCCCGCCGGCGACGCCCGGATGGTCATTCTCGCGACGCGAGGGACCACAGAGGAAGACTTCGTCCGCCGCCAGATGCGCCACCTCGCTTCGAAGGGTATCCGCGTGACCGAGACGGAGGCCGAGGCCGTCGAGCCACCCGAAGCCGAAGAGTAAGCCAGGGGCGCTGGCTGTGAGTCGCGCTTATTCTGTGTCGGTGTCGAGTCGGCGCGCCGTCTCGGCCACGTCCTGAATCTTCTCCGTCTGCTCTTCGTTCGTCGCCGCGAGGTCGTCGAGCTGTGCTGACATGTCGTCGATGCCGCTCGACAGTTCGTCGATCATGCTGGCGACCTCCTCGGTCGACGCCGCCTGGTCGTCGGTGGCCGCCGAGACCTCCTGGATGCCCTGTGCTGCCTCGTTGACCGCCGACACGATCTCTTCGAGTTGTTCGGCCGCCGTCTCGACCTGATCGATGCCCTCCGTCACCTGCTCTGTCACGGTTTCGAGGCTCTCGACGGCGTCGACGGTCTCGTCTTGGATCTCTGTGACGGTGTCCTCGATCTGGTTCGCGTGTTCCTGTGAATCTCCGGCGAGCGTCTTGATTTCGTCGGCGACAACGGCGAACCCGTCGCCCGCCTCGCCGGCGCGTGCGGCCTCGATAGACGCGTTCAGCGCGAGCATGTTGGTCTGGTCCGCGATGTCGTTGATCACCTCGACGATGTCGTCGATCTCGTCGGCCTGCTCCCGGAGGCCGGCGATGTCTGTGGAAACCGTATCGACAGCGTCGTCGACGTCGTTCATCATGGCCGCGGCCTGCTGTGCGGCTTCGTTCCCGCGTTCCGCCTTTTCCTCGGCCGATGTGCTGGTACTCGCGACTTCTTCGGCGGTCGAGGCGATCTCCTCGATGGTTGCGCTCATATCCGCGACCTCGCCCGCCACCTCGTCCATCGACTCGGACTGTGTCTCGGCTGTGTCGGTGATTTGTTGGTTCGTCTGGGCGACCTCCTCGGCTGAGGCGCTCAGTTCGTCGATGGGCTGCTGGAGTCCGCTCTCGACCTCCTCCATCAGCGCCTGCTGGTCATCGATTGCCGATTCCAGACGCTGGCTGTACGAGTCGATGTAGGTGTCCATCGCCACCTGCTGATCGAGGTTGAGGAGTTTGAACACGGACAGCGCCCGCGCCTGCATCTCTTCGAGTGCCTCGTCCCGGGCGGCGTCGCCCGACTGTAGGTCCTCGACGATTGTCCGCAGGAAATGTTCGAAGTAGATGCTGTAGGCCCCGAGATAGATCTTCGGGCCGAGGTCGAGCATGTCGTGAATCTTCCCGATACGGGCCCGGTTCTCGAAGTACTGTTTGTCGTAGCTCCCGGCGACGAGGTCGCGGAGGTACTGTGACTGTGTGTTTTTGAGCTGGTCGACCGACTTGGTGGACCGCCCGAAAATCTCGATGGTTTCGTCGAACGATTTGAGGTGATCGTAGAAGTCGTCGACGACAGATTCGGCCCGGGCGTTCGTCTTCGCTTCCATCGCGGTCAGATTGTCGACGTCCGACTCGTCGAATCCGGTGAACTCCTTCCGCCAGCGTATCTCCCCGGCGTCCAGTCCGATACGATCGGTAAGCGTTCCGCCGTCGACCGCTTTTCTGTCAGAAGAACTGATGCGCTCTCGGGAGTTCTTACTCCCGTCCCGTAATTCCATGGCGGACCTCCACCGATACAAACCTTATATGTTCGCTCCCGATTTTCATTGTTGAGAGATATCGGGAATAATCCCCCCAATATAGTGGGGAAATTGCTTGTGCCGCCCAGGCCTAACGCACCGAACAACTGCCCGAGTAGTCCTGGTTATAGAACCCTTCTCCACACGAACGCAAGTCCCCTGATTCAGTTGTGACCCGGCAGTGTCTCGCTGTCCTCCGGTTGTGCCCGGAATATGGCGAAGGTCCCTCCGAGTTCATCGTCGACCGGTTCGACCGATTCGACGCGAAAGCCGGCTTCCGTCAGTAGATCTGCGCTACGTTCACGACCGTGGAAACTCCAGGCCATGGCGGTGCCGGTATCCAGCCAGTCGTCGTTCGTGCCTTCCCATGGGTCGTCTCCTAGCGCGGCCAGGAGTTGCCCGCCGGGCCGGAGCACGCGCTCAAATTCGGAAAAGACAGTGGCGTGTTCGTCCTTTGGAACGTGGATGACGGCGTGGTAGGAGACAACGGCTCGAACGTATCGTCAGCGAACGGGAGCGTCGCCAGGTCACCACGGACCAGTCCGTCGGAGTCGACAGTATCACGAGCGGTACGGAGCTGTTCGGCTGAGATATCCAGTCCGATGGTATCGTGCTGATCGGCGAGAACTTCCATTGCCGGCGTACCCGCACCACAGCCCGCATCGAGGACGCGACTACCATCAGGGAGGGCCGCTGCAAGCGATTCGACAAGGGTCCGTTCGCGACCGTTCCCGTCCCGCTTCTCGGCGTAGGTACTCGCAATCTCGTCGTACCCCTCGCGGACAACGTCTCGCTGATCCATACCAGCGGTGCTCGGTGGTGGCGTAAGTGCTTTCGGTCTGGTGGAATTACGGACAAACAGCGCCGCTCAGTCCTCGAATTTCTCCGGGTTCTGAGCTGCCTCAGCGACCCGAACCGCGGCAACGTTCTCCGGGACGTCGTGGACGCGAACGATGTCGGCCCCCCGTTCGGCCGCCAGCGTCGTCCCGGCGATGGTCGCCTCCAGACAGTCGCCCGCTTCCTGTCCGACCAGCCCGAACAGGGACTTGTGGGAGTGCCCGACCAGGATTGGACAGCCGAGTGCCTCGAACTCCGGAAGTCGGTCGAGCAGTTCGAAGTCCTCCGTGGCAGCTTTCCCGAAGCCGATGCCCGGGTCGACGATGATCTGGTCTCGGTCGAGTCCGGCCTTTTCCGCGAGCAGGACGCGCTCCGTCAGCTGGTCGATGCAGTCCCCCACCACGTCGTCGTAGTGGATGTCGCTGTCGGGGTCGACCGGCGTCTCGATGGAGTGCATCACGACCACCGGCACGTCGTACTCGGCGGCGACAAGGCGCATCTCGGGGTCTTCGAGGCCGGAGACGTCGTTCAGGATGTCCGCACCGGCGTCGAGCGCCGCTCGCGCGACTGGGGCCTTCCGCGTGTCGACGGAAATGGCGACGTCCAGCTCCGAAAGCGCCTCGATGACCGGCACCACGCGGTCGATCTCCTCCTCGACCGGGACCGGTTCGGCACCGGGCCGGGTCGACTCCCCGCCGATGTCGAGGATATCCGCGCCGTCCTCGACCATTTGCTCGGCGCGGGCGACGGCGTCCTCGACGGCGTTGTACTCGCCGCCGTCGTGGAAGGAATCCGGGGTGATATTGCAGATACCCATAACGGCTGTGCCGTCGTCCCAGGGATACGCTGCCGACGTGTCTGGCTCGGACTGTTGGATGGACAGCGCCCCCCGCAGTTCGTCGGCGAAGGACGCGAGCCCGTAGGGCTGGCCGTCCAGCTTCTCCGCGAGGCGCTTGTACTGGGCCATCGTCGCCATCATGACCACGTCGGTTGATTCCTCCTCTTGGCCGTCCAGCCCAGAGACGGCACATTCGCCGCCCAAGGACAGCAGTTCCTCCTTGAGATACTGGGCCTGTCGCGGCTGGACGCGGGTACGCAGGACGCGGTGGACGCCCTTCCCCCGCATCCGCCAGGCCCCGGTATCGGTGACGTGGGCGCTCTCGATGGTCTCGCGGGCCTCGGCCAGCGAGTCGACCTGCTTGGGGATCAGCGAGCGCGACCAGCCGGTCCGGGCCTCCCGGACGGCGTACAGCGACCCGGTCACGAGGACTGCATCACCGGAGTCCGCGGCGTCGAGTGCGATATCGAGCGCCCCGGATACGTCGTTTCGCGTCTCGATGGTGGCGTCGGTCGCGTTCTCAACCGCGGTCGCGACAACCTGGTGGGACTCCGCCCGGTCGACGTCAGGCTGGCAGGCGACGACGTGGTCCGGGTCCGGTAACGCCGCGGCGATGCGCTCGTGGTCCTTGTCGACCATCGCCCCGATGACGACGTAGAGGTCGTCGTAGTCGAACGAGGACAGCGTCTCCGCGGTGCGCTCGATGCTCCCGGGGTTGTGTGCCCCATCGAGGACGACCAGCGGCGACTCGTTCATCACCTCGAACCGACCGGGCCAGTGGGCGTTTCGCAGGCCGCGTTCGAGATCGGACTGCGAGACGTCCGCGACCTGCCGGCACAGTGTGGCTGCGATTCCGGCGTTCTGTGCCTGATGTGCGCCCAGCAGCGGGAGGGAGGTATCGACGCTCCAGTCCGGGCCGTCGACCGAGACCGACCCCTCCAGCCCCTCACGACCGCCGTAGTTCACGGATATATCGGCCTCGCTCTCGGCCGGGCTCTGGTCTGTCTCGACGGCGCTCCCAACGGTCACGACATCGTCGGTGAACTCGCGGACGGCCGCGAGCGCGTCGCCTGTCATCCCGGTCACCAGCGGATTGCCGTCCGGGGCGACGTGGGCCTTGTCGTGGGCGATTTCCTCGACGGTATCGCCGAGGATGTGGGTGTGTTCGAGCGTCACGGACGTGACGGCGCTTGCGACCGGATCGACCACGCTCGTGGCGTCGTACCGGCCGCCGATACCGACCTCCAGCACTGCAACGTCGACGTCCTGGCGGTCGAACTCCCACAGCGCCATCGCAGTCATCGTCTCGAAGAAGGTGGGCGAATCATTGGCCGCGCCCTGCTCGGTCACGTACGCCTGAACCGATTCGACGAACTCGACGAGCGCGGCCTCGGAGAGCTTCCGGCCGTTGATACGGATTCGCTCGCGCACGTCGTCGAGATGCGGGGACGTGTACAGTCCGACATCGAGGCCTGCTTCCCGCAACGTTCGTTCGACCATCCGCGCGGTGGACCCCTTCCCGTTGGACCCCGCAATCTGGACGCAGCGAAGCCCCTCCTGTGGGTCACCGAGCGACGATAGCAGGTCCTGCGTGGCATCAGTACCGGGTCGCGAGGCGAACCGGCGCAACTCGAAGAGGAAGTTCGCGGCCTCGTGGAACTCCATGGTCGGGCTATCGGAGCCGCTCGCTTTAGCCTGTCGGACTGTTGCGTGTGTCCGGCGCGAAGACGCCCCGAACAGCCTGCTTACCCAACTGGTCTCCCACTGGCCTGCCGGCGACAGTTACGCCTGGTCGCTACGCTCGCGCGTGGCCCACCGACCGACCGCGCTCGACAGAATCAGGAACGCGGCACCCAGCAGCGGTGCCGGGTCGATCTTCGCTTCCGGTCGCTCGTCCGTGTCCGTCTCAGTGGGCTCCGTCTCCACTTGTTCCAGAGTGTCCGTCTCGGTCTCTGACTTGGGAGCGCCAGATAGCTCCGTACCCGTCCCAGTATCCTGCCGCCGGGACTCGGACTCAGTCCGTGGCATCTCTGTGGCCAGCGACGTTTCCTGCGCCTCTGGAGCCGGCGTCTCCTCGGCGTCTTCTACCGCTGCTGTCGGCTCGAACTCCGTCTCGGCCGGTGATGGCGTGTCGACGCTCGGTTCAGCCGGTGGTGGCGTTTCGTCTGGACGTTCCGTGGCCCATTCCGACGCGTCCTCGTCGGTGCTCCTGGCATCGGTTCCATCAGCGTTGCGGCGGCGGTACCACCAGAGCCAAGCCGTTGCCGCGCCGAGCGCGATGAGGGACAGCCCCGTGCCGAGCAGCCCCCACTGTCGCCACAGCGACCCGAGGCGGTCCGTGAGACTGGGGCCGGAATCCTCGGCCCCGTCCGGCCCCGCCGGTCCCGGTGATGGGCCAGTAGTGGTATCGTCGACAACGGCGACGCCGGGAACGGCGTCGAGCGCCGAGGCGATGGCGTCTCGCTCCACCTCGACTTCGAGAAACGTGGGTGCGTCCATACGTGACCCGTCGTCGGGCGACTATGTAAAACCCGCTCAGGCTATTCCCGGGCGGGCTCGTACTCGGTGTCGGTCGCCGCGGTCCGCGGTAGGTCGGTCTCCATGTCGACGGCGTCCAGCAGTTCAGAATCCGGGTTCTCTGACTCGCCGAGAAGCGCCTGCAGTTCCCGCTCGTACTCGGCCTCGGAGAGGTCCCCCTCGACGTACCGGCGCGTCAACGCCTCGTGTCGCTCCTCGACTGTCGGCTCCGGCGGCGCGAACACGTCGGCGAGGCCGAGCGACGCGAGCGGTGGCACGACTGATTCGAGACGGGTGAGCCCACCAGCGACGCGCTGGCTCTTCGGCACCGACGCCCGCCGGGCCAGCGCACGGACCAGCGCGACCGAGAAGACGATGTCAACGCCCACTAGGAGCAATGTGCCAAGCAGGAACCCGGCGAAAGTCTGGATGACCGCGCCGCCGCCGAGAAGCGCCCCGACTGTCGCGACGACACCGACGATTCCCAGCCCGACAGCGCCCAGCGTCGTCAGAACGACGGCGGCAAACAGAAGCAGCAGCCGGTTATCTCTCACCCAGTTCACACCAACGATAGCCGGAGGCCGTTGAAATGGTTTGTGTCAGCGCTCGTTCTCTCGCGACTCCGGATCGCTTTGGGGAATTTCGTCGGTCGCCGGCACGTACGAGCGGCCCGAAGCGGACCACCCGCCCCAGATCCACTCCCGGATGGTGAGCTGGCGCTTGGACCCCTGATCTCGCGCTGTTTCGAGCCGCCGTTCGGTCGTATGGAAGTAGTTGACGACGGTCACGAGCACGACGCCGCCGACGGAGTTGCCGAGAAGTACCGGGAGAACGAACTGCCAGAGGCCGACAGACAGCGCCAGCTCGCCGATAAACACGAGATAGAACATCTCCGTCGCGGAGACGACGACGTGATAGAGGTTTCCGAAGGGAATCGCCAGGAAGGCGATGTAAATCAACACGAGCCGGGAGATGCTGTCCCGCAGCGAGTAGTCGACCCAGACGACGCCGGCGACGATGAGGCCGGCGAACACCGCCTTCGAGAACAGCGTTAGCTGAGAGGTCGCGATAGCTTTCTGGGCGAAGCCGGCGGCGGCCGCCGCCGCGTCGGCGGAGAGAACGTCGGTCGTCGCCAGCGCGAGCGCGCCGAGCATCCCGCCGAAGAGGTTCGAAATCAGGACGACGACCCAGATACGGAGCAGCGACGGGATGCTCGCCAGCCGTTCGAGGACAAGCGCGACCGGCGGGAGTGTGTTCTCCGTGTAGAGCTGATAATCCCCGAGAATGATGAAGACAAACCCGAGCGGGTACAACAGCGCGCTCAATATCGGGTCGCCGCCGGTCTTCGCGTACAATGACGCGTACAGCATGAACGTCACTGTGATAGCGAACCCGCCCGCGACGCCGGCGAAGAACATCTCGCGAGTCCCGACTGTCACCTCCTCGTCGGCCGCGACGATGATGCGCTGGAAGATCTCGTCCGCGGAGAACCGGTCACGGATGACACTCCCACCCGCTGGGGCACCGCTCCGAGAGACGTCCACAGCGTCGCGGACAGCTTCCTCCCTGTCGTTGTCGTTTGCCATCGGGAGCGGGTTCTAAAGCCTCGACAAAACCTCTTTCGTTGCCGGCTACCGGTTGCGCTGCGGTCCCGCTCAGTCGTGCCGGAACCACCGATAGACTCGTGCCACTCGTCTACCGAGGCTCAGACACGCTCTCGCTACCGCTCAGTCGTGTCTGAACGACCGCTGCCCGGTGAACACCATCGCCATGTCGTGTTCGTCCGCGGCCTCGATGACGCTCTCGTCGTTCTTCGAGCCGCCGGGCTGGATAACCGCCTCGATGCCGGCGTCGGCGGCCTCTTCAATGCCGTCCGGGAACGGGAAGAAGGCGTCCGAGGCCATCACCGCGCCCTCGGCGTCCTTCCCCTCGGCGTGTTCGTCGGCCTTCATCGCGGCCAGCCGGACGGCGTCGACCCGGGACACCTGCCCCATGCCGATGCCGACCGTTTCTGTCCCGTCGGCGAAGAGGATGCCGTTGGACTTGACGTGTTTGAGCGTGTGCCAGGCGAACAGCAGCGACTCGATCTGCTCGTCGGTCGGCTCGCGCTCGGTGACGACTTCAAGATCGTCGACTGAGAGGTGCTGGGTGTCCCGCTCCTGAACGAGTCGGCCCCCAACGAGGGGCTTTTCGGTCAGGCTGTCGGTGACCTCGAAGTTCTCGTTGACATCCAGCACGCGGAGATTCTCCTTCTCGAACAGTACATCGAGCGCGGCGTCGGTGTAGCCGGGCGCGACGACGACCTCCTTGAAGGAGTCGATGATCTGCTCGGCGGTGGCGGCGTCGCACTCGCGGTTCAGCGCGACAATACCTCCAAAAGCGCTCATCGGGTCCGTCGACAGTGCCTTCTCGTAGGCGTCGGCCACGGAGTCGGCAGTCGCACAGCCGGCCGGGTTGGTGTGTTTGATGACCGCCGCGGCGGGCTCCTCGAACTCCTTGATGAGGTTCAGCGCGCCGTCGGCGTCGTTGTAGTTGTTGTACGACAGCGCCTTCGCACCCTCGTTGAGCTGGTCGGCGTGGACGACGCTGGCCTCCGAGACGGTCGTGTCAGTGTACAGCGCGGCGTTCTGATGGGGGTTCTCCCCATAGCGCAGACTCGATGCGAGGTCATCCGAGACGATGCGGCGGGCAGGGAAGTCTCCGCCCTCGTCGCCCTCTACTGAGACCGTGCCTGCATCCCAGTCGATGGTGACGCGGTCCTCGGCGAACCACTCGATGACGCGCGGGTAGGCGGTGAACTCGCCTTCATAGAGCACGCGCTCTTTGAGACTGTCCTCGTCGTCACCTTCGAAGACGGGAATCGGTTCCTGCGTGACGATGGGGCCGCCGTCGACGCTTTCATCAAGGACGTGGACGGTACAGCCCGTCACCTTCACGCCGGCGTCGAGGACCTGCTCGTGAGCGTTCGCCCCGGTGAAGTTCGGCAGCAGGCTTGGGTGGACGTTCAGCGCGGTCGGTGTCTCGTCGAGGAACGTCTCGCTGAGGACGCGCATATACCCGTCCAGCGTGACGAGGTCGAAGTCGTACTCCGAGAGGGCGTCGAGGACGCGCTCCTCGTGGGACTCGCGCGACTCGTCCGCGTCGTGCTCGACGACCTCGGTCGGGATGCCGCGCTCGGCGGCTGCTTCGAGCACCGGCGCGTCGGCGTCATTGGTCAGAACGACGGCGAACTCCGCCCCGCCCGGGGCGCGGTCCGCGATGTTCATGAGATTTCGGCCGCGGTTACTGGCCATACCGGCGAGTTTCATGTGGGACTGACCGACCGGACCGTGCAAAGTTGTTGCGAAACCCCCGGCCGGTCTGTGGCGTGCGACCGAGCCACATTAGCTATGTCTGTATTCTCGGCGTGTACCGGTTCGGTGCGCATTTGTAGCCCGCCGCCAACTCGCCCGTATGGCGAAGCTACGGTGTCAGCGCGCGGGTGCGGTCGCCGCCGTCGGTGGTGTCGTCTGGGTTGGCTGGGCCGTGGTGCTGTCCGCGACCGGTCAGACCGAAATGAGTACCTCCATCCTCGCCGGAACCGCCCTCTCCGCACTCGGTGTCGTAGCCGGTCACTATGCCATTGAGGATTTCTACGGCGCACGGATGAAGCGGCCAGGGACCATCGGTGCGTGGGCCGGCGGCCTCGGCGGCCTCGTTTTCGCCGTCGGACAACTGGTCCGCCTCCTCTCCGGTGGTAGCGAGGCGGTCATCGCGGTCGGCGTACTCGTGCTGGTCAGCGGGTCGTTACTGGTCACCGTCGGTCTCGTCAGGACGCGCATCCAGCCGCCGTGGCTGGGCGTGTTGCTTGGCCTCGGGACTATCGCGTTCCTCGGGTTCGAAGTCCAGCCAGCGGCGGCAACCGTCTACGGCCTCGCGTGGGTCGCACTTGGACAGGACCTCTATCGCTTTGACCCACCGGATGGCCGCTTTGGCGATGCCGACGGCGACTACGGCTGGCTGAGTTGAGGATTGGCCGGCTAGCGGGACCATCTCTTCGCTCTCTGTCGAAGGTATTTCGATGTGGACGAAAATATGGCTACTTGATATGTGTCATCGGCTTCGGCAGCAGCGGCAGTTATTTGAAATTATTCTGGACTTAGATTGACGCAGCCGAGTAACCACAATATCAGGGGTGCGGACCTCCTCGCTCGCGAAGATATTGTAGCTCAAAAACCATAATATTCATTAGTAAGATATCCTCTGTTAATAGTGTAATGCAAGCAGTACTACTAGAAGAGTTTCAGGAGCCGCTAACAGTACAAGAAGTCGAACGCCCCGAACCGGAGCCGGACGGTGCCGTCGCCGAGGTCATCGGCTGTGGTATCTGTCGGTCCGACTGGCACTGCTGGCAGGGGGACTGGGACTGGTTCGGGTACCGGCCTGACCCGCCACACGTCCTCGGTCACGAGCCGACAGGCCGGATTGTCTCTGTCGGCGAAGACGTCGAAAACATTGAGGAGGGACAGGAGGTCGCCATTCCGTTCAACTTCGCCTGCGGGAACTGCGACCTCTGTCGAAACGGGCGGGAAAACATCTGCGAGAACCACATCGGTCTCGGGTTCATGAACCAGGCCCCCGGCGCGTTCGCCGAGGAGGTCCACATTCCCAACGCCGACCTCAACGCCGTTCCGCTCCCGGACGGTATCGACGCCGAGTCGGCCGCCGGGATGGGCTGTCGGTTCATGACCTCGTTCCACGCGATGGCCCACCGCGCACCGGTCAGTGCCGGCGACGACGTTGTTATCCACGGCTGCGGTGGCATCGGGCTCTCGGCGGTTCACATCGCGAACGCCCTCGGCGGCAACGTCATCGGAGTCGACCTGATGGACGAGAAACTGGAGCGCGCGGAAGACCTCGGCGCTGTCGCCACCGTCAACGCACAGGCGGTCGACGACCCCGCAAAGGAGGTCAGGGACATCACTGACGGCGGGGCCGACGTGTCCGCAGACGCCCTCGGTATCGCAACGACCTGCCAGAACGCGGTGAACTCGCTCCGCAAAGGCGGCACGCACGTCCAGATCGGACTGACCACCAGCGAGGAGGCGGGGATGGTGTCGCTCCCGACCGACGAGTTCGTCGCCAAAGAAATCGATTTCAAGGGCTCACTCGGGCTCCAGCCATCGCGGTACAGCGAAATGCTGGACATGGTGGAATCGAGCAAACTCGACCCGACGGCGCTGGTCGAGGACACGGTCGACATCCACCAGGTACCCGACGAACTGGCCGCGATGAGCGACTACAACACGGTCGGTATCCCGGTCTGCAACGAGTTCAGCAACTAACGACGCGGCCTCCTCTTTCACCCGAACCCCCGCTCCCCACCTTTCTCGCCGTCACACCACGCCTCGCTGCCGCACCGCGTCGCGGTTGCGGGAGAACGACACGCTTTTTCGCGCCTCCCGCGCACACTCGGGTATGACCGAGAGAGGGCCACTGGCCGCCGTTTCGCCGCTCGACGGCCGATACGCCCGCTACACCGAACCGCTCGTCCCGTACGCCAGCGAGCGGGCGCTGATGCGCGCCCGCGTGGAAGTCGAAGTCGAGTATCTCATCGCGCTTGCCGACCTCGACGCCACGCCGCTGTCAATCGACGACGGCCAGCGCGCGACGCTCCGGGCGCTGTACGAGGAGTTCGACGACGAGGACGCGAGCGTCGTCAAACAGCTCGAAACCGAGGGCTACGGCGAGTACGCGGCGACCAACCACGACGTGAAGGCCATCGAGTACTTCATCCGGCTGGGGATGCCCGACGACCTCGACGCCGCCAACTGGATTCACTTCGGCCTGACCAGCGAGGACGTGAACAACCTCGCCCAGCGGCTGCTCGTCAAGCCCGCCGCCGAGGAGGTGCTGGTGCCCGAACTCCGCGAGATTCGGGATACGCTGGTGGAGATGGCCCACACCTACGCTGACGTGCCGATGCTGGCCCGCACACACGGCCAGCCTGCGACGCCGACGACGTTCGGCAAGGAGATGGCCGTCTACGCCTCGCGGCTGGGCCAGGCCATCGGTCGGGTCGAGCGTGCTGCTGAGGGCCTCTCCGGAAAGCTCGCCGGCGCGTCGGGAACCTACGCGGCCCACGTCGCCGCCTACCCCGACGTGGACTGGCCAACGTTCGCCGATTCCTTCGTCGGCGACCTCGGCCTGGAGCACGAACCGCTGACGACGCAGGTCAACCCCTGTGACGACCTCGCGGTCCTGTTCGATGCGCTCCGGGGCGCGAACAACATCCTGCTGGACCTCGACCTCGACGTGTGGCTGTACGTCTCGGACCGCTATCTCGGCCAGGAAGCCGTCGAGGGCGAAACGGGGTCCTCGACGATGCCCCACAAGGTCAACCCAATCGACTTCGAGAACAGCGAGGGGAACCTCTCGAAGGCCAATTCCGACCTCCACTTCCTCGGCGACTACGTCACGAACTCCCGGCTCCAGCGGGACCTCTCGGACTCGACGGTCAAGCGCAACATCGGGGCCGCCTTCGCCCACTGTCTCATCGGCTACAGCAAGTGCCAGAACGGGCTGGCGAAGGTCGTCCCCAACGAGCAGGTGATGCGCGACGACCTCGCCGCGACGCCGGAGATCATCGGCGAAGCCGTTCAGACGATCCTCCGGCGCGAAGGGTACGCCGACGCCTACGAGCAGGTCAAAAAGGCCACTCGGGGCCGCGAGGTCACCATCGAGGACTTCCACGATATGTTTGCCGACCTCGACGTGAGCGACGAGGTCCGGGCCGAACTGGAGGCGCTGACGCCGACCGATTACACGGGGATCGCGGCGCAGCAGGCCGACGACATCTGAGCGCCGCTGTCTCGCCGGTGCTGTTTTCGGGTCGACGTACCACCGCGGGGAACGCAACTATCACGAGTGTGGCCGCCTTCGTCAGGGGTAGATGGTCCTCGGCACTGACACCCGGGTCCTGACGCTCGCGTTCGCTCGGATGGCGGACGCGCTGGGCAACTCGTTTCTCATCATCGTGCTCCCCCTGTACATCGCCAGCGGACAGGTGTCGCTCGCCGGTATCGCCGGCCAGCAGATACTCGGGTTCACCCTCCAGACGGAGACGCTCATCGGTCTGGTGCTCTCCCTGTTCGGCCTGTTGAACAGTTTCGGCCAGCCTTTCACCGGGCGGCTCTCGGACCGGACCGGTAAGCGCCGGATTTTCGTCCTCACCGGGCTGGTGCTGTTCGCTATCGGCAGCGCGGCCTACCCGTTCCTCTCCTCGTACTGGACGGTCCTCGCCGCGCGGGCATTTCAGGGACTCGGTGCGGCGTTCACGATTCCGGCGACGGTGGCGCTGGTAAACGACTACGCGGCGAGTGACGCCGAGCGCGGCGGGAACTTCGGCGTGTTCAACACTTTCCGGCTCATCGGCTTCGGGTTCGGGCCGATAATCGCCGGCGTCGTCATCACCGGCGGACTCGCCGCGAACGACGTGGTGACCTACCGATTCGCCGGCACCGCGATATCCGGCTTCACCGCCGCCTTCGCCATCGCCGTGCTGGGCGCTGTCGTGAGCTTCGTCCTCGTGTGGGCCCTGATTCAGGATCCACCGGTCGATGCCGAAGCGGGCAAAGACCTCTCGATAGCGATTCTGGACCGAGAGGGGGAGGGGCTCGATTCAGTGTTCGTCCTCGGTATCGGCACCTTCCTAATGGCGGCCACTATCGCCCTGTTTGCCACGCTCGAAGGGCCAATTCGGATGCGGCTGGACGAGTCGACCCTGTTCTTCAGCGTCCAGTTTGCCGCCGTCGTCATCGCGAACGTCGTCTTTCAGGTACCCATCGGCCGAGCGAGCGACCGGTTTGGTCGACGGCCGTTCATCGTCGCCGGGTTCGTCATCCTTGTTCCGTCGGTGTTCGCACAGGGTGTCGTGACAGGCCCGTGGAGCATGCTTCTGGCGCGGTTCGTCCAGGGCATCGCCGTCGCGCTCGTGTTCGCCCCGTCGCTCGCTCTTGCCGGTGATCTGGCCGGCGCGAGAGGGTCCGGGACGACGCTGTCTGTCCTGACAATGGCGTTCGGTCTCGGCGTCGCTATCGGGCCGCTGGCGTCGGGCCTGCTGTACAACTTCGGGTCGTTCAGCACGCCCTTCACTGCCGGTGCCGCGCTCGCGTTTGTCGGTCTCGTTCTGACGTACACACAGGTCGAGGAGACGCTGGCCCTCGGGCAGGAACCCGACCAGCCGACACCCCAGGACTGAGCCGGTGACGCAGCCACCCGCTCGGTCGGCCGCCAGCCCCGGTGACGACTGACCGGAATGATTAGGATGTACGATTCCGTATAGTGTGGTATGTTCACAGACCGCTCGGATGCGGCGCAACAGCTCGTGGCCGCGCTGCGCCGGCGGGATGTCGTCGGCGATATCGTCGTCACGCTCGCACCGAACGGCGTCCCCGTCGGCAACGTGGTCGCTGACGCGACCGGGCTCCCGATGGATGTCATCGTCATACAACGTATACGCGCTCCAAACCACCCTGAGCTGACTATCGGAGCCGTCGCGCCGGGGGGCTTCTCGTGGATCAACAGCCCGATGATGCGGTTCCTAGACGTGAACTGGGAGTACGTTCAGGAGGCGAAGACGCACGCGAGCGACACCGTCGAGTCGCGAGCGGTCGACTACGGCGAGACATGGGGGCCGCTTGACGTGGCTGGCAAACGGGTTCTGCTGGTCGATGATGGGATTCCGACAGGTGCGGCGATGCGTGTCGCAATACAGCGTCTCCAAAAGGCAGGCGCGAACGAGGTTATCGCCGCTGCCCCTGTCGCACCGCCGGACGTGCTTGAGGAGGTACAGCGGTGGGCCGACGACGTTGTCGTCCCGCTAAAACCGGCGGCGTTTCAGGCCACCGCGGACTACTACGAGGAGTTCGACAGCGTAACAGACGAAGACGCGACGACGGCGCTCTCCGACCTCGTCCAGCGGCGGTCGGCGTAGGCCAGTCCGTCGGCGAGGCCGCCACTCAGATCAGCCGTTCAACCGTCTCCCGTACGGCTCGCGCGGCGGTTCGCACTTCTGAGAGGCGGACGTACTCGCGTTTCGAGTGCGCAACGGCCCCTATCTCGTCGCTCAGGTCACCGGGGCCGAACACCACAGTCGGCCCGTTACTTGCGAAATACGAGGCCTCTGTCGCGGCCCCGAACTGTCGAACCCCGCCGCCACTAGCTTCCTGCAGTGTGCGGACCAGTTCCGCGTCGGTGTCGGTCGCAAACGCCTCGGGGAACGGCGTATCCGGGCGGATGAGGTCCACGGTGAGGTCCATCGACTCCGGGAGCCACTGTTCGAGGTGGGCCTGCAGGTCGGCACAGAAGGACTCGCTGGTCTCCGGCGGGACGCTCCGCCGGTCGAACGTGATGGTGCATTCGGCCGGGACCTGATTGGTCGCTTCGCCGCCCTCGACCATCGACGGGGTGAGAATGGGGTAGCCAAGCGTTTCGTGTTCGCCGGGGCCTGTCTTCTCGTCGTATGCCTCCATCGCCTGCAGAATCGGCGCGGCGGCCCGAATCGCGTTGTGGCCGCTGCCGGGGTCGGCGGCGTGGGCGCTCTCGCCGTGGATGGTGACTGTCCCCTCGAACTGGCCGCGAGCGGCGGTACACACGTCGAGGCCGGTCGGTTCGCCGACGATGTAGCCGTCGGCGTCGACTGTGTCCGCGAGGTGTGCGCCGCCGGTCTGTGTCGTCTCCTCGTCGGTGGAGATCGCCAGCGTGACGCGGCCGTTGTCGGGCGTCACGGTGAGGAACGCATCGAGGAGTGCCGCGAGCGGCCCTTTCGCGTCGCAGGCGCCGCGGCCACAGACGATGTCGCCGTCCCCGTCACCGCCAGAGCCATCAATACTCTCGTCTGGCCCCGGCGGCTCCGTCCGCCGCTCGTAGGGCAGATGCGGCGGCACGGTGTCTATGTGCGTGTTGAGCAGGATATGGGTCCCGTCGGTATCGCCACGGGACACGACGACGTTACCGAGGTCGTCTATCTCCGGGTACTCGCCGGCGTCTTCGAGCGTGTCGACCAGCAGCGAGCGCATGTCATCGACGCGCTCGTGTGACGGCGTTTCGACGGCCTGCCGGTGGAACGAAGGGATGTCGAACGCCATTACCGCTCCATGCGAGTCACGTCCGCCAGCGTCTCACGCTCCCGCACGATGCGGGTCTCGCTGTCCTCGAACGCGACTTCCGCCGGCCGCGGCTGGGAGTGGAACTGGTTCGCCAGTTCGTAACCGTACGCGCCGGCGTTGCCGATGGCGAGCAGGTCAGTCCGCTCGGGTCGGGCGATGGGTCGGTCAGTACAGAACACGTCGGCGCTCGTACAGCACGGACCACCAACGGACACCGGTTCGGCTTCCCGGCCCGGCGCAGTGACGTTCCGAATCGGGTGGTAGGAGCCGAACATTGCCGGTCGGATGAGCGTCGCCAGCGAGGCGTCGACGCCGACGACGGTCGCCGCCGGCGTCTCCTTGACCGTGTTGACCTCGGTGAGAATCAGTTCGGCGTCGGCGACGACGTAGCGACCGGGTTCGAGTTTGACCTGCGCGTTGAGGTCCCCGACCGCCTCGCGGACCTTCTCGCCGACGGTATCCATGTCCAGCGGCTCGACAGTCTCCCTGTAGGGAACGCCGAAGCCGCCGCCGAAGTCGACAAAGTCCAGTTCCGCGCCGTCGGCGATGACTGCTCGGCCCATGTCGGCGACCTTGGCGATGGCTCGGCAGTGGTCGTCTAAGTCGTCGTGGAGAACGCCGCTGCCGGCGTGGGCGTGCAGGCCGACGAGGTCGAAGCGCTCGCGCACGTCGGCCGCGACTTCGGGCACCTCATCGTAGGGGATGCCGAACTTGGCGTCTTTCCCCGTCGCCACTTTCTCGTGGTGGCCCGTCCCGATGCCGGGGTTGATGCGGATGGCGACCCGGCCGTCGTAGCCGCGTTCTTCAAGGCGGTCGAAGGTGTCCCGCGCGCCGGCCGTAATCGTCAGGCCGGGGTTCTCGGCGGCCAGTTCGACGGCACGGTCGAGGTCGTGATCCGGCGGATTGACGGCCGTGTACTGGAGCGTGTTCGGGTCCGCGCCGGCATCGATAGCCCGCTGGAGTTCCCCCCAGGCCGCACACTCGATGTCCGCGCCCGTCTCAAGCAGTTTCGAGAGGACGGCCTGTCCGGTGTGGGCCTTCGCGGCGTACATGACATGGGCGTCGGGGAACGCCGCGGCAAATCGCTCGTAGTTCTCGGCGACGCGGTCGAGATCAACGACGTACAGCGGCGTGCCGTGCTCGGCAGCCACCGCCTCCAGACGCTCGTGGTCCCAGTCCGCGAGGCGGCGGACCGGCGGCGAGTCGTGGCTCATTGGGGAAACCACGGTGTCGGCGGCTAACAAGGGTTCCGTTTCGATACACACAGCGCCCCAACTGGCCATCTCTCTATCGGGCGACGGTCGGATGCGGACGGTGCTGCGCAACAATCGTCTGTCGGCGCGTGAGGACACACCGGTATGTGAGCCGTGCCTGCCGATTCGAGCCAGCAGTACTGTTCCCGGTTACTCTGTGCGTTCTGTCGACCGTTCTCGAACGTGTACGACACCGTCGTTTGTCACATCAATGCGGAGTGGCACCTGCACCGTGTCCTGCTGAATCGCCCCATCGACGGCGTCATCGATGAGTTGCAACAGATTCGAGGAGCCGTAATTGACCTCCACACCGGCCTCATCACAGGCGGCATACACCGTCGGTGGAATATCGTAGATATCGGTCCCGGCTTCGATGTCAACACAAACGGGTGCGGTCAGGGTGTTTGCGAAGGCGACCGTCTGGCGTGCTTTTTCGACGTTTTCTCTCGCATTGCGCTCGATACTTGAAATATTCGCGCGTGACGTGCCGAGCAACTCCCCGATATCGCTCTGACGGACATCGTTTTCGCGGAGCGCAAGTACCTCCGCTTGCCGGCGCGTTAGCACGCTCTCGTCCGCATCAAAGCCGACAGCAGCGAGCAGTTCGCCCGGGTCGATTCGTTCATCCATAGCCACAGGTCGGTAGCTGGACTGAAAACAACGTTGTTGCCAGCCGCGAGCGGCCATCCCTGGCCGTACTAAGTAAGGTGGACTGACCCTGAGCGACAGCACAGACTGCTGACTGCCGAGTTCACTGTTCGGTAACGGACACAGCGCCTGGCGACTGCCAGCGGGTCACGTCGCCGCTTGGGTGGCGTGCCATGACAATCGATTCGGCGTCGTGTGACCGGGCGAACCGCTTTACCATGGCCGTTTCGGTGAAGTCATCCGGGGCATCGATATACACACGTCTGGTCAGCCCATCTGTATGCAGTGACACCCATCCGGCCAGCGCCAGTTCGGTTTTGGGGTCTCGTGTCCCCGCAGCAGCGTCGGGCACCACTGCCCGGAACAGCCGCTCGTGCATCCCTGACGGGACGACGTATTTCGTCCCGTCGGGGGCGATGGACACGTTGGCGGCTTCAATCTGTCCGGGAGGGACTTGCGGGAACGGGACGCTCACATCAATCGAGTGAAATATTCACCGTCTTCGTCTGCGTGTAATGTTCGATCGTTTCCTCGCCGATCTCTCGACCGATTCCCGACTGCTTGTATCCGCCGAACGGCTGGCCTGCCGGGAAGTCGTTGTAGGTGTTGACCCAGATGTTCCCCGCTTCGATGTCTTTTGCACACTGGTGCGCCTTCGAGAGGTCTTCTGTGAGGACTCCTGCTGCGAGACCGTAGTCGACATCGTTAGCCAGTTCCATCATCTCATCGTACTCGCTCCAGCTGAACACTTCCTGAACCGGGCCGAAGATTTCTTCCTGGACCGGTTTGCTGTCGTGGTCAATCTCGTCAATAAGTGTCGGCGCGACGAAGCAGCCATCCGAAAGGGCTTCGTCGTCCGGCTGACTCCCTCCGGTGACGAAAGCGGCTCCTTCCTGTTCTGCCTCCTCTATGTAGCCCAGCGTCCGCTCGACCTGCTCTGCGGTCACTTTCGGGCCGAGGTCTGTCGCCTCCAGCAGTGGGTCATCTACAGTTAGGTCCTCGGCTGCAGCCGCAAGCTCATTCAGGAACTCGTCTTTGATGTCTTCATGGACGAACAACCGTGACCCGGCACAGCAACACTCACCGGTGTTAAAGAAGATTGCCGTAATCGTCGTCTGGACAGCCTGTTCCAGGTCTGCATCGGGGAACACAATGAGTGGACTCTTTCCGCCCAGTTCCAGCGTCACGTCGGTGATGGTTTCGGCGGCGCTTTGCATCACTTTACTCCCGATTTCTGTCGATCCAGTGAACGCTAGCTTCCGGATGTCAGGGTGTTTCGAGAGCGGCTCCCCTGCCTCCGGACCGAACCCGGTGACGACGTTAACGACGCCGTCGGGAATCACATCTTCCGTAATTTCCATCAGTTTGAGAATACTCAGCGGCGTCTCCTCGGCAGGCTTCAGTACGACGGTGTTACCGGCCGACAGCGCCGGGGCGAGCTTCCAGGCCGCCATCAGCAACGGGAAGTTCCACGGGATTATCTGTCCAACAACCCCATACGGCTCCCGGAGCGTCTGGACGTGCCGGCTGTCGTCAGTTTCAATGGTCCGTCCCTCGCCCGACCGAGCGAGACCTGCGAAATACCGGAAGTGGTCGATAACGAGGTCAATATCGATCCGAGCCTCGCTAATCGGTTTCCCGTTATCTAAACTTTCGAGCTTCGCGAACTCCTCGCTGCGCTCCGCAATGGCATCTGCGATACTATCCAGCATTGCCTGGCGTGCGCCTGTAGACATATCGCTATACGTCTCGTCGTAGGCGTCCCATGCGGCCGCAACTGCACTGTCAATATCCTCCGCAGTGCCGGCTTGCACTTCCGCAAGCGGTTCACCGGTTGTCGGGTCTATCGTTTCGAATGTCTTCCCGGCGCTACTCTGGACCCATTCCCCACCGATGTACAGTTCCCGCCGATCCGGCAGCACCTCGTTTGCCGCCTGTTCGTGACGCTTCTTTATCGCTGACTTCCGCTCGGTTGCGCTCTGCTGCTTGCTGTCACTAGACATATCTACGGCAAATATTTCATGCTATCAATACTTAAAGTTTCAGGGTGGTGTAGCCAGTAGCGATTACAAAAACTCGGAACTCGGCCAAAAAGAAACCACTATAGGTTTCACCTTGCCCAATACAGTCCTAATACACGCTCGATATGTCGCCTGTGAGACCGCTGGAGAGCGTCGTCAGGAACCGCTGTCGTCTTATAACTAAAAGCACATACCGATACAGAAACGCTCGTTTCGGTCCAGTCCCAGAGGCCGATGTCCACGTTTCGAGGGCCGCTACTCCGCGCACCCCACTCTCTCTGCGTGCGTCTTCTGGCTCCATTGTTTTCAGTGTCTCCTCTCCATCGGCGACGACAACACCGCGGCGCGGACAGACCGCTCGGTCTGGACGAGTGCGGCCCGGCTCACACCGTTCGGGTGGCGTTCTCGCTGCCTGATAATGTTATCACACATTTATCATGTTCCCAATACAATCAAATCGCATGTCTTCCAGACTCGCCAGCGGCGGCCTCCGGGTCGCTACGCTCGCGCTCGTGTCGCTCGTTTTGCTATCGACTGTGGCCGGTACCGTTGCCGCGCAGTCGTATCAGGGAGCAAGCGGAACCATAATCATCGGACCTGACGAGACGTACGACAGCGTTGAGGGGGTCGCCGGGACGGTCATCGTTCGCGGGACGGTGACCGGAGACGTCGAAACCGCGGCAGGGACCGTCCACGTCACCGAGGCCGGTGAGGTGGGTGGGAACATCGAGGCTGCGGCGGGGACTGTCCGTATCGACGGCACTGTCGGCGGCAACGTCAGCGTCGCCGGCGGGACAGTCGAGATCGGCGAGACAGCCCAGATTGGCGGACACCTCGAAGCAGGTGCTGGCTTCCTCGCGATTCATGGGACGGTCAACGGGACCGTCCGTGCTGGTGCAGAGGAGTTCGTCCTCGGGCCGACGGCGTCGGTCGGCGGCGACGTCCGCTACGACGCAGCCACGTTCACCCGCGATCCCGAGGCCACCATCGGCGGGAGTGTCGTTCAGGACGAGAGCATCGGCGACAGCGCCGGGCCGGACTCCGGCGAGTTCGCGCTTCCGTCATGGATCGGTGTCGTCTACGGCCTGCTCGTAAACCTCCTGCTGGGTGCGATCCTACTGGCCGCCTTCCCGTCGTTTTCAGCGCGCGTCGCCGGACACGTCGCGGAGCGCCCGGCGAAGTCCGGGGGCGTCGGCCTGCTGACACTCGTCGCCGTGCCCGTCGTCCTCGTCGTTCTCCTGTTCACCATCGTCGGCATCCCGCTCTCGCTGGTCGGTGCCGTCATTTTCGGCGTCGCGGTGTGGGTCGCCGTCGTCTACGGCCAGTTCGCCGCTGGGTCGTGGGCGCTCTCGCTCGCTGACCGGGAGAACCGCTGGCTCGCGCTCGTCGTCGGCCTCATCGGGTTTGCAATTCTCGGTGCGATACCGGTTGTCGGGTGGGTGTTCGAACTGCTTGCGCTTTTACTCGGCCTCGGCGCACTGGCACTCACCCTCAGAGAGTCCTACCAGCGCCGTGGGAACGTCGCAGACGGGCGGCAAACGACACTTGACGAGATCGACAGCGATACCACCGCGGCCTGAAGTCCGAGCGACACGCCGCCGTTGGCTCCCCTCCAGTCACTCAGCTTCGATACTCAACAACTCTTGACCGTGGCGTAGACTGTCTCAACTATCAGTCCGTCCACCAGATGCGCCCGCCGGACGAGGTGATGCCGAGAGCGCTCTCCACGGTCGAAACTCCATTGCTCGCGGGTCACTTCGCTCACCGTTCGCTTTACCGAGGGCCGCGCTTCGCGCGCCCTCGCTACTCCCGAAGCGCGTCTTCTCTCTCCGTCGCTTCCAGCGTCTCCTCCTCGACATCGGTCGCCACCACAGCGGGCTTGTACGCCCCGCCGGGAATCAGGTCGTTCTCGCCGACTGAAGAGTCGACGAAGCGCTGGAAGGCGCGCCGTTCCGGCGGCAGTTCGCCGTACAGTACCTCGTCCTTGACGAGATCGTAGACGGGAATCCGCGGCGTCAGGAGCGTGTTCTCACCGACAATCGAGCCTTCGCCAACGACGAAGCCGCTGGTGACGCGACAGCCAGCGCCCAGCGATACCTCGTCCTCAACGATGACTGGGGCGTTCTCGACCGGTTCGAGGACGCCGCCGATGAGCGTGTTCGCGCCGAGCTTGACGTTCTCGCCGATCTGGGCGCAGGAACCGACGGTGTCACAGGAGTCGATGAGCGTCCCGTCGCCGACGTACGCCCCGATGTTGACGAACGAGGGCGACATCATGATGCAGTCCTCACCGAGGTACGCGCCACGGCGGATGGTCGTGCCGTCCGGCGTGTTGCGGGTCCCGCGCTCGCCGAGGTCCTCAGTCTCCCGGAGTGGGAGCACGTCGTGGTAGTCGACGCCGCCGTACTCCCGGGCGACGGTCTCGCGCAGGCCGAAGTTCAGCAGAATGCCCTGCTTGACCCACGCGTTCGCCTCCCACTCGCCGCCAGACTTCTCCGCGGCGCGGACCTCGCCGGCTTCCAGCGCCGTGAGGAATTCATCGAGTACAGCGAGGTGGTCGTCGGTCGTGTCGGCCGCCGAGAGGCCGTCCTGTTTCCGTTGCCAGAGGTCGTCGATATCGGCTTCGAGGCTCATACCACCCGGTTGCGACGCCGGGGGCTTACCTATCGGGGTTTCGGGATGGGTGTGCTACCATGCCGCATTTTCCGTCTGTCGTTCTCTCAGTCGGACCCGCGGCCGGGGATGTACCCGCATTCCCGGCACATACTGATGCGCGGTGCCGTCGCTTCGAATTCACTGGAACATCGTGGGCAATCGGTCGCTGGTAGTTGTACGTGCTGGTTCGTAGCCATAGACGATACGCGGCAACTCCGACATATAAGGCTGACCGTGGTATTGAGAGAGGTATTCGAGTGTGTATTATCACATATTCATATTTTCCGAATACCGGGTGTCAATATGGTCGCCGCTCACCGATCCGTCGATAGTAACAATTGAAACGATTTACACACTGATCGCACTACAGTCGTCCGATCAGGTGTGCATTGATTTTCAACGGCTACTATAGAACCGCAATCAATTACGGCGAGTAGACCGCTGAAAACCGTCCCGTGTTTCCCCTCCGGTCTCCTTCAGGCGTCTACAACGTCGCCGAACTCGTACCAGCCGGCGTCGCAGCCGACGAGCCACGTCGCCGCGTCCAGTGCGCCGGCGGCGAACACACCGCGGTCCTCGGCCCGGTGGGAGAGCGAGAGGACTTCGTCGTTGCCGGCCAGTACGAGTTCGTGCTCCCCGCGAATGTCACCGGCTCGCCTGGCGAACACGCCGATTTCGTCGTCGTCGCGCGGTGCGTGCCCTTCCCGGCCGTACACCGGCTCTACGTCGCGCTCCTCTTGGATCACGTCGAGGATGCTGTTGGCCGTCCCCGACGGCGCGTCGACCTTGCGGTTGTGGTGGGTCTCCATGAGTTCGAGGTCGTAGTCGTCGAGCGTCCCGACGGCCTCGCTGACGAGGCGCTGGAGGACCTGAATTCCCTGCGAGAAGTTGGTCGCCTTCAGCAGCGGAACCTCCTCACTGGCGTCTCGCAGACTGGCCATCCCGTCCTCGTCGAAGCCGGTGGTTCCGACGACCATCGAGACGCCCGCTTCGACGCAGGCTTCGGCGACGGTCAGCGCACCCTCTGGGACAGCGAAGTCGACGACAACGTCCACGTCGTACTCCCGGAGCGCCTCGGCGGCATCGGCGAGGTCGACGACAGGGACGCCGTCGACCGCGTTGGTATCGCTGGTCGCAAAGCCGACCACGACCTCGCTGTCGGTGGCGGCCTCGATGACAGCGCCACCCATCTGGCCGGTGACGCCGTTGACCGCCACCCGCGTCATCGCTCGGCCTCCGCGTACTCGTCTTCGAGGTCTTCGGTTTCGAGCGTCGCGAGCACGTCACGCAGGTGGTCGAGGTGTTCGTCGGACAGGCGGGTTAGCGGCGAGCGGAGGTACGCCGGGCCGTAGCCTCTGATCCGCATTGCCTCCTTGACCGGGATGGGGTTCGTCTCGACGAACAGTGCGCGGAACAGCGGGCCGAGTTCGTGGTGAATCGCTCTCGCTCGCTCGAAGTCGCCGGACAGCGCCGCACCGACCATCGCGCAGGTGCGCTCCGGTTCGATGTTGGCCGAGACGGAGATACAGCCGGTCCCGCCGACCGACAGCATCGGTAGCGTCATCCCGTCGTCGCCGGACAGCACCGCGAAGTCCTCGTCCTGCGTGCGTTCGATGATCTCTGAAATCTGTCCCATGTCGCCGCTCGCAGCCTTGTAGGCCCGGATGTTCGGGTGTGCGGCGAGTTCGACCGCCGTATCCGGGTCGATGTTCTGGCCCGTCCGCGAGGGGACGTTGTAGACGATCTGTGGCAGGTCGACGGCGTCAGCCAGCGTCGTGTAGTGGTCGAGGAACCCCTGCTGTTCGGGCTTGTTGTAGTACGGCGAGATGAGCAACAGCGCGTCAGCGCCGGCCTCGGCGGAGCGCCGGGACAGCTCCAGCGCTTCCTTGGTGTTGTTCGACCCCGAGCCGGCGATGACCGGCACGTCGTCGACGGCGTCGATGACCGCCTCGACGACCTCGATGTGTTCGTCGTGCGAGAGCGTCGCCGATTCACCGGTCGAGCCGACCGGAACGAGGCCGTCGACGCCGGCGGATTCGAGCCGCTGGGCGTCCTCTTGGAGTGTTTCGAAGTCGATACTGCCGTCCTGGTGGAACGGCGTGCACATAGCCGGGAACACGCCGCGGAAGTCGATAGCTGTCATTGCTGAGTGTGTGGTGTCGCTGTGGGTTCGGTTGTCCGGTCGGAAACGGTGCGATAGCCGGCCGATACCGCCGGCTGTTGTGTGTCAAACGTCCTGACCCGAGACGGAGTCGCCACGTCCGCCACGAGTCGCTAAAACGTCGGCTTGCGTTTCGCACGGACGACGCCCTCACCGGGGAGCCACGAGGCGGTTCCGGACTGACGGCGTCGTCGCATGGTCGAGTAACCAAGCGTGACCGACTTAGCTTTTGTGTTCTCGCTGTCGCCTTTCACAGTGCATTCGAAGCCTTATCGAGTCGTCGCATGGAGACGGCGGGACCCCCCATCGTGTGGCAGTACGCCAGCGTTTCCCTCGGCTTGTCTGGGAGACGCTGCTGGAGCAGGCCCGACTGCATTTTGGTATTTGCGTCCTGTCTGAAACAAGCGGTCAGAGGTGTACACATTACATTCTGACAATAACACATAAGTATCGGTCACAAAACACATACTGCAAGGTACATAATATCGGCAGGTATGCGTCGAAGACACTATCTTTTAGCCACCTCCAGCGTCTTCGGATTCGCCGGCTGTTCGAGTACCAGCAGTGATCCGACCGAGACAGCTGCAAAAACGGAAACCGAGAACACTGAGCAACAAACAGCTGGAAATACCGAAGAGATGACAGAGCGTCAACTCAGTGGTCACATTCGGCCAGCTGAGAGTCCTGAGTCCCCGGTAAAAGAACTCTCGTGTGAGAAGGGCAACTTCACTCGCCACCCGCCAATGTATGACGAAGGCTCCGTTCCGTGGGGAGATACCGGGTATGTATCACTACGGATTGATGGGACAGCGTTTGAATACGGTGACACAGCCCAAATTACGCTGACAAACACGTCTGATAGCACCCTCACTCTGGGTCTTAAGTATCTGTACCAGATCGAACTGCTCACTGAAGATGGCTGGCAAGATGTCCGTGGACAGACCGGGGACGATGAGTTTCAATACGTGGATATGGGTACCGAGGCAGCGCCTGGGCAGGTATTTGAATGGTCGCTCCGTCTGACCGAAGAGGGGGTTGTTCCTGACGAGAAGGATTTTACTGTGTGTCCTGAACTCGTCTCCGGTCGGTATCGGTTCGTCTACTGGACAGTTACTCCGGTAGCAGTTGCGTTCGACCTCCAGAAGTAGGCTGTTTTGCGCTTGTCCGAGTGAAACACAGTGCTCACTAAGTTGACTGCACTCCTCGGTAGTAAGACCGTCTTATTGACATATTCTATCCACGGCTAGAGCTGCTGAAGCGACAACAACTGGTTAGTTGGGGCATAATTACGCCGTTCTTTCACGTTTGTATCCCGAAAGCATATTCGGGCCGATAGCCAATACCTGATATGACAGTTTCCCAGCCGGGACAGCGCGTGGCCGTACTGGCCGACGCGCAAAACCTCTATCACACTGCCCGGAGTCTTTACTCGCGGAACATCGACTACGAGGCACTACTGGAAGAGGCCGTTGACGGCCGCGAACTGACCCGCGCAATCGCCTACGTCATCCGCGCGGATTCGCCCGAAGAGGAGTCGTTTTTCGAAGCGCTCGTCGACATCGGCTTCGAGACGCGCATCAAGGACATCAAGACGTTCCAGGACGGATCGAAGAAGGCCGACTGGGATGTCGGGATGAGTCTCGACGCGGTCTCGCTAGCGAATCACGTCGATACGGTCGTGCTCTGTACCGGCGACGGGGACTTCGCTCGTGTGTGTCGGTATCTCCGCCACGAAGGCTGTCGCGTCGAAGCGATGGGCTTCGAAGAGTCGTCCTCCGAAGACCTCAAAGCGGCCGTTGATGGGTTCATCGATATGAGCGACGATTCCGACCGGTTCCTGCTATAGCCGACCCAGTGTGTGGGCGGTCGCTCCGGCGCTGTCTCCACCACTGGCCCAACCGTAACCGGAATAGCTTCCTGTGGCTCGACGGGCTCAGAGCTACTTGTGCTCGGGTTTCGAAGGAAAAGGCTCTCGGCGGTTAGACCGGGCGACCGTCTTCTGACGTTCCAACGAGGAGGGCTCCGGCGGCCAGCCCAAGTGCAGCCAGCGCTCCGGCAGCGGCCGGGATGCCGATGTCGATTGCCCCTGTACCAAGGATGAGCACGGTGCTGATCGCCAGCAGCGCAGCGCCCAGAATCACTTTTCGCGTGTCTGTAGCCATGTCACCCGTCACTTGGAAGTCATCCGGTATAAATTTCCCCAAAATCGACGGAGGAAAGTATGGTACTAGGAAGCAATGCCCACATCTTTCCTGAGAGACGCCACCGCTCCGGCCCGGCAGATCGGAAATTCCGGCCCACCTGCATAACTGAAGCAGCAAACACATCCCCGTGTAGTTCCCCCGACCAGTTGGGTCACAGAGACGGCGTGTTGCCACATGCTGAGGATAGTCGGTACACCCTCGCGCTCGTCACGGAACAGGCGCGAGATGGAGACCCACTGCAGTTCCAGGCGTCGTGGTCGGATCGCTGACCGCGGATCGGATACAGAGGCACACGCCCCGTGTACTCGGGCCGGGGCGACTGACGGAGCGAACCAATGGCATTCCGGTTCGGGACTCCGTCACCCATAGGGCCGGACCGGTGATTCGGAACGGATTGGGGGAGTGGCATTCACCATCGCCACACGATTTCGGTCGGCCGTGGTTCGGGCAGCCACGGTCGGGCAAACATTTCCTTTCGGACTGCGTCGAACAGTGGCACGGACAGAACCGAAAGGCGGTTTATCACCCGGCATCGAACACGGGCAATGAGTAACGACGAGTTCTGCGGACTCCGGCGCGCGGCCGACTACCAGTTCGGCGGTGGCGGCGGGACAGCGCTGTTCGCCGGCGCTGACGCCCTCGACGTAACACACACCAGCTCCGGCCGTCCGCGGCAGGTCCATGCCACGGATGGCCGGATCGCTACGTACGGCGACGACGGGCGCTTTCGGCTCGGACTCGCCGGCGGGAGCAGACTCCTCGATGCCTTCGACGGGCCGCGACACCGCGTGGTCGTCGGCGACGAGAGCGAGCCCTTCATCCGTGAGGGCCGCAACGCCTTCGCGAAGTTCGTCCAGTCCGCCGACAGCGCTCTCCGTCCGGGCGACGAAGCCCTCGTCGTCCACGAGGACGGCTATCTACTCGCCGTCGGTCGCGCGGAACTGCCCGGCAGCGGCATGGACGACTTCGAGACGGGCATGGCCGTGAAGGTCCGCCAGGGCGCAGAGAACTGACAGAAAGCATTTGCTGCTCCCTCCGGGACGAGCGGTATGCACCGCCGAACCCTCCTCGCCGCACTAGCGCTCGCCCCGATTGCCGGCTGTGTCGCGCCCGGTGACACCGCTACGGCGAGCGATCAGTCGACGCCCACCGCCACGCCGACCGCAGAACCGGCGCCGCCGACGATGACGGCGCCGCCCGACGACCCGATTCTGTTCGTCGTCCACAACGGCACGGACGACGAACTGACCGTCTCCGTCGCCATCACGCACGACGGGACAACGGTGCTCGACGAGACAGTGACGCTGGCCGCCGACGAGACTGCAGAGTACGACCCGGACATCCATGCGCCCGGAGCGTACGCGCTGACAGTCGCCGTCGACGGCGGACCGACCCGGAGCCGCGACCTCCCCATCGACCGCTACGACGTTCGGGCGGGGTCGAACCACTACGTAGAAATCTACCCGGACGACATTCAGATATTTGCCGAGGAGTAGTCACAGCACCAGTCCGGACTGCAGCAGCCACACGAGAACCGTCAC
Source organism: Haloarcula hispanica ATCC 33960 (assembly GCF_000223905.1). Lineage (NCBI taxonomy): Archaea > Methanobacteriati > Methanobacteriota > Halobacteria > Halobacteriales > Haloarculaceae > Haloarcula > Haloarcula hispanica. The sequence goes on from NC_015948.1 coordinate 912,478, forward strand.
CGTCACCGCGCTGACGACGGTCGTCAGGAACACGGTCGCGCTGACGAATTCGCCCGGCGAGCAGTCGCCAGTCTGATGGCTGAACGCGCCGACGAGGATGATGGTCGTCACGCCGGTCGGCGTCGCCAACAGGAGCACGACCACCCGCGCGACTGTCTGGTTCTGGAACCCGATTGCGAGCACCGCGGCAAACGCGAGCACTGGCGCCAGCAGGAGTTTCAACGCGCTGGCGATCCCGACCGACCGGAGATTGCTGTTCCCGTCGACGTTTGAGAGCTGGATGCCGAGAATGAGCAACATCACCGGAATCGAGGCGTTGCCAAGCAGTTCGAGTGTCTGCATCACCGTCGAGTCTGTGGGCGGCACCGCACCGATCCATCGGAGCGCGAGCGCGACAACGACAGCGTAGACGAGTGGGACACCGAACACGCGGCGCATGTCCGCCAGCGGGCTGCTGCCACTGCCCCGGGCGGCAATGTAGATGCCGAGCGTGTAGAGCATCACGCCCTGCAGCGCGGTCACGAGGACGGCCGTGCTGCGCCCGGTCGCGCCGAAGGCGAAATCCGCCAGTGGAATGCCGTAGTTCCCGGTGTTGGGAAAGATAGACACGAGGACAAACGCGCCCAGCAAGGGTTCCGAGTGGCCCGTGAGGCGACCGACACCCTCTGCGAGGAGGACCATTGCGGCGGTGAACAGCACGACAGCGAGGACGACGCTCAGAATCGTATTGCCGGCCAGCGAGGACGTTGTCAGGCTGTGGACCACCAGCGCGGGCGCGAGAACGTACACCGTGATGGTGTTGAGCGCGTCGGGGTCGGTGCCTTTCACCCGGCCGAGGGCGAAGCCGGCCGCAGCGACGGCGACGACCGGGAGGATGGCCGTAGCGAAGATCGTCAGCAGTGACACGGCGGGGATGGACGGGCGAGCCTTAGAATCGTTACGAAGCCGCGGGAGCGTGCCGGTTTCGGCCGGTCGACAGAACGGTACCGCGACGAACTTCGGCCCGAGCCCGGGTCGCTACGCTTTTCTGCCCTGCCCCGCCAGTCCTACGTATGTTTGGCGGAGGCGGCGGGATGAACCCGCGCAAGATGAAGCAGATGATGGAACAGATGGGCATCGACATGGAGGACATCGATGCGCAGGAAGTAATTATCCGCACACCTGACGAGGAACTCGTCTTCGACGACGCGGAGGTCCAGCTCATGGAAGCGCAGGGCCAGAAAACGTACCAGGTCGTCGGCGAGCCTGAGAGCCGCGAACTCGGCTCCGGCGAGGGCTCGGCCGCGGCGGCTGCGGATGATGCCGACGAGAGCGGTAGCGACTCCGGCGTCGACGAGGACGACGTCGAACTCGTCGCGATGCGGGCGGGCGTCGACGAAGACACTGCGCGAGAAGCGCTGGAAGCCAACGACGGCGACCTCGCCGACGCGGTCGACGAACTGGAGTAACGTGGCGTATCTCTTCGTCCACGAAGACCGCGAGTACCTGCTGGACCCCGGCGAGCGCTTCGAGTCCGACCTCGGTATTCTGGAGGTCCCCGAGGACGTGGAACCGGGCGATGTCGTCGAGACGCATCTAGGCACCGGTTTCACCGTCCGCCGACTGCGCGGCCCGGACCTGTTCACCCACCTCGAACGCACCGGCGCGCCGATGATGCCCCGCGACGTGGGGCTGGTCGTCGGCAAGACCGGCGTGGCAGCGGCGGACCGCGTCCTCGACGCCGGCACCGGGACCGGCATCCTCAGCGCGTACATGGGCCGCATTGGCGCTGACGTGGTCACCTACGAGCAGGACCCGGAGTTCGCCGAGGTGGCGCGACAGAACATGGAGATCGCTGGCGTCGCGGACACCGTCGAGGTTCGGACCGGCGACATCACCGACGACCTCGACGACCTCTCGGGCTTTGACGTGCTGACGCTCGACACCGAGGACGCCCCGACTGTGGTCGAGCGAACGCCGACGCTGCTGGACCGTGGCGGATCGCTGGCGGTGTACTCCCCGTTCGTGGAAAACACGCGCGAGGTCGTGGCGACGGCCACCGAGGTCGGTCTTGACGGCGTCGAGACGCTCGACACCATCCAGCGGGAGATGGACTTCGACGACCGCGGCTCCCGCCCATCGACCGGTGGCGTCGGGCATACCGGCTACCTGACATTCGCGCGGCGGCCCTGACGGCTTCTGTCAGGCTACCCAAACCCCTGTCGTTGGGGTCGACTTTAAACATGTAGTAGCACGTACACTGTACTGCATGAGCGAATCAGAAACGCCGATGGAGACGACAACCTGGCCAGAGCTCGCAATCGGACTCTACGACCGCCTGACCGGGCGCAACGCGGAAATAACGTACGACTTCGACGACATGGAAGTCGACGTCCCGAGCAAGGCCGGCGAGGACGCCGAGCACGCTCGCTGGCGAGTCGATGGCACGCTGACTATCACGACACGCGATAACGACTGACAGTGGTCACCACGGCGAAGGCGGTCGGCGATCTGTTCGACCAGGTCGAGCGAAAGCCGGACCTGCTCGTCGACGCCGACCTGACCGTCGAGCGCGACGGGGTCGCGTTCAGCGTCCGCGGGTACGACGACCTCGTCGCCGTCGACCTACCGTCTTTCGGGGCGGCGCTCACCCTCTGGCGGGACCGACCGGTCGAGGGAAGGGACGCCGCCGCGGCGCTGACTGTGGCCGGACTGACGGCTGAAATCCGCGTTCGTGGTGCGCCCGTGGCCCGCCTCGGCGCGGACGCCGTTCCGAGCTCGCTCGCGAAACGACTCGGTCTCGGGCCGATAGAACTGTTCCTCGACGGCACGCTTCTGGCGCTTACGCCACGGCGCGGATGAGGTCAAGCAGTTCGGACCGGTAGTCCGACGGCGTCCGCCGGAGCGCTTCCGGCGGATTCTCAATATCCAGGAGTGTCGCCAGCGACCGGTCGGGGTACGCGCCGGCGGCGATACGGAACCCCTCGCCGTGCCAAACGCCGACCCAGCCGGTAATCGACAGCGTCGCGTCGGCCGTTTCGAGGTCGAGTTCGGCGCTGTAGGTCCGGAGCCGCGCCCGGTCGCCGCTGTCGACGCGAACCCGCTCGCTCCGCCCGCGTTCGACGGACTCGAACCCTCTGTCGGCCAGTTCGTCGGCGAAGGCCGACTGAGCCTCCGAGCGGACTGTCGGGAGAATCACCGCCTGGCCGATACCCGGCGCGAGCGGCGGGGTAAACGACAGTGCGGTCGCGAAGAAGAACCGCCACTGGTGGTCGAGCCCGACCGCGTCCCGGACGGCTTCGCGTGTCTCGGCGGCGTCGTACACCTTCGTTGCCCCCTCGACGCGGGCCGTCGGCAACTGAAAGACAGTTTCGACGCTCTCGTCGACGAGCTCCCAGCCGCCGTCGCGCAGCCGGTCCGCGGGAACGTCCGGGAACGCGGGGTCAGTGGGCACGGTCCGGCCTCAGTGGTCGTCCTCTCGCCACTTGTGTTCGCACTCGGTACAGGTGAAAAAGCGCGTCTCGGACTCGTCGGCCGCGCGGATCTGTTTCATCTCGTAGAAGGCCCGCTCGTTGCCACACTCGGGACAGCGTGCGCCCGTCGTCGGTCCCATGTCTTCGGCGTCGACCTCGGAGGTGTCGACGACTTCCGACTCCTCCTGGCCCTGCGTGGTGACGGCCATCTCCTGTTCGGTCTCGGCGTTTCGAGCCTTTTCGTAGCCACAACTACCGCAGACCCAGCGCTCGTCGTCCGTTTTCATCATCGAACCGCATTCGTCGCAAAACTCCATTGTAGTACCACCGTTTGCCTGCCGACCGTGTTAAATACCCGGTTTCGCCCAGGCCGTTCTGTCGGTCCCCATCGCTGTGCAGTGCGGAAGCTTAGCAAAATCGGAGTGCCGACGGTATCAGTCGTTGCGAACCCACGCCGAACAGGGTTCCATGTCGTCCATGACCTCGCCGTGGAACGAACAGTACGGCTCGATATCGCCGTCCTGCATCACGTACTCGAAGTGCCGGCAGTTCCCGCAGTAGGTGTCCGGTTCGCCCTGGTGGACCGCCGTCTCGGTAATCGCGTCGTGCCCCGCCGTCGCCGTGCCACCGTCGGTCGATGTGGACCCTTCCGGGCCGGCCTCAGCTATTCTCGGGTCGAGCGCGTTCTCGGAAGGGCCGGTTTGCTCCGTTCCATGCGACGTGGTGTTCCGCTGACCGATGTTCGATCGAGGGGTCGCCTGACGGTCCGACTGTCCCTCTGTCGCTGTGCCGCTGTCCGACCGTCGCTTGGACCGCGTGCTGCGGTCAGACTGCGTGCCGCCCGTCGGCTGTCGACTGCGGCCGTTGGCCGTGCGCGTAGTGCCCGAGCGCTGTCCGGTCCCGCCGTCGCTGACAGCGCCCTCGTCGGTCGCACTCGCTCGGTTCGTCTGCGTCTCGACCGTGCCGTCCGGGTCCTGTCCGAAAAACCCGATGCCGCCCAGTCCCGGCAGCGTCCGGGCTTCCTCGACGAGACGGATCGTCCCTTCCTCGGTCACTTCCATGCGTGCCGTCCCGCCGGGGTCGTTTCGCGTCTTGAACGTCGCAAGCGACGCGAACAGGCACCAGAACGTCGTCACGATACCGGCGAAGTAGACGACGCCGGTGAGCAGTGCCAGCAGCGGGTCGCTGCTGGTCCAGCTGTAGGGATACAGCGACCGGAACAGCACGACGCCGACTGTTGCGACGCCCGTGCCACCGAGGGCGGTCAGCCGGATTCGACGACTGGCCGGTAACACCGCGAACACGCCGAGGATGACCGACGGCAGCCCGAGCCCGGCGATGACGCCGGCGATCCGCCTGGCTGCGTAGGCGTCCAGCCCGTATCTGTTTCCGATGCCGGTCGTTGCGAGCGCGATTGCCCCGACGAGTCCGGCAACACCAACGAGAAACAGGGCTGTCCCGACGAGTTGCTGGCGGCGCGATGCGACGCGCCCAACCTCCCCTTCGTACACGTCGGTGAGACTAGTCATGCAGTATACTACTGCTACATCCGATAAAACTACCCGTCAGACAGATGCATGACGCGGGCACGCGCGTGATTCACCAAGTGCGCGAGCCGTTCCGAAAGCACTAATCGGACCCACGGGAACAGTTCGGGTATGAGCGACGACGAAAGCGAGGACGCGGAGGAGCCGGCTGTCGAACTCGGCGACGGACCCGACGTTGCCGGTGCGCCGCTGGCCCGCGTCTCGGCCCGGCTCACCTGGGGCATCGAACACAGCACTATCGTCGACCGCGAGGGGGACACGACGATTCGGACGCCGGACGGCCCGCAGGAACTCGCAACGGTGCTCGAGGACGTCGACGTTCCGTACTTCGCCGACCGCCAGGAGTTCGAGAACGCGGTCCGGGACGTCATCGGGACCGGCCCCATCCCGACCGAGTGAGGGCGGGAGCGGACTTCTGTGGCACCAGCACGACCCATCCCAGTTACAACTGCTGTGATCTGTGCGGCGTGTGTTATCACCCCCTTATACTCGCGGTCCGATATCGCGTCGAACCACAGGCTTTGATAGCGTCTGTTGCGGAGACAGCGTGTGTTCCACAGAAGTGGCCTCTCCTGGAAAGAGCGTGCCGCCTTCGCTGTCTGGGGACTCGGGGTATTCATCGTCCTCCGGACTCTGTACGACGTATTCGGCGTGGCAGGGCGAGAACTAGCTATCGCGGCTGGTGTCCTGGTTTTTGGCTCGTTCTACAGCGTCTTCATGCCAGTCTGGCGGCGGTTCTCAGCGGAATGACTCACACGAAGAACCGGCGGGACGGACACAGCGGCGTCACCGTTCCGACGCAGTTGGATCCACTATCGTAACGCCACAACGCAACAGTTTGCTACCTGTTACCGCATATTTTCGAGCGCATACACCGTGTCGGAGATGAGCCATTCCGTCTCACAATCGGCGTGCTCGATACTGAGCGCGTTGAAGGTCTCTCGTCCGTCATCAACCGTTATTTCGAACGCTCGGCTACGAAGCGACTCGGGATGGGGACTCGGTGGGGACACACATCTCCATCATAGAGTGGGACCGATAAACGAGTCGATTCGCCGCGACAGGCCCATTACGCGCCGATTGGCCGCCGTCTGGCGATTGGTTATGAATCGCCCGACTCGCTCACTTCGGCTCTGCCGCGGTGCTTGCCGAACAGGTACGCGGCCACGACGAGTGCGAGGGGAACGACGAGAAACATCCCCATCGTGACGAGCATGACGACCATTTCAGTAGTACCGGGCATCCCGGGAAACAGGAGGAGGGCCATACGCCCCGTACATCCGCCTGTCTCAAAAGTCCAACTCAGGGTCCACTGTTTAGCGTCGGGTACGCAGACCGGGAATCGCGTTCTACCACCGGCAGCCCCGCGTTAGACGTGTGGCTCCGGGAGCAGGTCGTCGAATGCCTGTCCGTCCAGCCATTCGCAGAGCCTGACGAGCTGTTCGGTCGCGGCCTCGAACATCTCCGCCCCCTTCTCGGCCGTGGCGTCGGTCTGGTCGCCGAGAACACCATTGCCAGTGTTATCAGCGGCATCGTAGAAGGTCCGCGAACCGTACTTCTTTGTCTCCGCCGCCTCGACGCTCGGAATCCCGCCGTCCCGTGCGTCTTCGAGGCGGTCGTCGTGAACCAGTTCGGCGCGCAAGTGTTGGATCATGGCCGTCTCCTTCGGCCCGCCGTGTGGCCCGTTCTGCTCGAACAGGTCGTCCACGAGGTCCGGAATGCTCTCGTCCCACATCCACTCGATGGCGTACAGCACTTCGTCGTCCCGGAGCCGCCGGCCGACCTCCCGGAGGTGCTCGACGTTCCCGCCGTGGGCGTTCACGTAGATGACCCGGTCGATGCCGTGGTACGCCAGGTTCCGGGTGAACGACTCGACGTAGTCGCGAAACACCGGCGCGTCGACCCACATCGTCCCGTTGAACTGTCTGTGATGGGGGCTCACGCCGACGTTGATGGTCGGGGTGCAGAGGTAGCCAGTCCTGTCGGCGGCTTCTCGGGCGAAGGCTTCCCCGATGAGATGGTCCGTCGCCAGTGGGAGATGCGGCCCGTGTTGCTCTGTCGACCCGAGCGGGACGAGCGCGAGCGACTCCGTCTCGAAATAGTCGCCGAGGTCCGGCCAGGTCTCGTCGGCAAGGTACATACCACTGCTGGTGACGGACGCGTCTTGAATCTGTGCTTCGCCACGGCCCCGCGGCGGGATTCAGGTAGTACGAAGGACTCAGTCGAACAGCTCGTAGACGCGAGCCTCGTACGGCGCGAGCGTCACCGTTTCCGGGTTCTGGTCGTCGTGGTCGTAATTGCACTCTCGCAGCGTCGCATCGGCGTACTCGACCGGCAGGTCGAAGGTTTCCGTCGCGTCGTCGAAGTGCAGGACGACGAGGACTTTCTCGGTTCCCGAGTCCGTCGACAACGACCGCGTGAAGGCGAAGACGGTTTCGTGGTCGGGGAGCAGGTCGGTGTAGTCCCCGTACACGAGCACGTCTCTGTCGGAGCGTAACTGGATGAGCCGCTGGTAGTAGCTGTAAACGGAGTCCGGATCGGCCTGCTGGTCGGCCGCGTTGATCTCCCTGTAGTTCGAATTGACCTGAATCCAGGGGTCGCCGTCGGTGAAACCGGCGTTTCTCGAGTCGTCCCACTGCATCGGCGTTCGGGCGTTGTCGCGGGTCCGGTAGCCGACGATATCTTTCACGTCATCGTACTCCTCGACCCCGTCTCGGTCGAGTAACTCTCGCGCGTGGTTGATAGCGTCCACGTCGCGGAGGTCGTCCATCGTCTCCCAGTCGGCGTTCGTCATCCCGAGTTCCTGCCCCTGATAGATGTATGGCGTGCCACGGAGCGTGAGGATGAAGGTTCCGAGTAGCTTTGCGGATTCCCGGCGGTAGTTCTCGGGGTCGCCGTAGCGGGAGACGCTCCGCGGCTGGTCGTGGTTCTCCCAGTACAGCGTGTTCCAGCCGTCCGCCGCCAGCCCGTCCTGCCAGCGGCCGATGATACGCTTCAGTTCCGGCAGGCTCCAGTCACCGACAGACCACCGCTCGCCGTCAGCGTAATCGAGTTTCGTGTGCTGGAAGTGAAACGCCATGTCCAGCGGGCCGTCTGTGTCGGCGTACTCGAGAGCCGATTCGACGGTGAGCTGTGGCATCTCCCCGACGGTCATCACGTCATAGTTCGATAGCACTTCCTCGTCTAACGCCGTCAGGTACGACAGCATCTCCGGGCCGTCGATGAAATGCTCGGCGCCGACCCACTCGCTGTCCGGGTCGCCGTCGGGCAGCCCCTCGACTTTCGACAGAAGGTTGATGACATCCATCCGGAAGCCGTCGATGCCCTTCTCCAGCCACCACTCGATGGTGTCGAAGATGTCCGTCCGGACCGAATCGTTGCGCCAGTTCAGGTCCGGCTGTGAGGTGTCGTACAGGTGGAGGAAGTACTCGCTGCGCTCCTCGTCGTACTCCCACGCGGAGCCCCCGAAGAAGGACTCCCAGTTGTTCGGCGGCACGGGGTCGCCGTCTTCATCTGTCCCGCCCTCGCGCCAGATGTAATAGTCCTCATACTCCGGGTCGCGCTGGCGGGATTTCCGAAACCACTCGTGCTGGTCCGACGTGTGATTGACGACGAGGTCCATGACGAGCCGCATATCCCGGTTGTGGACCTCTTCAACCAGCGCTTCCCAGTCGGCCATCGTCCCGAACTCGTCGTAGATGGCCTGATAATCGCTGATGTCGTAGCCGTTGTCCTTCTGGGGAGAGTCATACACCGGGTTGAGCCAGATGACATCGACGCCGAGGTCGGCGACGTAATCCAGGCGCTTGATGATGCCCTGCAAGTCGCCGACGCCATCGCCGTCGCTGTCGTTGAAGCTCCGGGGATAGATCTGGTAGACGACTGCTTCCTTCCACCAGGCGCGCGCTGCGGTCATACACAGGGGTAGCCTGACACGTCGCTTAAATCCACGGGTTCATACAACACCCGTTGTAAACTGCTTACCTTGCCGGGCAATGGGGGACCCAGTACCGCTACAACTCTAGCACCGTGTGTCGCGGCAGTTCGAGGTCGTAGCCGACCGCCGAAACCGTCTCAGTCGGCCAGTCGCCGGTCCCGGACAGCAGTTCGATGTCGTCGTCGGAGACGAGATACGTGTCTTCGCTCTTTGTCCCGTCGATAGTCGGGTTCCAGGCGTACCCATGTGGCAACGCGACCTCGCCCTCATGTCCAGGCGTGGCGATCCACTCACGGCCGGCGAAGCCCGTTGCGCCGCCCTGATGATGGTTCTGCCACTCACCCTCCCAGCCGACCGCGGCGTAGGCGTCCTGAATCGCGTCGAAGACGTCGCCCGCTGTGCCGCCACCCTGACCGACCACCTGTGTCGCGGCCAGCGCAGTGGTCTCGACGCGGGCGGCCTTGTGGGTTCGCTCCATGAGCCACTCCGGCGGGTCGAACGCGACCGCCCGGGTGGTGCTGACGTGGAGCCCGTCTCGCTGGACGGTCACCGATATGAGCGCGTAGTCGCCGAGTTCAGTGTCAGTCGAGGTGTAATGGCGGTATAATTGCGCCCGCTCGGCGCTGCCAACGAGCACGACGGGCGTGGCGATGCCCCGGCCTTCGAGCTTCTGTCGAAGCACCGCGGTCACATCGAGTTCGGTATGCGAGGGTTCGACTTTCCGCGCGACAGCCTCGACTGCTTCAGCCGTGTCTCGCGCGAGGTCACGGCACTGCTTCATCTGGGTCTCGGTCAGCGGCTGTCGGAGTTGTGTGGCGTCGACTGACTCGAAGCCGGGGACATCGAAATCAGCCGCCGCCGGGGCCGGACTCGCATCAGCAACAGCCTCGGCCAGTGACTCCGCGTGCCAGTCGAACGTCGCAACGGTCACATCGCCGTCGAGTTCCTCGTCACGGAGCCGCGGCGCTTCGATGTTATTGGCGACGACCCGTACGCCGTCGCCGTCGTAGCCCGCGGCGGCGACGCCGATGTCACCCTCCCGGTCGACGACATTGTCGCCTCCCCCTGTGAGCCATGCGAAGGAGTTCGGTCGGGCGAACCAGACGGCTTCGAGTCCCGCTGTCCGGAGATACTGGTCGAGTCGGTCTGTGAGCGTCATACCCTGACATCCCGCCGGCCCCAGTAAAAACCAGGGACAACACGCGACAACAGGACTGGCGCCACAGGTCTCCCACAGCGGCAATTACGACACATATCTTGCTCCTATCGTGTTCGACGCCGCTCCTGATACTGCCGGCTGTAACTATTTCAAGAGATTCGCCACCCCGAAGTGGCGATATTCTTCACAGACTTACAGCCGGCAGTATGACTCACTCGGCGATGCCGCTGTCAGGGTCCCGGGACTGGAGCAGCGAGTACATGACGGACTGGAAGGCGTCGCTGTCGACGGATTCTACGACATGGGTGTTCGGGTCCCCGTCGGTCACACCGTTGACGTCGACGCTGGTGTACCCGCGGGTGAGCCCGTCGCGGTCGTCCACCGCGACGTGGTACGTCGACACCGCCTCGCGGAGTTCCGGATACGCCAGCAGCGCGGCGGTGACGCTGTCCGGGAGTGCCGTCCATCCGGGGTCATCGGGGCCCTCGCTGTTGAACGCCCGGGCCTGCTCGGTTACCGATTCGAAGAACGACGCCAGTTCAGTGTCGAACGCCGACACCGCCTCGAACTCGGAGGAGCCAAACACTGCGTCTCGAAGACACACGCCCCAGTCGACGAGCGTCACCTCGAAGGCGTCGAACACGCGTTTGGCAGCGTCGGGGTCGACCCACAGATTGAATTCCGCGGCAGGAGTGACGTTCCCCTCACAGTTGACGTTCCCGCCCATCACCCACACCTCATCGACAAGCTCCGGAAGTTCAGGCTCGCGGGCGTACGCCAGCGCCAGATTGGTCAGCGGGCCGATGCAGAGCAGCGTGATTTCGCCAGGGGCCGCCCGACAGCGGTCGACGATCTTGTCGGGGCCAAACCCTGCCGCCGACTCGATACCGGTGTCGGGGAACACGTCCCCGCCGAGGCCGTCCTCGCCGTGAATGTACGTCGCGTGTTCGAACTCCTTGAGAAGCGGCTGTCTCGCCCCTTCGTAGACGGGTACGTCGAGAGAATCGGCGATATCGAGCGTGTACTTCGCGTTCTCGATCTCTCTGTCGAAGGGCACGTTGCCGGCGACGACCGTGATAGCTTCGACGGTAACTCGGTCACTGAGACAGGAAAGGAGAATCGCCTGTGTGTCGTCGCCCGCGGTGTCCGTATCGATGATGACGCGTCGCATACGCCCTCGTCGTATGGCACATATAAATCGTTCCGGGACACAACTGCGTGCCACAGTTGTCTGTGCGACACTCGATAGCGGTGGGTGAACGGCCAACTGCTACGATACTGCAGACCGCCGGGGTTACACCATTTCGAGGCGGTAGCCGCTGTCGTCACCGAGCGATTCGTACACGATGCGTGCGGCAGCGATGTCCTGAATCGCGAGCCCGGTCGAGTCGAAGACGGTAATCCCGGACAGGTCCTCGCGGCCCGGCGCGTTCCCGACGACGATCTCGCCGAGTTCGGCGTCGATATCCGACTCGTCGATTTCACCCGTGCTCCAGGGGACGTTTATCTCGCCGGAGTGGGTCGTCTGTTCGAAGTCGTCGATGACGAGGGTCGCCTCGCGGATGACCTCCGTGTGGAGTTCCTGCTTCCCTTCGGCGTCGGCACCCATGGCGTTGACGTGGGTGTGTTCCCCGAGGTCCTCAAGCGTGACGATGGGATCTTCGACCGGCGTCACGGTCGAGAGAACATCACACTGGGCCGCCTCGGAAATCGTGCCGGCTCGCACGTCGAACTCGTCGCCGAAGGTGTCGATGAACCGCTGGACGCGGTCGTCGTCGAGGTCGCTGACGACGACGGATTCAATCGGTCGCACCTGCGAGATGGCCTCCAGTTGCGTGTAGGACTGGACGCCGGCACCGATGATGCCCAGCGAGGACGCGTCCTCGACGGCGAGGTGGTCCGTCGCCACGGCGGCGGCCGCCCCGGTTCGCTTCATCGTCAGCGTCGTGGCGTCCATCACGGCAAGCGGGAAGCCGCTCTCGGGGTCCGTGTACACGAGCGTCCCCATCACGGTCGGCAGGTCGAACTCGTCGGGGTTGTCCGGGTGAACGTTCACCCACTTGATGCCCGACGCCTCCCAGTCGTCCGTTTCGAGATAGGCCGGCATCGACCGGAAGTCCCCGTTGTGCTGTGGCAGGTCGATGTAGGACTTCGGCGGCATCTGCGCCGTGTCGTTTTCGTATGCGGCGAACGCGGCCTCGATGGCCGGCACGAGGTCGGCCATCTCGACGGCCGCCTCGATGTCCGTACTGGGGACGATAGTCGTCTGATTGTCCTGTCGTGCTGTCGAATATAGTGAGTTGCTCATAGTGGTTCGAATCTGTGATATCGGTTTATTCGATCGCGCTATACTGATTCAATGTCCGTCTCGGCGCTCGTTGGCAATCCTAGAACGACCCCTGAGACAGCGTTTTGAGGTGGGTGAGACGGCCGCGGTGCTCCGCGTCGTCGAACGATTCGACCTTCGCGAGGACGCGACAGCCGACGATGTCTGCCTCACCGTTCTCGAAGTAGAGGCGGGTCTCGCCGACCAGTGCGACCAACTCGCCGGATTCCTCGTCGAGTTCCGTGACGTACACCTCTATCTCTTCGCCCGCCTCGAACGTCGGCGTGGTCGTCCTGAAGGACATTCCGGTGAGGAACTTACTGAATATGCTCATAGACGGGTCACATCCTTGGATTTGCGGTCAGTGGTGTATTCGAGCCCGAAGCCGGTCAGTGCGGAGAGCAGGAACACACCGAACAGGAACCAGCCGTGGAAGACGTACGGCCACACCTGCACGGGGTTGACGACCATCGCACTGGTGAACCACTCGTACTGGTTCGGGAGGCCTTGCAGCGTCGCGAAGCCGATGAGCACGCCGCCGCCCCACGGGAAGATGTACCCGAGCGCCGAGGTGTTCGCGTCGAGGATATTCGCTCGACGGTAGCTGTTGATGTTGTACCGCTGGCCGATGCGGGCGATGTACGGCGCGATCGCGATCTCTGCGGCCGTGTTGATCGTGATCATCGAGTTGACGAGGGCAGTGCCGACCACCATCGTCGTTTCGGCCTTGCGAACGCCCGTTGCGACGTTTTCGAGGAGCCACTCCTGGATCGCCTCGAAGCCACCGCCACGGATCATGATCTCTGACCCGGCAACGATGAGCAACACGAGAACGATTAGCGGGAAGAACCCGGCTGCACCGTTGTAGATCGACCCGGTGACGCCAGCGTTTTGCGGCGCGACCACTTCCGCGATGGGAAGCGAGCCAGCCCAGCTTGCGGCCGAAGACGTTTCCGGGACCTTGAACAGCAACACGGCACTCAGCGGTGCGAGACCGAAGACGATGTTGAAGGCAACGGCGACGACGAGGCCCCACGAGATCGCCTCGACGATGTGTCGGCCCATGACTGCCGTCACAATGACGACGAGCATGGAAATGAGATGCAACAGTCCCGCCGGCTCGCTGTTCTGGACGAACAGGTCCTGTGCCTGCTGGGAGATGTCCAGCCCGGGCATCGCGTTCCCGGCGAAAACGTACGCCGCGAGCGCCAACACCGCAGCGATGATGGCGTACTTGAACCGCGAGGCGACGACGCCGCCGATGTCGGCGTCCTGTGTCACCGCACTCACGATTGTCGTATCACTGACCGGTGCCAGGTTGTCGCCGAAGACAGCCCCTGAGAGAATTGCTCCGAACAACAACACCGGATTCGCACCGAGCAGGATGCCGGCCGGGAAGAACAGCGCCGAGAAGGCGACTGCCGCGCCGTACCCGGTGCCGATACCGGTCGTGAAAAGCGCAGCGAGGATGAAGGTGGCGGCGGGGAACAGCGCGCCCCCGACTTCGGCCGCGTTCGCTGCCCAGACGAGTCCGCCGACGAAGCCACCTGCCTGCAGCGTGTTCGAGAACATCCCTGCCCAGAGCCACGCGACGACTGCCGTCGCGGCGACCCGCTTTGTCATCCCATCGAAGATGGTGTTCGCGTAGTTCTTCCAGTCTCCCTTGGCGAAGAACATCCCGACGATGAGCGCCACGAGCATCCCCGCGACGAGTCCAGTCGTGTCCCCGATACCGAACAGGCCACTCTGGACAATTGCCCACAGGATAAACAACCCTATGGGAATGACGCTCATCCACCGTCCGCCGTAGAACTCGATTGCTTCGACGTCCGGACCAGAGATCTCCTCGATCTCTGTCCCATCGCCACTATCCGTGTCTGACATGCATTCTGTGCCTCGTCAGATACACACGCAAAAGATCATGATAATAACTATCTCTCCGGTAACAAATCACAGGAGCCGTCTCTGGTGAAGTCTTGTCTCGTTCCGGCCGCTGTAGCTATATAAAAGTCCACTTCTATTGGATCTGGGACAGCATCCTAACCTTATATATCGCACAAATCCCGGAAGACGTACTAATTTCGGGCGTGAGATTATAAAATATAGCTATAGGTAATCACACTCTCAGTAGATATCACGTTTGCACATAATATCCACAGAACCGGTTCCACTATGTCCGGACCTTTTTATATTACTATCAAGTCCACAGTGGTATGGACAGCTCTAGCGGTCGTCGTCTCCAGACGACCGAAACCTCCCTTGCGATCATCGATGCGGTAAACGAGCTGGGGGAGGCTCGAATGAGTGAGCTTGCGGACCGGCTGGACCTCTCGACGAGTACCATTCACGTTCACCTCAAGACACTCTTGGATCAGGAGTATCTGGTCAAACGGGGCGAGCAGTACCGACTCGGTATGAAGCTGTTCCACCTCGGAGAGGGCGCTCGGACCCGAAACGAGTGGTACGAGGTTGCCCGTCGCAAAACACACGAACTCGCCGATAGCTGTGGCGAGGAGGTCACGTTCGCCGTCGAGGAGTACGGGCGTGCGATAACGCTGTTCAACGTCGTCGCTAACGTCCCGTCGAAAGGGTTCCAGGTGGGCCGGTACTACTACCTGCACAACTCGGCAGTCGGCAAGGCGATTCTCGCCGCGTTGCCGGAGACCCGAGTCAACGAGATTCTCGACCGGTGGGGGCTGCCAGCCGAGACAGAGTATACTGTCACGGACCGGGAAACCCTCATGGAAGACATCGAACGCACGAACGAGCGCGGCTATTCGGTGAACGATCAGGAAGCGGTCGAGGGGCTTCGCTCGGTCGGCGTACCGGTCACCGCCCCACACGGCGGCGTCCTCGGCGCACTGGACATCTCCGGCCCGCTGTATCGGCTGCCGCCGAACGAAGAACTCGCGTCGATGCTGCAAGACGTTGTCGAGGAGTTGGAGTCAGAACTCGGAGTGGAATAGGCATTCGGTTGCGCTCGCGGTCCCGGAGGCGTTCAGCCGCGCTTGGGGTCACAAATGCTGAACAGGGACCGGGACGCTGGCTCTGACAGTACGGACCCGGCAAGGCGAAGCATGGATCGACGCCGTACCGTCGTCAGTACCGGCCAGCGTCTCTCGGGCCGAGAAGCGTGGCCTCGACTTTCCGGAGGTGTTCATGGAACGTCGTCTTCGCGATATCGAGTTCGTCGGCCAACTCGCTCCCGCTTACCGCCCTCGGGTAGTCGTAATAGCCGCGTTTGCGGGCCAGTTCGAACACTTCGCGCTGCTTGTCGGAAAGCTGCCGGACAGCCAATCCATCGCGTTCTCTGCTTCCGGTGGTCGCCGACGTGATCTGCGTGATGGTGATTGTTGCGCCTTTCTGTTCACACACGGCGTCGAGTTTCTCCTGTATCGTCGCCCGCGATTCGTCGATGGCGACCGTCCAGTACTCGGTCCCGTTGCGGATTCGAATCGGCTCCTGGTTCATGAACCCGTGTGAGACCAGCGCGTCGTGGATGCTCTCCTCGGGGCCGTACTCGACGAGCAGCGTGCTCGTCGCTTTGTTTACTGGTGCGGATATGCCGCCGAAGCTGCGACGGGTATCCATCTCTGTGACTGTCTCGGTGTGGTCGGACGCCCGAGTCGCCGCGACGAGTGCGTCGACCGCGTCCGCCGACTCCGCGTATGCGACGACGTGGGCCTTGACCTTCTCGTCGACCAGATACGCGGCGTTGACCAGCAGTCTGGCCGAGGTGGCCGCCGTCACCTCCCGCATCCAGCAGTCGGGATGCTCCAGTTCGAGTGTCAGCTGGAGACCGCCACTGGCCGAGTTAGCGGTCGCATCGGAGCCGTCAGCGCCCATCGTTCTCTCCGGGTCCTGAGACGTGACTGTGCTTGGTTGCGTTTGCTTTCACCACGGGGAATCGTCCTCCAGTGGTCTCACTGAGTGCCACACATGTAAGGCTCTGGTTTGTCAGTCACGTCGGCGATGTACATCAGTATGGACTTGCGGCGAAAATACGACGAAGGCACGCCCGCCGTTGTGCTCGCAGAGGGCGAGTTCGGACAACCGGAAGGCAAGACGGCCAACGGAATCGTCATGCACGGAGAGCTGTTCGACGCGCAGGCCGTCGTGGACTCGACGTGTCCGAGCCCCAACGCCGGAGCGGCCCTCGATTGGCCGGCTGCCGACGACGTGCCGGTCGTCGAAACCGTCACCGAAGCGCTGAACCGAGCCCCGGACACAGCCGTCCTCGTCATCGGCGTTGCGCCCGCTGGCGGTGACCTTCCGGCGGCCTGGGTCGAGGCTATCCAGCGTGCGATGGAACGGGGCTGTGACGTCGTCTCCGGCCTGCACGTCTTCTTGAGCGAGCGCCCAGCCTGGACCGAGCGCGCACAGCAACACGGTGTCGACCTCGTCGACGTCCGGAAACCGCCGTCCGTCGCCGACCTGACGCTCGGCGACGGCCGCGGGAGCGAAGCCGACGCGGACGTGGTCCTGACGATGGGGACCGACTGTGCGGTCGGGAAGCGAACGACGACCTTCGAACTGTACCGGGCAGCGGCCGACGCCGGACTCGACGCCGGCTGGGTCGCGACTGGACAGACCGGCATCCTCGTCGGCGCGGACCGCGGTGTCGTCATCGACCGGGTTCCGGCCGACTTCGTTTCGGGCATCGTCGAGGACATGGTGCTCGACGTCGCAGCGGACCACGATATCGTGTTCGTCGAGGGGCAGGCCGCGCTCACGCACACCGCATACGGCGGGGTGACGCTCGGGTTGCTTCACGGGGCGGCCCCCGATGCAGTCGTGCTAGCCGACGACCCTTCTCGGGAGGCCCGGTCCCATTTCGACGACCTCACCGTGGCCGGTGTCGAAGCCGAACGTCGCGCGATTACCGACCTCGCGGATACGACAGTCGCCGCGCTCTCCACCTGGGGCGATCCGGAGGAAGAAGCCGCTCGGACAGGCCTGCCAGCGGCGAACACCTACGACGATGACGGCCCGGAGACACTCCTCACGGCCGTCCTGGAGGCGCTATGACCCGTATCGACCGCATCTCCGTCGAACCGCTCGATCACGAACTCCGCGAACCGTTCGAAATCTCGCTTGGCACTCGGGAGAAAGCGCGGAATCTGGTCGTTACAGTGGAGACAGATTCTGGCGTGGTCGGCCACGGTGAGGGGTCCCCGCTGCCGCCGGTGACCGGCGAGACGCAGGCGGCCGCCGTGGCGACCGCCCGGTCGGGTACGTCGCTGCTTGAGGGAGCGTCTCTCGCCGATTACCGCGAACTCGTCAGTGACCTGCGGGCAGCCGTGCCCGGAGGGGTTTCAGCACTGTTCGCCGTCGAGACGGCACTGCTCGACGCCTACTGTCGCGACCGGGCCATCCCGCTCTCGGAGCTGTTCGGCGGAGCGCCGACCACAGTTACGACGGATATCACCGTTCCGATAGTCACGCCCGATGCGGCAGCCGAGCGAGCCACGCGGGCCGCAACTGCGGGCTTCGACCACATCAAGGTCAAAGCCGGCGGAGAGGTCGGCGCTGACGTGGCCCGGACTGTCGCAGTCGCGGACGCCGCGCCCGACGCAACGATTACCGTGGACGCGAATCAGGGCTGGACGCCGAAGGCCGCAGCGACGTTTGTCGACGAGGTGACCGCGGCCGGGGTCGACCTCGCCCTGGTCGAACAGCCGACGCCGAAAGACGACATCTGCGGGCTTGCGAGAGCGCGCGACAGACTCCCGGTTCCCGTCGCCGCGGACGAGACCGTGTTCACGCCGGCAGACGCAACGGCCGTGGTTCGCGAAGGGGCTGCCGACGTGATCAACGTCAAACTCGGGAAATCGGGGCTCCTCGGGGCAGCGGCGATTGTGAACATCGCCGAGGCCGCCTCCCTCGACTGTATGCTCGGCTGTATGCTCGAAGGCGCAACCGGGATCGCGACGAGCGCCCACCTCGCCGCTGGGCTCGGTGCCTTCGATTACGTCGACCTGGACGGCCACCTGCTGTTTGACGAGTGTCCGCCGTCAATGTCGTTCGGCCCGCGTATCGATATCGACGGGCCGGGACACGGGGTTTCACCGCCGGCGGCTGTGTGTGACGCGACTGAACGCTGACGCTGTGTGGCGTTTCTCTACGCAAAATAGCGTCCGAGCGGTTACTCTGCCGACTCCGCCGCCTCTTCGACATCGGGACCGTCCTCGGAAGCATCGCTACCGGTTGTCGCTCCGTCTGCATCCCCGCCGTCGGTTGCCGCACTGTCCGCAGTGGCGGGGTCGTCGGCTGCTGCATCGGCCGCCGACTCGCTGTTGTCTGAATCGCTTCGTTCGTCAGCTGGCTCCGTAGTGTCAGTGTCAGCTTCGAGCGATTCGGCCATCTCAGCCATCGCTGCAGCGGATTCGTCCGGCCGGTCCAGCACCGCCTCGGTGTGCATCCGCATCTCCTCGCTGGTCCGGATCGTCCCGTCGACCGTCGCGTTCTCGTGGAGTTCGACGGTCGTCCCCGAGATGTCGCCCCAGATCTTCGCTCCCGGGCCGACACGGACGGTGCCGCTGCGAGTCGTTACGTCCCCTTTGATCTCCGTGCCCCGGCCGACCACGATATCGTCTTTCGCGCGGAGGCTCCCGAAGACGACCGTGTCACGGCCGACTTCGAGGGACTTCGCGCGGATGTTGCCGTGGAGCCGGCAGTCGTCGCCGACCGTTGCCGGCGTCGAGACGCGCCAGGCGTCGTCCGAGACGCTCGCACCGCGTGGAATCAGAACCGGGTCGTGCTCGTCACTGCCGTCGTCTAGCATCTCGTCGATTACTTCCTCGGCCGCGTCTTCCTCGCCGATGCGGAGGAGTTGCGAGAGGTAGACGAACAGGAAGACGATGGTCGGCATCGGGTTCCGGATGACGATCCAGCCGTTCGCCTCGAACCCGTTCTCGATGTCCACGTCGTCGCCGATATCAAGGTCGCCCGCGACACGGAGTTCGCCGCCGATGTGTACCCGTTCGCCGATGTAGGCGTCTTCGCCGACGAGGACGTTGTCCGCGACGTCACACCACATATCCAGCCGACAGTCACCTTCGGCTTCGATGTGGCCGCCAAAGCGGACCCGCTCGTCGGCGATGACTGTCCGCCCGCGTACGCCGAACTCCACGGTCGACTGGCCGCCGACGATGACGTCGCCGTCGGTCACCAGGTCGTGTTCCTCGACGGTCGTCCCGTCGGGAATGTCGAGTTCGGACAGCGGGTCGGAGCCGAGAGGCACGGTTACTATAGCGGTTCCGTTCGTATTAAACCCTCATGACGTGCATGACGGGCGTCTGACGCTGGTCCGACGGGAACGGCATTCCCCTCCGTAGTGCGCTGGTGACGGCGCAGTCAGTAACGGTCTGTTCGAACGTCGATAACAGCGAGAACGTGACAGCTGAACGGCCATAACGAACTAGTTCGCTGATACAGTGGCTCCGGTATGTTACTCGAACGCCGCCACCTCTCGCTTGCACTCGTAATGCTACTGACAGCGTCCGCCGGCTGTAGCGGGCTGCTGGGTACTGATTCGGGCACAGACGGTACGGACGCCGAAGTAACGGCGACGCAGATTGATGCCAACGGCCCCGCACCCGGGTCGTCCGGGTTCGACGCGGCGGCCGTCGAACGCGGGCACTTCGAGACGCTATCGAACTCGTCGTTCACCACCTCGCTGTCGTTCCAGCTTTCGACGGTCCGCGACGGCGAGAACCGGTCGGTGTTCATCAACCGGACCATCGCTATCGACCGCGACAGCGACCGGTCGCTGGCGACGGGCGAACTGGTCCAGGCCAGCGGCGACACGCTGGCGACGACGACCTACACGGCTGACGGGACCACCGCCGAGCGTCGAGTCCTCATCCGCGGTGACGACACGAGGACGGACTACCGCTCGGCATCACCGCCGTACGATGGCCAGGTCCAGCCCGTCAACGAGAGCAGCGTCATCGACCGCTCGCTGCTGCAATCACTAGGGTCGGACATCAACTGGACCTACGCCGGTACCGAGACGGTCGACGGTGACAGCGTCTCGCGGTTCGAAGCAACCGGGAGCGACGTCACCGGCTTCGCTGCCGACGACGCCGTCTCGACGAACGTCTCGGCCAACGGGACGACGGACTCGGCCAGTGCAACCGTGCTCGTCGACGATGACGGCGTCGTCCGGTCGTTCCAGTACCGGGTGACGACTGAGCGGGACGGCCAGCCGGTGACGGTGACGCTGTCGCTCTCCGCCTCGAAGGTCGACGACACCATCGTCGCGGAACCGGACTGGCTGTCAAAGGCAGCGAACTGACGAACGACGGGAAAACTACAGGGACTGGCCGGCGCTGAACTGCCTGGCGACCCACTGTGAACTGTCGAGCGCCTCGACGCCGTCCTGAAGACGCGACAGCCGGTCCCTTGTTTCCGCTTCGTCCAGTTCAAACGCCCGCTCGATGGCGTCCGCAATCGCCTCGATGTCGTGCGGATTGACCGTCAGCGCGCCGTCGAGATGGGTCGCCGCGCCGGCCAGTTCGCTCAGCACGAGCGAGCCGTCGCCGTCGACACAGGCCGCTGGGTACTCGTGGGCGACGAGGTTCATGCCGTCGCGATGGGGCGTCACGACCGCGACTTCTGCGGCCCGGTACAGCCCGGCGAGCGTCTCGTTGTCGAGTTTGGCCTCGGTGTAGACGATGGGCTGCCAGTCGTCGGTCCCGAAGCGGTCGTTGACGCGCTCGACGGCATCGACGACGTCCGCTCTGTAGCGGCGGTAGGCGGCGATCCCCTCCCGGGTTCGGCTCGCCTTCTGGACGTAGGTGAACGCTCCGCGGAGGTCCGGCCGCCGGTCCCAGAGGTGTGCCAGCGCCTCGATCCGTTCGGGGATGCCCTTCGAATAGTCGAGCCGTTCGACGCCGAGCGCGAGGCGAATCGACGTGTCCGAGCGGCTGCCGCCCAGCACAGTATCCCGGATACTGGTCACGTCAGCAGCCCGTGCTCGGTCCCGAACCCCCTCGACGTCGATTCCCAGCGGGTTCGCGACGGCTCGTGTCTTGTCACCGCTGCGGGTGACTATTCCGCCGTCCGTGTCGACGGTCGCCGCGGGGAACGCGCTGTCGACGCAGTGCAGGAACTGCTCGGCGTACGCTGTCGTGTGAAAGCCGATGACGTCACAGGCCAGCAATCCGTCGAGGAGCGCGTCGCTGTGGGGGCAGTGCCGGAACACCGACGGCGCGGGCCAGGGGATGTGCCAGAACTGCAACAGCGTCGTATCCGGTCGCCGCTGTCGGACCAATCTGGGCGCGAGCGCCAGGTGGTAGTCCTGGAACCAGACCGGCTGGTCCGCGTCGGCGACCGTATCGACGGCCTCGGCGAACTGCTCGTTGACGGCGCGGTACTGCTCCCAGTAGGCGGGCTCGGCCCACATTCGGCCCGTGTCTTCGTGACAGAGGGGCCAGAGAACCTGATTGGCGTAGCCGTAGTAGTAACCCTGAACTGCCGCGTCGGAGAGGGGAACGCGTTTCAGGTCGTATGTGGGGGCAGACGGCGGGACTTCGACGATGCCCTCCCCGGCAACGGCCATATCGGCGTCGCCGCTGCCCCAGGCGACCCAGGTGCCGCCCCGTGACTGCATCACCGGGTCGAGTGCGCTCGTCAGCCCACCCGCCGCGGACTGGACCCGTATCTCACCGTCGTCGTCCCGCTCGTGGCTATACGGTTCGCGGTTCGAGACGACCACCAGCGAATCCGGAACTGCACCGTCTTGCGCGTTTACTGACAGTTCCGGGGCCATTTGCCTGCGGTAAGTGCTTCCCTGCCTTGAGACTGTCGTGGACTACTGACTCGTGTTTCCAACGTAACAAGTCCTCGGGCTTGTGACGCCTGTCCTCCATGTCTGACGGTAAGAGAAAACTTATACCGGAGGCCTCGAAAGAAAGGGGTGAAAGCCGAAAGGGCACCCGGGTAGGGGTACACGGACGTGCCATTTCGGCTCAACTCGGTTTATCTGGACACGAATTCGATAGCGACAGCTACGCTGTGGGACGTTGGTAGTGTGAAAGCGGTATGACTGGCTCGGTGAACAAGACAGAAGCACGTCCACTCCGTGGTGTCTGACAACAGATGGAATTTCACACCTGGGAACCAGTGTACGAGGATATCCTCGACGATTTCGGCTATCCTCGTGATGGCGACGAGCGTGCCCGCGACCGATTCGGTGACCTGCTCGGCGACGACAGCACGTACGACCCGGCGCGACTCGGACTCGACGGCGCAACGGTTGCCGTCGCCGGGGCCGGCCCATCACTCGAAGCCGAGGCCGACCGGGTAGTCGATGCTGACGTGGTCTTCGCGGCCTCCACGGCCGCCGACCGCCTCAAGACGGAAGGTGTGGCCATCGACTGCATGGTCACGGACCTGGACAAGAACGCCGATACCGGACGGGAACTGACCGCCGACGGGACGCCGGTCGTCGCCCACGCCCACGGCGACAACATCCCCGCACTGGAGACACACATTCCGACTTACGACAGCGAGTTCGTCGTGCCGACGACACAGGCGGCCCCCGCCCCGCCGGTCCGCAACTACGGCGGTTTCACCGACGGCGACCGCGCCGCGTTCCTCGCGGACCACTTCGGCGCTGCCGCGCTGGTGTTCCCCGGCTGGGACTTCGACGACCCGTCCGTGACTGCGGAAAAGCGACAGAAACTCCGCTGGGCCGAGCGCCTGCTCCACTGGCTAGAACAGCGCCGCGGCGAGCGCTTCGACGTGCTCGACGGCCGACGTGACGACATCGAGCCAGTCGCTACCGACTGAAAACGACGCCCCGACTCAGGGCGCTAACACGTCGATGGTCGTGTCGATAGTGTCCGGTTCGGCAGCGCGGGGGAACGAGATGTTGATCGCGTCCACGCCATCGATGTCTTCGAACTGTGTGATGTGGTCGCGACAATCCTCGGGCGTACCGGCGACGGCGATGCTGTCCAGTAGCTCGTCGCTGATCGCGTCGACGGCAGCCGCTTTGTCGCCCGATCCCCACTGCTCGGCGATCTCGTAAGCGGTGTCCTCGTACCCCTGGCGGGCCAGCGCGTCGCGGTAGAACGTCCCCATACCGCCGATGTAGAACGCGACGTGCTGACGGGCCAGTTCGCGGGCCTGCTCCCGGTCGTCCATCGCACAGCACGTCAGCGACAGCGTCACCCGCTGGTCTGACCGGTCGCGGTCGCCGAGATCCGCTCCGCGCTCGAAGTCTTCCAGTCGGTCTCGGAGGCCGTCGGCGGTCAGCATCAGCGCGTGCCAGCCGTCGGCGAAGCGACCGGCGAGTTCGACCGATTTCGGGCCGAGGCCGCCGGCGTCTACGGGCGGCGCGGGTTCGGGCGGCTCACAGCGCAGTCGGAACCCGGACAGCGAAAAGATGTCCCCGTCGTAGTCGACGGTCTCCCCGGAGAGCACCAGTTTCATGATGTCGACGGTCTCCCGCGTGTACTTGAGCGGATTCTCGAATTCACGGCCGTGCCAGCCTTCGATGACGATAGGGCCCGACGGGCCGACACCGGCGCGGAAGCGGCCGTCCGAAACCTCCTGCAGCGTCGCCGCAGTCTGGCCGAGCAGCGCCGGCGACCGCGAGTACACGTTCAGAATCGAGGACCCGAGACCGACCGTCGACGTGTGCTCGGCGATGCTAGTCAGCGTCGTCACCGCGTCCCGCCCCCACGTCTCCGGGAGCCAGACCCGGTCGTAGCCACTGTCCTCGGCCTGCTGACTCATCTCGACCAGCGTGTCGACCGACGGCTGTGCCGCGACCGGGAGATACACGTCTCGCGCTGTCATCTGTCGCCCTCCACGCGTCGAGCGATGACTAGCTGGACGCCTGTCAGCGACTGGAACGTACGTACCTGAGACATGGCTCGCAGTGCGGCCGCACGGGAGATAAAGCCACATGAGAGGGGGAGTGTCGCCCGTTGTCCGCGGTTTATTCACGGGACGGTGACCGGGTCGCCACGCCTCAGGAGGGGCTACCCGGTGTCGTCGTCGGCTACGGCCTGGCTTTCTACTTGGTGTCGCTGACGCTCGAAGACCTCCCGGTGCCGTCGGCATCCTGCTCATCATCATCGCCGTGTACTGTGGCAGCGTCCTGTCCGAGATGTCCGTGCACTGAGCGGGGACCGGTCACGTCACATGTGAAGCTGTGAGTGGGCCCGTACCGGACGGCTGGACGCTCGACTCGGCGACCGGCTATATGAGGCCGCCGCTTCTACGGGTGCCTATGCCGTTCGACCCGGACCGCGTGACGACGATTACCTTTGACTCGTACAGCACCATCGTTGATGTCGAAGCGGCGCAAAAGGCCCTCGCCGACCGGGTGGACGACCCCCGGCCGGTGTCCCGGCTCTGGCGCTCCCGTTCGCTGGCGTACACCTTCCTCGCCAACCAGATCGACGCCTACAAGCCGTTCTACGAGATGAATCGCGATGCGCTCCAGTACGCGCTGGACGCCCACGGCGTCGACATCACGATGGAGGAGCGCGACGAGATTCTCGCGGTCTACCACGAACTCGACGTGTTCGACGACGTACGGGACGGCATGAACAGGCTCTACGACGCCGGCTACGACCTCTATGTCGTCTCGAACGGCAACCCCGAGATGCTTGAATCGATGGTCGACTTCGCCGGCATCGGCGGTCTGCTCGAAGACACCGTCAGTGCCGACGAGATCCAGACGTTCAAGCCGGCGGCCGAACTGTACCGTCATGCGGCAGAGAGAACGGAGACCGAAATCGAGGAAATCGCCCACGTCACCGCGGGCTATTTCGACGTGTACGGTGCGATGCACGCCGGGATGCAGGGCGTCTGGGTCAACCGCGATGACGGCCCGTGGGACGCCTTCGCCGGCGAGCCTGACCTGACCATCAGGTCGTTCCACGACCTCCACGACGAACTAGTCTGAGACGGGACAGTACCACCGTTGGGGTCTCTGTGTTGGTTCGCCGATAGAGCGTCAGTTTCCGTATATAACCAGGAAGACCTGAGCGGCGGCCTCTGACAACGTACTATGTTGCTACCCGCGCAGGAGATTCAACACTTCATCGACAACATCGGTTTCGACGGCGAGAATATAGTGCTCGTCAGGTTCCAAAACCGTCTCAGGTCCTGCCAGTTCCGTTCGGTCTGCCGTCGAAATCAGCAGGCTACCGGCCGGGAGAGCGATTTCATCGAGGCGACGCCCAGCAACGGGGGCCGACGGGGAGACGCTCACCTCAATGATATCGAGATCGGCAGTCGGATAGACAAGCGTCCGAATATCCTCGCCGGTCAGTATATCAGCCGCGTGGTCGCCACCGAGATACTCGGGTAGCAGCGTCGCATCCACCACCTCGTCGTACTCCTGCTCCGTCCCCGTCTCTGCCCTCGCAATGGTCCGAATCGATGGGGCGTACTGTTGGGCCTCCATACAGATTGCGAGGTTCGTTCCCGGTTCGTCAGTGAGTGCGGCGATGGCGTCGGCATCGGCCAGGTCGGCCTGCTCAAGAATCGACGGGCGTGTGGCGTCGCCGTGGATAACGGGGCCGAGATACGCATCGGACAACGCCGCAACACGCTCCTCGTCAGACTCGATTAGCAGTACGTCGTGACCCTGATCCGCGAGATTCTCAGCGGTCTGTTTCCCGACACGGCCGCCACCAGCGATGACGAATCGCTTTGTTCGGGTCATTGAGAGATTGTTTAAAACGCGTCATCTTCAATGCCCCGGCGGTTCTAATGGACCGGGAACACAACCTGTCGTGCCGGGGGACAGGCTATCATAAGCCTTTAAGAAATCCACTTACCGTTCTTACAATAGAAGAACTTACCCCGGTAATCAAATGGACCGAAAAGAGTGCATACGGCGTACGATGGATGGCACGCCGAATAAAAACAGGACGCAATGAGTAAGAGCCAGACTCGATCACCCGAGGCTGAACTCGGGTTACTTGACGCGACGATGATTGGGATGGGAGCGATGATCGGGGCCGGTATCTTTGTGCTGACAGGACTGGCTGCCGAAATCGCTGGTCCGGCAGCGATTCTTGTCTTTGCGTTGAATGGCGTCGTCACAGCGTTCACAGGACTCTCGTATGCGGAACTTGCCGCCTCGATTCCGAAAAGCGGCGGTGGATACGCCTTCGTGCGAGAGATATTCGACGACTTCGCCTCGTTCATCATGGGCTGGATGCTCTGGTTTGCCTACATGATTGCGGGGGCGCTGTATGCGCTGGGTTTTGCACCGAACTTTCTCGAATTGCTGCACGTCTATGGTGTGGTCCCGCCACCGGATCAAGTGGGGGCTGTCGCGGTTCCAGTCATCGACGCGGCGCTCCCGCTGGCCTTCCTGCTGGCGTTCGTGGCGGTACTCGGTTTGGTGGCGCTCAACGCCGTCTCGACGGCCGCCAGCGGCAGTGTCGAGACGATTTTCACCATCATCAAAGTCTCCATTCTGGTGGTGTTCGTCGCGTTCGGACTCGCGTCTCCGATGTTCTCCGGGGCCGAATTCCAGCCGCTGTTTCCACAGAGCAGCGGGGCGGCCGCGGTTCTGCCGGCGATGGGGCTAACCTTCATCGCCTTCGAGGGGTACGACCTCATCACCACCGTCACCGAGGAGGTACAGAACCCGCGTGAAAACATCCCCAAGGCGATATTCATCAGTCTCGCTGTTACGGTTGTCGTCTATCTGGCAGTTGTGACCGTCGCCGTCGGCACGCTCGGGGCTCAAGGACTCGCCGACGCCGGCGAGGCGGGCATCGCCACGGCAGCCACATCGTTCATGCCGACCGGATTACCGATTATCCAGAACGGTGGTGCACTCATTGTTTTCGGGGCCGTGTTCTCGACACTCACCGCCCTCAACGCAGTCGTCATCGCGTCGTCACGCGTGGCGTTCTCGATGGGACGTGAGGGACAGTTGCTCCCGTCGATCGGTCAGATTCACCACCGCTACGGGACGCCGTTCGTCGCAATCCTCGCCAGCGCAGTCGTGATGCTCGGGTCAGTGGCACTGCCGACACAAAGTGCTGGCAACATGTCGAGCCTGTTTTTCCTGTTATCGTTCGTCATCGTCAACGTCGCCGTCATCAGACTCCGCAGGGAGCGCCCGAACATGAACCGGCCGTACGAGATGCCGTTCTACCCGGCGCCGCCACTGATTGGTATCGCGCTCAATCTGCTTCTAACAGGGGTGCTCGTGGAGTACCTGCTCCGAACAGATCCATTGGCGTTGGCACTCAGCATGGCGTGGATTCTGCTCGGAGCCCTCGTGTATTTCGCGCTTAAACGTGTGAGAGAGCAATCGGACCGCGAACAGGCGGCTGCCGCCACTGAAATAACACCTGAAGCTGAAGACTAACCATGACTAGTGACCTCGACATTATCATCGCTGGCGGTGGACGCGTCGGTTTCCAAACAGCCGAGATACTCGCTGACCGCGGTCACGACGTGACGATAATCGAACGCGATGACCGGATTGTCTCGGATATCGCCGATCAATGGATAGCGACTGTTATCCAGGGTGACGCGACAAATCCGGATATCATCGAACAGGCAGGCCTTGAGCGAGCGGACGTAATTGCCGCGCTTACGGGTGAAACAGGGCTAAACCTCGCGGTCTGTTTAGCTGCTGCAGAGTTGACACCCGACATCCGAACGGTCGCCCGTATCGACCGCACTGGCGGGGAGTCATACACCCGATTTGTCGACGCAGTGGTCTTTCCCGAACGGGCCGGCTCGAGGGTGGCAGCCAACGAAATCATAGGGAGTGATGTCCAGACGCTCGCCGACGTGACGGGCAACCTTGATATCATGCTCATCCGCGTTGCTGACGACGCCCCGGCCGCCGGAAAACCCCTCTCAAATGTCCGCTTTCCCGAGGGAACCCTCGTCGTGTCCGACGCGAACGGTGAGCGAATCGCTCGTGCTGACACGATCCTGACACCGGGGAGCAGCTACGTCGTCGCTGTCGAACCTGCTGTGGTCGATGAGGTCATGCATTTGATGCGTGGCTAGTGACCCGTGGTCGGTCCTATTCCCTGATGGAGAGAGCCGCGTGATTTCCTCGTTCCGATGAACAGCCACCGACGGCCAGTATTGTTGCACCGGACTGTGTGGGCATCGCTGCAGTCGGCCCAGTCGCGCCACCTACACACGCCGCGATAGCGACGCTCGCAACTCGCCGGCGAGTTCGCGGTGGCCGTCTTCGGCGAGGCTGTCGGCGACCACTTTCAGTGCTACCGCGGCGCCGCCGACGTAGAGGCTGCCGCTGTCTTTCTCGACGACTACCACGTCGGTCACCTCGGCGACGGCCCGGAGACTTGCCCGTGCGTCGTCGGTCAGGTCACCGAGCAGGAACGTCAGCGTCGCGCCGTCGTCGGTGCCGCCGGCGACCGTCTCGCCGAGGGCCTGATGCCGGGCCACCTCCCGCAGCGTCACGTCGGTCAGTTCCGCCACGGTGGGGCCGGGCTCAGTTTCGGCACGCGTCGTCCGCTCGTCGCCGAGCGCGTCGGCCACCTTGACCACGTCGTGGGTCTCGCGTGTGTCGTGCGTTCGGATGATGTGGGCCCCGCGTTCGACTTCCATCGTCGCCGCAGCCAGTGACACGGCGAGTTGGTTCTCCGTCTCGGGCTGGTCGGCCAGGTCACCGAGGAAGTCCTCGCGGTTGGTCGCCGTGAGCATCGGTCTGTCGAAGGCGCGGAACTCTCGGAGGCGGCGGAACATCTCCCAGTTGTCCTCGAACTCCTTGCCGTCGTACCAGCCGCCGAATGCCGGGTCGATGATTGTCTTGTCCGTGAACCCGTCCCGCTGGAGCGCCTCGAAGATGTCGTCGATGCTCTTCAGCGCGCCGGGCCGGGCCAGGTCCGGCGGACTGGCCATCTTGACGACCGGCATGTCGTGGTCTTCGACGACACCTTTCATCTCCGGGTCGGCGAAGCCACACACGTCGTTGATAAGGTCAAACCCGTGGCCGATGGCCTCCTCGGCGACCTCTGCGTACCGAGTTTCGAGCGACAGCGGCACGTCGGCGTCGAGTTCGTCGACGAGCGGCGCGACCTCTTCGAGCCGGTCTTTCTCCATCTCGACCGGCTTGGACTCGTACTTGGGGTTGGCCGACTGGAGGCCGACGTCGATGATGTCTGCGCCGGCGGGGACGAGGTTCTCCTCGATTGCGTCGGCGGCTTCCGCGGGGTCCAGATACACGCTCGGCTTGTACCCGGAGTTCGAACTCATGTTCAACACGCTCATGACGCGTGTCGGGTGCCCATCACCCACCGGGAGGCCGTCGATTTCGACCGTTCGCATACCGCTCCCTGAGGACTGTGGATACAAAGGTCCCGCGACATCGGCGGACCGACGACGCTATGCTACGTATCACTGACACGAGATCACCGCGTTTTATATATACGGTTGCATGAATTATACGGGATGGGTGGGGAGTTAATGGTCGCATTCGATCTCGATTCGTTCGAGGCCGTAACACAGCAGTTGATGGCTGCGGAGTCCGAGCGTGAGATATGCGAGATCGCAATGTCGGGGATTTCGTCTGTGTTCGACGTGCCACTCGGAGCGCTGTGGCTGTATGACAGCGACGCGTCGGAACTGCAGTTGGCGGCGTCGACGGAGCGGGCGGACGAGGTATTCGACTGGCCGGTCACCTACCGGCCCGGCAACAGTCTCTCGTGGGAGGCGTTCGAGCAGGACGAAGTTCGGACGTACTCGGAACTCGACGACGAGCAGCGCCAGTACAACGAGAACTCGCCCGTCAGCAGCGAGATCATCCTGCCGCTTGCCGAGTACGGCGTTATCAACATCGGGTCCCTCGCCCCCGTTACGTTTGACGGCGAAACGCTTCGACTCGCCCGGATGTACGCGACGCACGTCCAGGCAGCACTGCAAAAAGCCGAGCGCGAGCACGACCTCCGCGTCCAGCGCGACCGGATGGAACAGTTCATCGGCGTCGTCTCCCACGACCTCAGAAATCCCCTCCACGTCGTCGAGGGGCGACTCGAACTCGTGCGAGAGACCGGCGACCTGTCCCATCTCGAAGATGCGGAGGAAGGTGTGGCTCGCATGGAAGCGCTCATCGACGACCTGCTGACCCTCGCAAAGAAGGGGTATGCGGTCGAAGACCGAACCGCCATTTCGCTCGATACCATTGTCGAACAGACCTGGGAGATGGCCAGAACGGCTGACGCAACGCTGCGGGTCGAAGGGTCCGCCCCGGTGTTCGGTGACCAGAACCGCCTCAAACAGGTGTTCGAGAACCTCTTTCGGAACGCGGCGGACCACGCGGGCGACGACGTGACCGTCTGGGTCGGTCCGATTCTCGACGACGGGACAGCCGAGATAGACACTGCAGACGAGCGAACCGAGGGCCGCGTGACCGGCTTCTACGTCGCTGATGACGGGCCCGGCATCCCCTCCGATGAACTAGACTCCCTTCTCTCGGTAGACAGCTTTTCAGGGAGTGACACCGGCCTTGGCCTGTCTATCGTAACGCAGATAATCGACGCCCACGGCTGGGACATCTCGGTGACAGAGAGCAGGGCCGGCGGCGCACGATTCGAAGTGACTGACGGGACGAAACCAGTCTCACCGTTCCACTCCTGGTAGCGCGGAGACGGCGACTGACAGCGTCCGAACCGGGTCGACCGACAACGCCCGAATCGGGTATCAGTGCTGTCCACGACGGGATTGACAGATTTATTTGCTCGCCCGCTATATGGTACGCCAGTGCAGACTCCGGAACAGGACATCGAAGCCGTGCTGACAGAGTCGGGCCCGGATTACGAGGGGTTTCAGTTCGAGACACCGGGTGGGGGCCACCAGAGCGATGTCTACATGGTAACGCTACGCCACAAGGGCGAGGCGTACGAGGTGGTCGTGAAATTCAAGCCACAGGGCGATGTCCCGTTCGCCGTCGAACCCTGTCTCCACGACTTCGTCGCCGCCCGGACCGACGTCCCTGTTCCACGCATCCTCGTCTACGAGGACGACCCCGACGCCGACGTGCCGCCGTATTTTGTCACCGAACGCATCCACGGCGAGAACCTGGCCGAAGAGTTCGCCGGGCTTTCGACCGAGGACCGACGGCGGGTGCTAGCCCAGTCCGGTCGGATTCTCGGCGATATGCACTCTGAGATCGGATTCGAGGCGTTCGGCCGACTCACGCTCCACGACGACCGGATCATCGTGAGTGACTGGATGGGTAACTGGCGGGAGTACTTCGAGAGTCTCACCAGATCCCACCTCTCTCATCTCGACGGGACGCCCTTCGAGGACATGACAGACCGGGCGTGGGACTGTATCGAACCGGCCCTGAGTATGGTGCCCGAGGACGGCGTTCCGCGGCTGGTACACGACGATTTCAGGCCGGCAAATCTGATGTTCGAGCAGACGGAGGAATCGCCGATTACAGCTGTCCTCGACTGGCAGGACGTACTCGCAGCGCTGCCGGAGTACAACCTCGCACAGACCGAATTCCTCTTCATCGACTCGTCGTTTCAGGACCCGGAGCTGCGCGATTCGCTCCGGACGGTGTTCCACGAGGGGTATCAGGAGATGCGCCCGATGGAGTTCGACGAGGGCTACGAGCGGCGACGGCCCCTCTACCAGCTCTCGACGCTCCTGTGGCGGATGGCCGGATTCGAGGCGGTCTTCGCCGACGAGTCCGGCCTCGCCGCCGCTCGTGCCGAAGCCCAGTACCGCCAGCAGTTCGAGCGGCTCGTCGAGGAGATACAGGCGGATTAGGCCGTCTCGGGCGATTGCCCGCTGTCGACAAGCTCCCACACAGACTCCCAGTCGAGTGTCGTCTGTGCGCCGGGTGACTGCGCTGCGAGCGCGCCACAGGCGTTGGCGACTGCGAGCGCCCGTTCCGGATTGGTCTCCTCTGCACTGGCGAGAAGGTACCCGGCGGCGAACGCGTCCCCCGCGCCTGCGGTGTCCACAGATTCTATGGGATACCCGGCGTTCGTGACTGTCCGGTCGTCGATATAGGCTGTCGCGCCGCAGTCCCCGTGTTTGACGACGACCGTCGGCACTGTGTCGAAAAGGCCGCTGTCCTCGGCGTGGTCGGCCTCCCGGTCGTTGCAAAACAGGAGATCCGCGTGTGAGAGCACCGCCGAGTAATC
The DNA here is from genome assembly GCF_000223905.1 of Haloarcula hispanica ATCC 33960. NCBI lineage: Archaea > Methanobacteriati > Methanobacteriota > Halobacteria > Halobacteriales > Haloarculaceae > Haloarcula > Haloarcula hispanica. The sequence continues at coordinate 945,034 of NC_015948.1, forward strand.
GCGGTACGGGAGCCGACGGCCGGGGTCGAAGCTCACCGGGACGTCCGCGGCCGCGGCGTCGCGGGCGAGCGTCGCAGCCGTCGCGGGGTCCTGGCCGGTCAGATGGAGGTGGTCTGCCTCGGCCAGGGTCTCGGCCGGGAGATCTGACGCACAGAACGCCTCGTTGGCCCCGTCGTTTCCAAGCACCGCGACGCCGCCGTTCTCGTCCACGATGAGGTATTTCACCGCCGTCGGTTCGTCCGACTCGACCAGTAGCGTCTCGACGCCGGCCGCCGCCAGTTCGCGCCGAGCCATGGTACCGTGGTCATCCCGGCCGACGCTCCCGAGGACCAGCGGGTCCGCATCAAGCCCGGCGAGTGCGACGGCCGCATTCGACGCGCTCCCTCCGCTGGACTGTGACCGGTCGGTGATGCGCCCCTCGCCGTCGGGCTTCGGGAAGTGGTCGACGTGGAGCGTCACGTCCCAGTTGACGTGGCCGGCACAGATGACGCGCATGTCCACCGCTGGGGGTGGCGTTGTGATAGCAGTTTCCCACTGATACGGGCTGGTGTCGCCCCTTCCCACTCCCGGGAGGGACATAGCGACACCAGCCCGTACGAGAGATATGCAGCATATTTAACATCGACCGGAACAGACCGGCGCACATGGTAATGGTCCCCGATAGCATCCTCCCGAGGAGTGGTTGGACCGGCATACGACTACTGCAGGTAGAGGTGACTGCGTGATGCGCCACGGTGTGGCTGTACTCGCCTGCTTAGTCGTCGTCGGCTCGCTTCCGCTTTCAGTCGCCGGCGCGAGCGTCAACGCGTCGATATCGAACGTCGAGGTGTCGCCGTCGTCACCAGCACCGGGTGAAACCGTCACGTTCGACACGACTGTCCGAAACCTAGAGAGTAGCGACGCGCCCCTCGAAATCAACGACATCGCGATCCGGAAGTCGGGCGGCAGAGGAATCACAGAATACGAGCGCGTCTCGAATCTGGGCTCGATTGCGCCGGGCAGTACGCTGGAAGTACCCCTGACTGCATCGTTTGATTCGTCCGGCAGCAAAGACCTCCGCGTCATCGTGTACGGCCGTGACCGCGGGACGGGCGAGAACGTCGAACTCAGATACCCGGTGAAGCTAAACGTCAAAGAGCGTCACCCGCAGGTAGATATCACGGCCAACGACTCCGTCGCGGGCGTCGAATCGACCGGTGAAGTCACTGTCGCCAACGGGCTCGACACCCAGATAACGAACGTCGAAGTCGTCGTCGAGGGCGACGGCGTCGAGATGACAAAGAGCCGGACGGTCCGGTCCAGCGTCGCACAGAACGGGTCGATTACAGCCCCGTTCCGGTTCCGACCTGAATCCGCCGGCGAACACTCGCTGACTGCAACGATCAGCTACACCGTTGACGGGGATACCACTCGCAACACGACTCGGACGACAGTCATCGAGTCGGACCCGCTCCGGAACAGCGTGGAACTCGATACGACTGCAGTCGGTAGCGGCACCGACCGCGCGCTACGGGTCGCCGTCTCCAACGGGGGCAACGCTCCGCTCTCTGATGTCATGATCAGTGCAACGTCCGAGAACGCGTCGTTCCAGCGCGTACTGCTCGAGAACATCTCGGCCAGTACGACCCGGCAGGTGCGGCTGAACGCCACGATGGACGAGCCCCGGGCGGACGTCACCGTCACGGCCAACTACGAACTCGGAACCGAAACGGAGCAGACGACCACCGAAACGACGCTCCGGTCCGTCCCGGGAACGATAGATCTTACCGGTCTGGACGTGGTCAGACAGGGCGGTCGACTGCAGATTTCCGGAAGTGCAAGCAACGTCGGGTCGACGGATGCGGACAGCGTCCTCGTGAGTGTCGTCAATACTGAAACCGTCACTCCGGCGACGCCGAACCGCGACTACTTCGTCGGCACGGTCCCGGCCAGCGACTTCGTCTCCTTCGACGTGTACGCACGGACGGAGGGGAACGTCACGTCGGTGCCACTGGAAGTGACGTACCTCGTCGACGACACGCGGAAGCGACAGACGTTCGACGTAAACATCGACCGGATGGGCGGTATGGCACCACAGCCGGAGCAGGACGGTGACAGCGAAGGTGGTGACCAGAACAGCATGCTGCCGGTGTTCGTCGCCGGTGGTCTGGCGCTACTGGTCGTCGTCGGTGTCCTCGTGCGTCGCTACCGCCGCGGTGACGACGATATCGAGGTATGACGGTCATCGACGCACAGGGACTGGTCAAGCGCTACCGTACCGGCGGCCAGACCCTCTACGCACTGGCGGGTATCGACTTCGCCCTCGAAGCCGGCGAGTTCGTCTCGATTATGGGGCCCAGCGGCAGTGGCAAAACGACCCTACTGAACATCCTCGGACTACTTGATACGCCGACGGAAGGGACCGTCTTGCTGGAGGGGCAGGACGTGACCGGACTCGGCGACAGCAAGCGGACCGCGCTCCGCAAGCGAACGATCGGGTTCGTGTTCCAGCACTTCTATCTCCTGCCGACGCTGACTGCCGTCGAGAACGTCGAGGTGCCCCTGCTGTTGGACAGTGATCCGAAAGTCACAAAACGGGCCAGAACGCTTCTGGAGCGGCTTGGACTCGGTGACCGACTCGACCACAAGCCCGACGAACTCTCCGGTGGCCAGAAGCAGCGCGTCGCCATCGCGCGCTCGCTCATCAACAGCCCGAAGGTCGTACTCGCCGACGAGCCGACGGGTAACCTCGACAGCGAAACCGGACGGCAGATACTCGACGAGTTCCGCCGCATCGCCGACGAGGACGACGTGGCAATCGTCGCAGTCACCCACGACGACCTGGTCAACGAATACGTCGACCGGACCGTCCATCTGGTCGACGGCACCATCGGGAGGGAACGGAAGAATGGCGGGTAGGTTCTTCCCGGCCGCACTGATGGCGCGTCGCAACCTCACGCGGACGAAGATGCGGTCGTTGCTGGCGTCGCTGGGTATCGTCATCGGCGTCGTCGCCATCGCTTCGTTGGGGATGTTCGGCGTCGCGCTCCAGTACTCGTTCACCCAGAACCTCGGCAACGTCGGCAACCAGCTCACGGTGTACCCGAACTCAGGCGAAAACATCACTGAACTCACCGAACGCGATATCCGTACGATCCGCAGAGAGGCAAGCCCGACAGCGACTGTCTCGCCGGTAAAGACTCGCATTGAGCCGGTGTCGTACAACCGCGAGGACGCAGTCAGGGAACAAATATACGGCGTCGAGGACCCGGCGGCGTTGTACGAGGCCAAGGAGGGACGGGTCTCGCCGTTCCGGTCCGGTGCCCTCGTCGGGTCAGACGTCGCGGAGGAGCACGACCTGCATCCCGGGAGCCAGATCACTGTCAACGGGACCAGCGTCCGCATCCGGGCCGTGCTCGAAGAAGGCGACCCGTTCTCCTCGACGAACCCCGACAACCGAATCATCATGCCGGCTACGTCGTTCAGCCAGCGTGGCTACTCGGAAGTGTACGTTATCGAGTCCACTGGGACGCAGGCCAACGAAACAGCCATGGGGATACGTAACTCTCTCAACGACCGCGAGGAGCGGGTCTTCGTTCAGGAACTGGGCTCTCTCGTCGATACCATCGAGGAGCAGTTCCAGATAATCAACACCGTCCTCGCCGGCATCGCATCGATCTCGCTGCTCGTCGCCGGTATCTCGATTCTCAACGTCATGCTGATGTCCACCGTCGAACGCCGGGAGGAAATCGGCGTCCTCAGAGCGGTCGGCTACCAGAAGCGGGACGTCCTCAAAGTGATGTTGATGGAAGCGACGCTGCTCGGGTTCCTCGGCGGCATCGCTGGTGTCATTCTGAGTGTCGGAGCCGGGCTGGCGATAAACCACTACGCCGTCGGCGATGCGATGGCGGTCTTCAGGCTGCCAAACGCCTGGTACGTCGGCGCAGCGTTCACCTTTGGGGTGCTGACGAGCATCGTCAGCGGCCTGTATCCGGCCTGGAAAGCAGCGAGCGAAGAACCGGTCGACGCGCTACGCGGTTAAATCGTCGCGTCGACGCCCGGTTCCAGCAACGGGTCGGTTCGGTCGACCGACAGCGAGTCGAACTGTGCAAGCCAGTGCTCGTCGCCGCGCTCGAAGGCCTCCAGCGCGTCACCGACGGTGTAGGTCCGTTCGTTGTCCGAACACGGGAACACGCCCTCCAGGTCGTCGCCGTCGTAGATCGCCAGCGAGACGACTGGGAACACGACGACGTCGTCGACGCGGTCCATCCCGACGTAGCTCCGATTCCGTCGTTCGAAGGCCGGTTCGAGCGAGTGGCCGTTCTGGCCTGCCCAGTCTGTGAACTCCTCGTAAGTCTGGATGGCTTCCGACCGCTTGTCCTCCGCCATCGTCCTGATCCGCTGCCACTCACCGGCGACCATCGACTCGCTGAACACGCCATTGGCCTCCAGTCGCTTGACCCGATTGAGCACCTGCTGTTGAGCGTCGAACGTGCCGTAGGTATCTCCGCGAAGATACAGTTCTGCCCGAAGATGTGTGTCCCCTGTCATAGCTTTCACATCGCTAGCTTCTCCAGAGACCCTCAAAACTCTTTCCCAGACTTACATGCTAGCATATAACATAATCTTGGAATAGAGAATCAGTGGTATGAGTGTCTCTATATACATAATATGGGGTATCTACCTGAATACGGAAGCCCCTTATATTATTAGTACGTCAACAATTATTTTCCTCTTAGGTCGATGTTAGTTTCGATATCTGTCGAACAAATTAGTGGCCTGTTCCTTTCAGTTGTGACGATCAATTCACAAATTTATAAGGAATCGTATACTTGTCTATTCGGGACTTTGGTGTTCAAGCATTCCCGTGATGACCTGTTCGAGGGCTCGCTGGCCAGAGGTTCCACATGTCTTGCTCGATCCCGCACCGGGGATGGTCGCATACGTGTCCGCTACATTTGCCGGTTCCGTGACCGGTGCGCCTGAGAATATTCGATAGCTGCCGAAATCGCAGCCCACCTTCGTCGAAAATACGGGTAGTCGCGTCCACGCCGCATTTGGACTCCTGTTGACCGCTCCAACCGCGCTGCTCGCGGGTCGCTACGTTCACGGCTCCGCCGTTCATTTTCGAGGCGCAGTGCGCCTCGCTCTCCCCGCTCGCTATTCGAGAGCCCTCACTACGTTCGGCCTCTCGCTGTTCGCGGCTCACCCCGTTCGCCGCTCACGTCTCGCAGTTTTCGCTTCCGCTGGTCGCTCAAACCGCGCTGCTCGCGGTTTCACCGCTCGCTATCCGAGATTCTCGCTCCGCTCGAATCTCGCTAGTCGTCAGCGTGCGCTTCCGCACCACTCGCAACGACCTCTAGCTCGCCGGCGTCCAGCTCTTCTTCGATTTCGCGAGCCGCCTGCACCATGTTCTCCATCTTGCCGCGGGCGACCTCGCGGGGCAGGAGCTTCACGCCGCAGTCCGGCGAGACGGTGAGTCGCTCCGGCGGGACGACCTCCAGCCCCTTCTTGATGTTCTCCTTGATCTCCTCGACGGACTCGACTTCGGCGGTGTGTGCGTCTAGGACGCCCATCGCGAAGTCCTTCGTGAACTCGTGCTCTTTGAACACGTCGAGCTGGTCGTAGTCGCCGTTGGCGAGTTCCAGGTCGTACTCGTGGACCGGGTAGTCCAGAATCTCGGGGTAGATGCGCGAGTAGTCGCCGTAACAGACGTGCAGGCCCAGCCGCACATCGTCGGGGATCTCGTCGACGATGCGCTCAAGACACTCGCCGACGATAGCGTGGTCGTCTGGCGTCGTGGCCAGCGCGGGCTCGTCGATCTGGATGTAGCGAGCGCCGGCCTCAACCAGCGCCTCGATCTCCTCGTTGACGAGGTCGGCCAGTTCATATGCCAACTGTTCTTCGCTGTCGTACACTTCGTTGAACGACCAGTTCGCAAGGGTGTACGGTCCCGTAATCGGAACCTTGACGGGCCGTTCGGCGACCTCGTCGGTGAACTCGAATTCCTCGACGAGCCACTGCTCGCCGTACTTGACCTCGTCGGCGACGCTTGGCTTGTCGAAGTAGTTGTGGCCCCACACCTTCACGCGGCCGTTGAACTCGTAACCGTCGATGCGGTGGGCGAAGTACTCTACCATCTCGTTGCGGCGCATCTCGCCGTCACAGATGACGTCGAGACCCGCGCGTTCGTGCTCGTGGGTGATGAGCCGCGAGGCGTCGTCTTTCGATTCCTCCCACTCGTCCTCGCCGAAGTCGGCGTCCTCGTCCTCGAACAGCTCGCGGGCACGGTCGTGCCACTTGGGTTTGGGGTAGGAGCCGACGACGGTCGTCAGCAGGAAGTGGTCGTTCGGGTGGTCCGCCGGTTTGAACTGGTCTCGTGGTCCTGTCATCGTTATGCCTCCGCCGCCTCCAGACCCGCGGCGTTTGCGAGCGCTTCGAGCTTGTCTTCGAACTTGTTCACCGGGAGATAGAACGTTTCCGTGTTCGCCGTCGCGTAGACGGTGTCGTAGGCGGTGTTGGTCTGCTGTTCGAACCAGTCGATGCGGTCCCGAATCGTCTCGGGGGCCTCGACCAGCGTGTTCTGGCCGTCGACGACGCCAAGCGCCACGTCGTCCTTGGTGCCGTACTCCTGCACGTTGTAGACGGTCTGGTCGTGGTTCGCAACGAGGTCGAAGCCGATGGCATCCACGTCAGCGTCCATCAGGTGCGCGTAGGCCTTCTCCTCGATTGCGCCCCAGTAGGTGTGGGCGACGACATCGGCGTCGGCGGCCGAGGCGACGGCGTCGATTGCCTCGGCAGCACGTTCGTCCTCGCCGTCGGCGGGCGTGTTCTCGACGAGCGACGGCTCAAGCAGGAACAGCGTCTCAATATCGGAGAACGCGGTCACTTCCTCGGCGAGGAAGTCGGCGATGGCGTCGAGGAACTCGGCGTCGTCGCCGTAGTGCTCGTCGGTCGCCAGGTCCGCAAGCGAGTACGGGCCAGGGAGCACAGCCTGCAGGCCGTCGTCGACGTGGTCGGCTGCGGCACCGAGGTCTGCGGCGACGTCGCCGCCGTCAGCACCGAGGTCGCCCTGCACGACCGGCTCTCGGTAGAAGTTGTTGTTGTCGTAGTAGCGGACGATACCTTTGGTCTCCACATTGTCGTGGACCGCGAGCGGGTGCGCGAGCATATCATCCCAGCGGAACTGGCCCTCGACGACGCGGTCGAGCCCGGCGTCCTGCTGGATGGAGATGACTTCCTCGCGCGCTTGGTCGTAGGCCGCGACGACCTCGCCGGACTCGTCGCCCGAGATGAGGTCGGTCTTCTGATGGCCTTTCAGATCTGCCAGTTCGTCCTTGGCCCAGTCCGGGAGCGGAAAGAGCCCAGGGGTCGTGGCGATTACCTGTGTCATTGCCGTGGAGTAGGAAATGACGGGCTTTAATATTTCCTATTCAATAAAATGCCCAGCAGTAATCATTCTCGATAGAACCGCAGGACGACGAGCGCTTCGTATGGGTGTTTCTCACTCGCAAGCTGCTCGCTCGCCAGGCCGTGCTCAGCCGCGTACGCTCGCACTGCCTCCGGGTTCGTGAGACTGCTGACGAGCATGAGCGCTTCGCCGCTCGGGGCCAGCACGCGCTCGACAGTTTCGAGGAACGGGTCGACGAGTCGACGGCCGTCGTCGCCGCCAGACAGCGCGTGTTCCATCCAGTCGTCCCACTCCTGTTCCGGCGGCGTCGGCAAGTAGGGCGGATTGAACGCTACGAGGTCGAAGGCGTCCGTCCGGAACGGCTCGACGAGGTCGCCACGAACGACCGGGACGCCGTTTTCTGCCGCTTCTTGACAGGCCAGCGGGCTCACGTCGACGCCGACCGCCCGCGCTCCGGCGTCGGCGAGCGTCGCGGCGACGTAGCCGGAGCCCGTCCCCACGTCGAGGACGGTGTCGCCCGCTTCGACTCGTTCGCGGGCCGTCCGGGCCAGCAGGTCCGAGTCCTCTGCGGGCTGGTACACCGATTCGACGCCGCGCTGGTTGGCCAGCGACGGGCGTTCGGTGCCGCTCTCCTCGGCTGTCTCTCCCGCTCCTCCGGCGTCGGACTCCTCACCCATCTCAGACCTCCGGCTGGCCGACTTCGTAGGCGAGTGTCGCCAGCGTAGCGAAGTCGGCCGGCGTGAGCTTCCCGGCACGGGCACTCATAAGCTCCTCATCGGCGGCTTCGACTACCGCGTCGGGGTCGCCCAGCCCGGAGATGTGGGCCGTGTTTCGGACGGCGTTGCGCATCGTCTTCCGGCGCTGGGTGAACACTGCCTTCAGGAAGTCCATGAAGAACTCGTCACTGGGGACGGTGTAGTCGGGTTGCCTCGGCGTCGTCCGGACGAGCGCGCTGGTGACGCGGGGTTGCGGGTCGAACGCTTCCGGCGGCACTGTCTCAACAATCTCCGCGTCGGCGTAGTGGCCTGCTGTGACCGAGAGCCGCCCGTAGTCGTCCGTCGCGGGGTCGGCGGCCATGCGCTCGGCGAACTCCCGCTGGAACATCAACAGGAGCGGGCGCTGCTCGGGCAGCAGTCGGAAGGCGATCTCTGAGGACGCGCCGTAGGGTAGATTCGAGATGCTGGCGGTGAACTCAGGCAGGCCGATATCGAGCGCGTCGCCCTTGACGACGGTGAGGCGGTCCGCCGCGATTTCCTCGGCGAACTCCTCGTGGAGATGGGCCGCGAAGTCCGGGTCCCGCTCGATTGCGGTCACCGTCTCGGCCGCCGCGAGCAATCGGTCCGTTAGCGCACCCGGGCCTGCACCGATCTCCAGTACATGCGAGAGGTCAACGTCCGCGTCTGTCGCGTATTGCGGAATGCGGTCCAGTACCCGGTCGTCGACGAGAAAGTGCTGGTCCTGCCGGGTATCGGCCCGCTTGCCGGCCCGCCGGACGAGCGCGTCGGGGTCCCGAGCCCCTGTCTCGGTCGTGGTCATTAGCTGGCCGTAGCGGGTCGCGGTAGAAAAGGGTCGCCTTATACTGGTGGCTGTCAGCTTCGCTGCTTGCAGCCGACAGTGTTACGAGGACTGCTCCTCGCGCCGGACGAACAGCCGGTACTTCAGGTCGTCGTCCTGTAGCTCTTCGAGTATCCGCTCGACAAGTGTCTCTTTGGGGCTGTGGAGGCCGCTGACGCGCTCTTCGAGGTCTTCAAAGCTCTCGAAAGGCTTTCGCTTCCGCTCGTCGAGAAGCGTGTTCCGGAGCTTCTTCCCGATACCCGGCAGGAGGTTCAGCTGGTGGAGCCGCAGCGTGATCGGCTGGGCGTCGTTGTAGAAGTCGACGAACCGCTGTTCGTTCGCTTCGACGATTTCCTCGACGGCGTAGTCAAGCTCCGAGCGGGCACCGCTCGGGATATCCTCGAACTCGACTTCCGTCACGCGGCCGAACTCCGTCAGGTCGACGCGGTCACCGAATGCAATATCAACGTCCTTGTCGTCGAGCTGGAGCTCGTAAATGTAGAACTCCTCGACGTCGAGCGCGTACGCGAGCGGCTCCTTCTGGTGCTGTGGCCGGTCGTCTCCGGGCCGCCCGTGTGGGAGGACATCGAGGACAGCCGCCATCATAGAGTCGCCGCCGCTCTCCGATTCAGTCATGCCAGGCAGTACGACCACAGCACACTTAATGCCGGTGGATGCCCCGAACCGCGACACGGAGCGCCGTCGCTATTTTCGCTTCGGTCCAGCGGCAGCGGAAACTAGATCTCGACCGCGTAGCTGGTCGTCCGTGAAAGTAGGGATAGAGCGGCGAAGAGCCGAACTGACGATTGTCCTCGCTACGCGTACTGCTTGACGATGTTGAGAATCTCGTCGAGTTCGTCGCCATCGAGCGTGTACCGCTCCTTGGCGAACACGGCGCGGAGCTCGTCGCGGTCCAGCGGCCGCAGGTTCGCGATCTTGTAGGCCGTCGGCGTGTCGACCTTTTCGAGTTCTTCGAGGTCTTCGACCAGCTGCAGCGACTCCTCGGGGTCGAGGACGGCAAAGCGGTTGACGTGCTCGATAGCCCGCTTGAGCTCGTAGCGCATCTCGCGGTCCTCCTCGGCCGCCCGCTCCATCTCGAGGTCTTCGAGTATCTCCTTGGTCTCCGCGACCGTCAGAAACTCCTCACTGACCTTCTCTTTGAATATCGTCATTCTTGCCGGCGCAGGTGCGCAGCGGTGACGATGATGGTCTTCGCCTTGCCACCGTCGACGATGTCGACCTTGTACGCGTCACCCTGCTTCCCTTCGACGGTGCCGGTCTGGCCGTCGAACCGCGGGTGGAAGCGGCCGTTCGGCACTGACGGGTCGATCTTGAGGTGGACTTTCTCGCCGTCGTCGAACTCTTCGACGGCGCGCTGTGGCGGCGAGGTGCCGCGGTCGCGGGGCTTGTTCTTGAGCTTGTCTCGTGTTCCTTCGAGGGGTCCGTTTGAACTAGGCATTCTTGCTCCTCGCTAATCCGGTCGCCCTAATAAAACGTGCGTTCCGCGACCGTCGCTGGTCACGCTCTTGCAGTCGCTACAGACCCGAGTGGAAAACTACAGCGGTGAGTCGATTACAGGCGGCCGGTGCTCTCGACGGAGACCGACTCGACGTCATCGACGTTCGCAAAGGCCTCTTCGACGGCTTCCGTCCCGCCGGTGTCGTCAGGGACGATGACTGTCGGCGTCAGCGCGACGAGGCCGAACGCGACGTCCTCGCGCTCGAACCCGTTGATCTTCGTTCCTTCCGGAAGCACGCCCTCGAGACGCTCCTGCAGGTCGTCGAGGTCGACTTCGGGGCTTTCCGGCATGACCTTGATCTTGGCTGCTACTTTCCCCATTGTTATGGCCCCATGAAGCCGCAGTCCGGGCATTTGTAGAGGTTGCTCTGCTTCCGGCAGGTGGCACAGCGGTAGATCTGCTGTCCACAGTCCGGGCACTTGAACGCGGCGGCGTTCGTGCCGGCGATGTTGATGCCACACGAGACGCACTTGCGCGCCTGTTTCTGTTGGCTCTCGCTCATACCACTCCGTATCCGACCGCGGCTTTTAACGATTGCCAAACGCGACCGCCACCGCGAGTGACTGCCATGGCCCTAGTTCCCGGGCAGGATGTCCCCGAGCGCAGCGCCGATTGCCATGGGGACGAACGCCACGGCACAGATGCAGGCCGACTCGTAGACGACCGCAGGCTCGGTCGACCACTCGACCAGCCCCCAGCCAGTAAGCAGCGCGACGGAGACGACGAGTGCCGTCCCGGTGACGCCGACGAGTCGCCGCGGGATGAATCCGAAAATCGGGTTCGCCACCCGAACGTCCTGAAACTCGGCCACGTACAGAATGGAGATGACTAGCCCGACAGCGATAGCGACTGTCGCGGCGAGATACAGCGGGTGCTGGGCGATGTGTAGCCCGGCGTCGACTGTCCCGCCCTCGACAGCCATGGGAATCCCGAACAGCAGCGAGCCGAGCAGCGCCTCCGCGAGGTCGGACCGGCCGAAGCCCCAGACGACCCGGCCGAAGGTCGCTGGCTCGTGGTCCTGGGAATCCGCGGCCGCGCGCATCGCGTCCCGGACCTGCCGTCGCTCGTCTTCGGAGTCGACGAGCTGTTCCAGCTCCTGAAGTTCGTCGAACAGGGCCGCAAATTCGTCGTCATCTCCATCCGGTTCGACCGGAGGGCGGTTCGACTGGCTCATCTGAACTCGGGCTCGCTATCTCGCGTTGGGACGTCCGGGTCCGGGTCGGCACCGGCCGTCGGGGTACCCTCCTCCCAGACGTAGAACCCCTCGCCGGTGACAGCGCCTCGCTGTCCGTCCTCGACCTTCCGGCGGAGCAACGCTGGTGGTTCGAACCGCTCGTCGAGCCGGTCGGCGAGGTCTTCGAGCGCGGTTAGCACTGTTTCCAGCCCGTGGCGGTCGGCCCGGACGAGTGGCCCGTCGCGGTCTGAATCGCCACGCTCGAACGTGCGGTCGATATCTCGAATCCCCGCGACGCCGTCCTCGACCATCCGAACGGCTTCGGCAATGGTAGCGAGTTCGAGGCGTAGCGCGGCAAATCCCGGCGTGTCGCGGACGACGACCGGCGACGCGTCCAGGCTCTCGACGAAGTCGGTGACTCGGTCGCGGGTCGCCGCCGTCGTCTGTTCGGCGATGACCACCTCGACAATAGCGCCGTCCGGCGGGTCAACGAGGTTGAGGCCGACGGCCCGGTTCGGGCTCCGCAGGCCGGTCGCGACTGCGGTCACCGACATCGACGTGTCGCTGACGGCGATGAGCGTCTCATCCTCGACCATCGTCTCAGTTTCGGCGACCACTTCTCGGTGGCTGTCCGTCCCACCGTCGGTCGCGTCGATGACGATACCGCTGCCGCTGACGGCGCTTTCGAGTCCCGTGGTTCCGTCGATACCGGCCGAAACATCCCCGTTGAGTGCGTGCCGGATCTCGTCGACGCGGTCCATCACGTCCGTCGCATCCGTCCCCCGTAGACGTACCTCGTGGCCCGCACGGACACATCGCTGTGCGATATCCCGCCCCCGCCGTCCGGTTCCGAGTACGGCCACAATCATGACTAAACCACTGTACGCTCCGGGTTAAGCCTTTACGCCACCGTCTGTCATGGTCCCGTCTCCGGTCCGTGTCGCTTGCTGACCAGACAGGTGGGCCGTGGGGCCGGCGGTGCGTTTTTTTACAACACCGGTTGTATCGCCGGCCATGGATATCGGTGTACTGACGGTCCCTCTGGGCGGACAGCCACTCGACGAGGCGCTGGCGTATCTCAGCGACCTAGGCGTCGATGCGGTCGAACTGGGCTGTGGCGGCTGGCCCGGCGACGACCACCTCGACAGGCAAGCGTATCTCGACAACGAGGACAAACAGGCCGAACTGCACGACCTGCTCGACGAGCACGACCTTCGGGTGAGCGCGCTGGCGACCCACAACAATCCGCTCCATCCCGACGACGACCAGGCCGCCGAGGCCGACCGGGAACTCCGGGAAGCGATCCGGCTGGCCGACCAGCTCGACGTGAACACCGTTACGGGGTTCTCTGGCCTGCCTGCCGGCGGCCCGAACGACGAGGTGCCGAACTGGATCACCGCGCCGTGGCCGACCGAACACGCCGACGCCCACGAGTATCAGTGGCGCGTCGCCGACGAGTACTGGTCGGACCTCGCGGCCCACGCCGGCGCACACGACGTGGACATCGCCATCGAGATGCATCCCAATATGCTGGTGTACGAACCCCGCGGGCTGCTCGAACTCCGCAGGCGGACGAACGACCGAATCGGCGCGAACTTCGACCCGTCGCATCTGTACTGGCAGGGCATCGATGTGACCGAGGCCATCCGCCTGCTCGGCGAGCACGACGCCATCCACCACTTCCACGCCAAGGACACGAAGGTGTACGAGTCAAACGCCCGGGAGAAGGGCGTGCTAGACACCGCGCCGTACACAGACGAAGCGGACCGGTCGTGGCTGTTCCGCTCTATCGGCTATGGGCACGACGAATCCCACTGGAAGGATGTGGTGTCGACGCTGCGGATGGTCGGCTACGACGGTGCGCTCTCCATCGAACACGAGGACTCACTCACTAGCGCATGCGAGGGACTGGAGAAGGCCGTCGACGTGCTCGACCGCGCCGTCTTCGAGACCCAGCCCGGCGACGCCTACTGGGCGGAGTAGCCGATACGGCCACCAGCACGACCGTTTCTGGCACTTACGCTTATATAGTGTCTGTGTGATACTACGACTGGACTACCGTATCCAGTGACACTTATGGACATCGAACTCACACACAAGCCCTCGTACACGCACGTCCGCGTTGCGCTCGACAGCGGCGAATCGATACTCGCGGAACCCGGCGCGATGGTCAGCCACTCGCCGACCATCGAGATCGAGACGACGACCAGCCGGGACGGCCTCCTCAGCTCCGCGAAGTCGATGCTCGGCGGTGAGTCGCTCCTAGCGAACGAGTTCACCGCGCAGGGCGGTTCGGGCACCCTGACCCTCGCGCCGCCGACACCGGGCGACGTACACCATCACGAACTCACTGGCGAGACGCTGTACGCCGTCGACGGGGCGTTCCTCGCAGCCGACCCGGATATCGACATCGATTCGGAGTTCGGCGGCATCAAGTCGATGCTGGCCGGCGCGAGCATCACGCCGCTGGCGCTGAAAGGGACCGGAAACGTCCTCATCGAGGCCTTCGGCGGGCTGGAAACCGTCGAACTCGACGCCGGCGAGTCCTACACAATCGACAACGACCACGTCGTCGCCTGGGAGGAGTCAGTCAACTTTGACGCCCACCGCGTCGGCGGGCTGAAGTCGACGTTACTCAGCGGTGAGGGGCTCGTGATGGACTTCACCGGTCCCGGAACGGTCTGGTATCAGACGCGCGGTCTCGACTCGTTCACCTCGGCTATCGCTGACGCGCTGCCCGGGACGGGTGATAACGACGGTGACGCGTCCGGTCTGGACGACTTCATCTGACTGTCGGAAGTCCGCTGGAGAACAGCCGCGTTCAGGAGAGTGCTTGCGTGATATCCGTCGACGACACCATGCCGACGTAGTCCTGATGCTCGTCGATGACGGGGAGGTGCTTGATGTCGTAGGTCGTCATCATCGCTGCGGCCTCGCCGAGTTCGAGCGAGGTCGTCACCCGCTCGACTGGCGACGTCATCACGTCGCCGACGGTCGCCGACGAGAGGTCCTTCCCGCTTGCGACGGCATCAACGATGTCGGTGGTGGTGATGATACCCGCCTCTGCCCCCGGCACGAAGATGCCGTTGATGTTCTGCGCTTGCATCTGCGTCGCGGCCGCTTTGACGGTTTCGTCGGCAGAAATCGTCTCTAACGGCGTCGACATGATATCCTCGATACGAACGGTCGTTTCAGTGGCCATGGAGTATCAACACGGGCATCCGGTTTTGGCTTTTCCCTCGGGGCGGCCCGCTGCCCTGCCGTCACCATGAGCGTTATTTCGGCTCCGAGTGAACAGCCAGCTATGACCCTCGATATCGGTATGCTCGGCTACCGCTTCATGGGCAAGGCCCACGCAAACGCGCTGGACCGCCTGCCCATGTTTTTCCCCGAAGCGCCCGCCGTCAACAAGGACGTGCTCGTCGGCCGCGACGAGGACGCGCTGGCCGACGCGGCCGACCAGTTCGGATTCGACCGGACTGCAACAGACTGGCGGGCTATCGTCGACGAGGTAGACGTGTTCTACAATCTCGGCCCGAACCACGTCCACGCCGAGCCGTCCATCGCGGCGCTAGAGGCCGGTACGCCGACGTTCTGCGAGAAACCGCTTGCGCCCACGCTCGATACGGCTGAGGAAATGGCCGAGGCCGCCGCGGACGCCGACGTGCCCGCGGGCGCGGCGTTCAACTATCGGTTCGTCCCGGCCATCCAGTACGCGAAGGGACTCATCGACGACGGCACACTCGGCGAGATTCACCACTTCCGCGGCCAGTACCTGCAGGACTGGCTGGTCGACTCCGACGCGCCGTGGTCTTGGCGCAACGACGCGGAGATGGCTGGCAGCGGGGCGCTCGGCGACCTCGGGTCGCACACCATCGACCTGGCCCGGTTCCTGCTTGGCGACACCGCCGGCGAGATAACCGATGTGAGCGGTCACCTCCAGACGTTCACCGAGGAGCGCCCCGTGGAGGGAAGCGACGAGACGCGACAGGTGACTGTCGATGACGCCTACAGCGCACAGCTTTCGTTCGACAGCGGCGCGATGGGAACGCTGGAGGCCTCCCGCGTCGCCAACGGCCACAAGAACGCCCACACCATCGAAATCGAGGGGTCGAAGGGCGCGATCAAGTTCGACCTCGAACGGCTGAACGAACTGCAGGTGCTGACCGAGGGCGACCGCGGCTTCCAGCAGGTGCTTATCACCGACGAAGACGACCCCTACGTCGACCACTGGTGGCCCCCCGGCCACGTCATCGGCTGGGAGCACACGTTCGTCCACGAGAATTACGAGTTCCTCTCGGCCGTGGCCGATGGCAGGCAACAGGAGCCGTCCTTCGCCGACGGCCTCGCCGCACAGCGAGTCCTCGACGCCATCGAACAAAGTGACGACCGCGGCGAGCGGGTCAGCCTGTAGGGCCGCGAACCGAAACCCCCTTTCGGCGGCCACTGGTAGGTCCTGGCATGCTCTCTATCGCGCTGGCCGGCAAACCGAACGCCGGCAAGTCTACTTTCTACAAGGCGGCCACGATGGCCGACGTCGACGTCGGCAACTACCCGTTCACGACCATCGACGCCAACCGCGGCGTCAGCCACGTCCGAACGGACTGCCCCTGTCTCGACCGGGAGGAACGCTGTGGTGACGATAACTGCCGGGACGGCAAGCGCTACGTCCCGGTGGAGCTCATCGACGTGGCCGGCCTCGTCCCCGGCGCACACGAGGGCCGCGGCCTCGGCAACCAGTTCCTCGACGAGCTGTCGACCGCCGACGTAATTCTCAACGTCGTCGACGCCTCCGGCGGGACCGACGCCGAGGGCGAACCGGTCGAGGTCGGCGAGCACGACCCCGTCGAGGACGTGCACTTCGTCGAGGAGGAGATGGACCTGTGGCTCGCCAGCATCGTCGAGCGAAACTGGGAGTCCATCGAACGGCAGTCCCGCTCGCCGGATTTCAAACTCGACGAGTCGCTCGTGGATATGCTGGCCGGTGTCGGGGCCTCCGAACTCGACGTGGCACGGACGCTCCGTGACCTAGAGTACCCCGAGGACCCCATCGCCTGGACCGACGAGCACCGCGAAGCACTGGCGACAGAGATACGCCAGCGGACGAAGCCGCTCGTCGTCGTCGCGAACAAGGCCGATATCGCTCCGGAGGGAAACATCGAAGCCCTGCAGGAAGCCGCCGACGTGGTCGTGCCCGCGACCGCCGACGGCGAACTCGCGTTGCGCAACGCCGCACAGGCTGGCGTCATCGACTACGACCCGGGCGACCCGGACTTCGATATCGTCGGCGACGTGAGCGACCAGCAACGAGAGGGGCTGAACCGCATCCGTGGCGTGATGGACGACTGGGGCGGCACCGGCGTTCAGGGCGCTCTCGACACCGCCGTCTACGACCTGCTCGACCATCTGACGGCCTACCCCGTCCAGAACGAAACGCACTGGACCGACGGCCAGGAGAACGTCCTCCCCGACGCGTTCCTGCTGCGCCAGGGCGCAACGCCCAAAGACCTCGCCTACGCCGTCCACTCCGACATCGGCGACGGGTACATCCACGCCGTCGACGCCCGCGAGAACCGGCGCATCAGCGATGAGACGGAACTTGAGGAGGGAGCGGTCATCAAAATCGTCAGCGACGCGAACTGAGCGCGCGGACGGCGCTACAACCGCCATCTCGGCCACCTATTTCGGCAGCAGGTCCCGAAGCGTTGCCCGAATATCCTCGCTCCCGGGACTCTGTGGCACTTGCCCGAGCACGTCCTGACCGAGTCGCTCTGTCGTCGCACCGACTGAAAGCCTGTCCAAGAGCGACCCGTATTTTAGCGCCAGTCGCGGCGACACGTCGAACAGCAGGTCACGCTTCCCGATGAGCGAATGGGTTATCGACAGAATTTCGACGGCGTTGTCGACGTACTGCTGTCTGGCGTCGTCGTCACCGTAGCCAGCCAGCGCAGCCAGCAGGAACCCCTCCAGTTCGGCCTCGCGGTCGTGCAGCGCCGGCGGGTCCGAGAGCATCGTCGTCCCGTCGGGCCGTTCCGGGAGCATGCTCCGGCGGGGCGCATACGAGAGGACCGCGCCGGTGGTGGGCGTGGTTGCAGCGGGCAGTGGTACAGACAGGCGCTTCGAGGGGTCCGTGTCGGTGAAGACGACGTGGAAGTTCGCCGGTTCGCCGCGCACCGGCTCGTCCCAGCCGTCTGGAACGTGCTCGTAGCCGCGCCGGAGCGCCTCCCGAAGCGTGCGCACAATCCGCCCGCCGTCGCCCTGGAGTTCCAGATGGAGCACGACGGGACCGTCGCCGCTCTCGTCGATGAGAGACCACAGGGCCGGAAGCGCGTCCGCAGCGCCAGCCGAGAGTTCGTAGCAGACGGCGTCTCGCTCTGCAGCCAGCAGCCGGGCGAGCGTGCCGCCGCGCCAGCCGGTCAGGTCGGCCACGTAGAACCACGGGATGGTGTGTATTGGGCCGACTGCGGCGTCGCCGGCCGCCGTGTCGATAGTTGGTGGGACGGTCTCCAGATAGCTATCAATAGTCGCCAGTTCGGGCGCGAAATACTCGGTCGTCGCTGGGGGGAGGTCGGTCGTCCGGCGACGGTGGTCGTCGAGTGAGGCCATAGACGGTGTAGGCCCGAGTGCCGGAAAACGCTGACGAGAAGGGAAACCCGTTTTTTGCCCCGTCCCGAACCAGGGGTATGAACGTACGGACGATAGCCGACCTGGGGCCCGACGAGCGGGCCGCTTTCTTCGACCGCGACGCCGGTGTCGACGCCGTCAGAGACGATGTACGCGATATTGTCTCGCAGGTCCACGAGGAGGGCGACGTGGCGCTCCGGCGCTTCGCCGAGGAGTTCGACGACGTGTCGGTGGGCAACATCGACATCACGGACGCCGCCGAGCGAGCCTACGAAGAAATCGACGACGACGTGTGCGACGCTATCGAGGACGCCGCGGCGAACATCCGCGCGTTCCACGAGCGACAGGTCCCCGAGGACTGGCGCGACGACTTCGAGGGGCGGGAACTCGGTCGGCGGTACCGGCCGCTTGACAGCGCCGGCGTGTACGCGCCCGGCGGCACGGCGGCGTACCCCTCCAGCGCGCTGATGGGCGTCATCCCGGCGAAGGTCGCCGGCGTCGAGCACGTCGCCGTCGCCACCCCGCCAGCCGAGGAGGTCAACCCCGTCACGCTGGCGGCCATCCACGTCGCTGGCGCTGACGCCGTCTACCAGGTCGGCGGCGCACAGGCCATCGCGGCGCTGGCCTACGGGACCGAGACGGTCAGCGCGACGGACATCGTCGTCGGCCCCGGCAACCGCTGGGTCACAGCGGCGAAGGCCGAGGTCCGTGGCGACGTTGCCATCGACTTCCTCGCCGGCCCCTCCGAAATCATGGTCGTCGCCGACGGCGACGCGGACGCGGAACTGGTCGCGGCCGACCTCGTCGCACAGGCCGAACACGATGAGAACGCCTCCGTCGTCGCCGTCACCGACGACGAGACCCTCGCCGAGCAGGTCGTCGATGCCGTTGACGAGCAGGCTGACGGCCGGGAGCGCGAGGCAGTCATCCGCGCCGCACTGGACAACGACGCATCTGGCGTCCTCCTCGCTCGTTCGATGAGCGAAGCCGTCCTCTTCGCCGAGGAGTACGCCGCCGAACACCTCTCGATTCAGGCCGCTGACGACGAATCGCTCCTCGAACGGATTCCCTCCGCCGGGTCCGTGTTCCTCGGCCCGTACAGCCCCGTTGCAGCCGGCGACTACGCGACCGGGACGAACCACGTCTTGCCGACCGGCGGCAACGCGCGGGTCACCGGCGGTCTCTCCGTAGACACGTTCGTCCGGTCGACGACTGTCCAGCGCCTCTCGGAGGACTCGCTGAGCGATATTTCGGACACGATTACGACTCTCGCCGAAGCCGAAGGGCTGGAAGCCCACGCCGAGAGCGTCCGCAAACGGTTCGAGGAGTAAAGCGGTTCCTGGGACTTTCTCGCAGGTCAACTCAGGACGTATCCCTCCGAGCCGTTCCACCGGCGTCACTGTTAACACGTTCGGGCGTGGATACTTGTGTATGAGCAGCACAGCGGACGACGGCGATCCGAACCTCGGAGGCGAGGACGTAGCCGTCACCGAGCAGGCAGCGGGCGAGGCACTGGACCTCCTCGAAAGCGAGGGGATGGACGTCGACGAATCCGGACTCCGCCTGTATGTCCAGCAAGGCGGCTGTGCTGGACTTTCCTACGGAATGCGGTTCGAGCATGCACCCGAAGAAGACGACGAGGTGTTCGAGCGCAACGGGCTCCGCGTGTTCGTCGACGACGCTAGCATCGACTACATCGAGGGGTCGGTACTGGACTACGAGGGCGGCCTGCAGGGGGCCGGGTTCCACGTCCAGAACCCGAACGTGGTCAGCGAATGCGGTTGTGGCGAGTCCTTCCGGACGTAGCTACTCTTCGAGTTCGAACGCCACGACGACTTCGGCCTGGTACTCGCGGCCCTCGACGCCGGCGATCTCGACGCCGAGTTCCTCCACCTCGACCCACTTGAGATTGTCAAGTGTCGCCTCCGCGCGTTCGATGGCGTCGTCAGCGGCTTTGTCGAAGCTTTCCGAACTGGTCCCGATCAGCGTGATTTTCTTGAAAACCATATGCGTGAGATTGATTCACACGTCCATGTCATAAAAGTACGGACAGGTCACTGAGACTGCCGGTCGAGCAACGTCTCGACGTGACCGACCACGCCGGTGAGGTGTGCGGTCCCCCAGATTGCCACGATGATGGCACCGATAGCGTCGAACACGAGGTCGAGCATCGTGTCGCTGAGACCGAACTGTGTCAGAATCGTGTCGTTCCCGGTCGCCGACGCGGCGAGCGTAATTGAGAACTCGATGACCTCCCAGAGCACGCCGAAGGCCATCACGAACAGGAGGAGGAACACGAACATGAACCGCGAGGGAATCGATATCTCGTCGGTGTGCTCGTCGAGCGCACGGACCGTCGTGTATCCGACCGCGGCGACGACCGACGACGAGAGGGCGTGGGTGAAGTGGTCCCACCACCAGATGGTGACGTAGAAGTTCTCTTCGGACCCAGGCAACCCGACAGTTCCGAGTGCGTGAAAGAACGCCGCCGACGTAATCCACAGCGTCAGCGCGGGGTCGAGCGTGATGCCGTAGTCCCGTTCCAGCAGCGCCGGGAGTTGTGTGACGAGGATTGCGACGCCCGAATTGACGATGATGCCGACGTTGCCCCGCTCGATACCGACCGCCAGGAGCCCGATGAGTGCGAGTGACAGGGCTCGCGAGAGCAGTTGTTGTGTCGCCGGACTGATTCGGAGGCGGTCACGGACCTTCATACGTCCGGCTGGACCTCCTCGGGGACGCGACTGGTCCCGGCCTGCTGTCGGACGTAGTACGCGAAAACCACGCCAGCGCCGATACCGGCGATGGTCGACGCGACGAACTCCCACATCACCGCTTCCTCGATGACGTGTTCTGACACCGTCGGATCGAGGATGAAGGTGGTCCCGAAGAACTGGTCGGCCACCCAGCGGACGACCGCCCAGACGCCGGCGGTGGCCATCGTGGTGATGGCGACGAAGACGACGGCGAACCGGGGCGTCATCCGGACGGGGGTAAAGAGCTGGAGTTCGACGGCGAGGATGAGCGCGATGGCGGCGACCGAGAGGTAGGTCGCGAGATTACCGGTCAGCGAGAGCGTCGCAAACAGACGGCCAACGACGGGCGACGCCGCCAACAGGAGGATTTCCCAGGGGAGCATGGCGTCCCGGTTACGCAATAGAACCGGCGGAAACAGCGCCAGTGCCGCGACGGCAGCCGCGAACCCGGCCCACAGCACGTCGGCCTGAACAGCACTCGTCACAGAAACGGCGGCGAGCATGGCGACGATGCACCACGCCGCGAGGGCGTTGACGCGCCTGTCCCGGAGCAACCGCGCTACGTCTCGGCTCATAGTGTCAGGTGAGCCGCGACTCGAAAAACCCTATCGACCGATGCCGGCGGCGTGGGCTGTTCAGATAGCCCCATACGCCATGGCATACGCGAGCGCAGCGATGGTCACCGCCGCCAGCCCCGTCACGACGGTCTCCAGCCAGTCGACGCCGTCACTGAACGGCCGGGTCGGCGCTCCGACGACGCCCAGTGCGAGGACGCTGAACACGAAGTGCGCCGACCGTTCGAGCGTCGGTGCGGGCAAGAACAGGACGGCCGCCCCGTAGCCGATTCCCAGCGCTGCCCGGGGGCGGACGAGTTCGGTCAGCGTGTATCCACGGAGGTGGACGTAGGTCCACACGGCGAGCCAGACCGTCGCCAGTTCGATAGCGAACGCCGCCAGGAGGTGCGTGGTCGGGTCGGGGTGGAGTATCACCCGCTCGGCGACGAGGGTCACGTCGAAGGGGTAGAAGAACGGGGGCGGGCCGCCAGTGAAGAGGTCACCGAACGGGTGGGTGAGCAGTCCAAGTAGGGCCAGCCCGGCCACCGTTCGGGGGCTGATATCGCGGGACTGTGCGACCGTGACGACACCGAGCACGGCCAGGACGAACACGAGCATCACGAGTCCTGCGATGGGGCCGCTGAGTACGCCTGTGAGAACAGTCGCTGCGACGCCGATTGCCAGCGATGCAATTCGGGCGGGCCGTGATTCGGTCGCCCAGAGACCGGCCGCGACAGCGAGTGCCGCCCCCAGCAGGAGCGAGTGCGTCGGCCCGCGGTGGACGACGTTCGCGGTCTCCCAGAAGCCGTCCGCCGTCAGATTCTCGGCGGCTCCGACGAGCAGCCCGAAGGGGGCGTAGACGATGTCGACGTCGGGAACCGCGGCGAACAGGCCAGCGATGACGCCCAACTGGACCGCACGCTCGCGGGAGAGTCCAAGCCACCACGCGGCGAGGCCTCCGAGGGCGAACGCGAACAGCGCGTGCCCGACGAACATACGCCGAGTACGACGGCAATACGCTTAAACTCCATGTGTGACGGGATAGCGCGGGCCTCGGCCCGCTCAGGCCTCGGAATCGACTTTCGTCCAGCGTTCTTCGATGGCCGCGTTAGCCCTGACGACAGTATCGCCGTCGACCCGGAACCGCGTCTTCCGGAGTTCGATGGCGGCCACCTCACCGGTGGTGTCGCCGGCTGTGATCGTGTCGCCGGGGTTGAAGTCGGGGTCGCGGAGGAGGTAGACGCCAGCGACGGCGTCCTTGATCATCTCCGAGAGCGCGTAGGAGACGCCGAGCGCGAGGAAGCCGGTCGCCGTGCCCAGCGACGCGGCGATGGCGGTCAGGCCGACGATAGAGAGGAAGGATAGCGCCACGCCGAACCACAGGAACACGAGCACGATGACCCCGAGAAACTGTCGATAGACGGGTGACTCGCCGGGCAGCGACCGCTTCAGAACCGCCCGGACGACGACCATGATGGCTTTGATGCCCACTGCGGCGATTACGAGAAAGACGAACCCAGTTATGAGACGCGGGAGCGCGTCGACGACATTCGTGACTAGCTGTTCGAGCGCTCGATTGATGACACCGACTTGCACGCCGGATGGTGGACGGAGAGCCCCCTAAGTGTTGGCGTCAGCCGACATTGTTGTGTCGCCGGGGTGACGGACCACCTCGTAGTCACCGTCCTCGGTAATACCGATGACGGCCCAGTCATAGGATACGTCTCGTCGAGTGAGACGGCGGCTGAGGTGCGTTGCCTCGCCCGTTCGTGTGACGAAACAGCGCAAATCGCCGCTCTCGGGTATCGGGTCCTGCGAGTCGAGCACTGAGATAGTGACGACGCGCCAGTCGCGTTCCGCTCGCAGTTCGGTGCCAGTGCGCGACACGGTGTATCCGAGGTCGTCGAATATCGACCGGGCCTGCTCGTCGAGTGATGTGGTAACGGCCCCCATCTGAGAGTCAGTACCACCGGCTATCTGATAAACGTTCCCACTAGCTATGTGGCTGACAGTTCGGCCGGCGACACAGCCGTCGAAAAACGCGGAACAGCACGGGTCT
This sequence comes from Haloarcula hispanica ATCC 33960, assembly GCF_000223905.1. Classification (NCBI taxonomy): domain Archaea; kingdom Methanobacteriati; phylum Methanobacteriota; class Halobacteria; order Halobacteriales; family Haloarculaceae; genus Haloarcula; species Haloarcula hispanica. The sequence goes on from NC_015948.1 coordinate 968,664, forward strand.
GTCACCCGGACCCGACTGTTACTCGTGGGCCGCGTCCCACTCCTCAGCCTTGCGGAGGTTCGAGCAGTCGTTACAGCGGATGCGGCCCATCGAGTCCATCGCGTTGTTGAACGTCTCACAGTTGCTACAGAAGTAGCCCCAGCGCCGCTCGCGGTCGGCGTCGCGGTAGACGACGTGAAACGCGCCTTTCGTGCCGATGTCGCCGTCGCTCCTGTCGACGTACAGCGTCTCGCCGTCGGGACCTTCGAGTGCGTCCATACGTACGCATGACGGGCCAGCGGCTAAATCACTGCGGAAACCATTAATGACTGGTTCCCCTGAACTGTGGGTGTGAGTCCCCGGATCATCCAGTACTCCGACGTGGAGAAAGCGTACGATACACCCGAGCGAATCGGGCGATTTGCGGGGACAGTGGCCGCCGCTGACGGCCCGGATGCGCTGGTGGTCGGCACTGGGGACAACACCGGTCCGGGGGTGCTATCGCTGGTCACCGATGGCGAGCAGTCGCTGGACCTCTTTACTGCGCTGACACCCGCGTTCGAGACGCTTGGCAACCACGACTTCGACCACGGGCTCGACGCGACGCGGGACATCATCGCCAGGTCGCCCCAGACGTGGCTGACTGCGAACGTCGAACAGGACGGCGAGCGGTTCGCCCGACGACTGACCCGGCCGTGGGCGAGCCGGACCGTCGACGGGAAACAGCTCGGCTTCGTCGGCGTGACCGACCCCGACACGGCCGCAGCTAATCCACAGGCGACGACGCTGACGTTCACGGACCCGCTCGAAGCCGTCGCCGAGGCGGCCACCGCGCTTCGAGCGGACGGGGCCGACGTTATTGTCGTGCTCTCACACCTAGGCCGGACCGACGAGGAACTGGCCCGCACCTGCGACGTGGACGTCATCCTCGGCGGGCACGTCCACGAGCGCCGCATCGACCGCGTCGCCGGCACGCTGCTCACCAGACCGGGAGCCAACGGCAAGACCGTCGTCGAGGTCGACCTCGGTGGGCCGGAACCGACTGCGCAGTTCCGCGAGACTGCCGACGGTCCCGTCGACGACCGCGTCGCGGAGGCTATCGAGGACAGACTCTCTGCGGCAGGACTCGACGAGGTCGTCGGGCACGTCGAGGAACCGCTGGACCGGAGCAGGGCGACGACCTACGGCGGCGAGTGCCGCCTCGGCAACCTCGTCGCGGACGCGTACCGATGGGCGACGGGCGCGGACGTTGGCCTCCAGAACAGCGGCGGCCTCCGGAACGACACGGTCCCGCTGGACGGGGCGCTGACGGTCGGCGATATGGTCTCGGTCGTCCCCTTCGAGGAACCCCTGACAGTCGCTGAACTGACGGGTTCGGAACTCCGGACGCTGTGTCGACAGGGCAGCGGGAGACAGGTCGAGTTCGGAGAACCGGACTGGTGGCACGCCCACCTCAGCGGCGTCGAACTGATCTGGAACGACGACACGCAGACTATCGAGCGACTGCGGGTGGACGGGCGACCGGTCCGCGAGGCCGAGACGTACACGCTCGCGACGAGCAACTACCTCTACTACACTGAGCGGGAGTTCCCGGTCCTGACCGAGTCCCACCGTGTCAGCGTCGCCGACGTGCAGTACGAGGCGCTGGCCGATTACGTCCGCCAGACGGATATCGCCCCGACCGTCGACGGGCGACTCACTCGTCGCTAGCGATTTAAACCTCGGCACGGTACATCTCGCCGATGCCACAGGTCGTCGTCCCAGTCAGATACCCGCTCTCGGAGAACTCCCGAGCCACGCTTGCGGAGGCCATTCAGATCGCCGACGAGGAGGACGCGGACCTCACCGTCTTACACGTTAATCTCTACCAGAACAGCCACCGGGTCGACCGGACGGAACTCAAACGTGCCGTCGAGCAGTCGTTCGGCCACGTCCCGCGGACGCGGTACGTCGTCCGGTCGGGGATGCTCGTCGAAGAGACGATTCTCGATGAGGTCGCCGCACAGGACGCCGACATTGTCGTCATCGGGAGCAAACAGGCGAGTCGCTGGCGACAGATGATCCGTCGGTTGGTTGACGACCCCGATGTCGAACAGTTCCTTCGCGAGGAACTCGACTGCGAAATCGTCACCGTCGAGCCGGATACCCCGTCTAGCCGTCACTCGTCGGCGAGGTCGTCGGGGTCCTGACGCGGCGGGACGGGAGAGTCACCAGTGGCCGTGTGGCTCCGGCCACCGTTGTTCAGTCCGCTCAGTCCGTCGTTGAGTGAGACGTTCATCTCCCCGCTGGTGTCGTCGAAGTACAGGTGCGAGTGCGGGTAGGCGATTTCGACGCTTGCGTCTTCGAGCCGTCGCCAGACGTTCGTTTGGACTTTCGAGCGGGCAGCGAGCAGTTTGTACGGTTCAGTCACCCAGTACCGGAGCGTCAGCAACACGCCGTGGTCGGCGAAGTTGTTGATGTACACAGTCGGCGAGGCGGGGTATCGAGCCGCGCCGACGCGGATGTCCGGCCCGCCGGAGATAACGTTGTCAACTTCCCGAGCCGCCGCTTCGATGAGGGTCCGCGCGGCGGCGATGTCACTCTCGTACGTGACCAGGACGTCGAGTGACAGCCGTGTCCGTGAGTCCTCCGCCGAGTAATTGATAACGTCCCGCTGGCGGATCTCCCCGTTGGGGATGACGAGAAACGTATTGTCGAGCGTGAACATCTTCGTGTGTCTGAGCGTGATGTCCTCGACGAAGCCTCGCTGGCCAGTGTCGGCGAGTTCGATCATATCACCGATCTCGTAGGGCTGGTCGGCCAGCAGGAACATGCCGGAGATGTAACTGCCGAGGATCGGGGCGAGCACGACACCAACCACGGCCGAGAAGATAGCGACGGACAGACCGATATCCGTTAGCCGTAAGCCGTAGATGTTCAGAATGGTCAACAACGCGAAGATATACACACTGGCACGGATGCCGCGCAGTGCCGTTCGGGTGAGACTTGGCCGCCGGAACTGCTGGGCGACACGTCGCCCGAGTAGGCGGACGAGAAGCCTTGAAACGACGATTGCCAGCCCGACGACGATCAGGGACTCCCCGATGTTCACCACCCACATCGGAATATCGAAGGGCAACAGCCCACCGATGTCGGTAGCCACTTCGGTCGCGGTTTCGGTCGGTGTCGGAGTGGGTGTCTGCAAGGGCCAGACAGGGCCAAAACGCATGCCATGGAATCGACACCGCCCCGAGAAAAGGGTTCCCCTCCCGAACTACGTATACTGTCAGCTGTAACTATTTCAAGACATCCGCTACCCCGAGGTGGCGAAATTCTTCACAGACGTACAGCCGACAGTGTTACCCCGCGCGGCCCGTCTGAAAAAACATGTCTTCCGATGACATCTCGGTGGTCCTCTCGGACGACCGACCACCGGTCGATACGCTGGCAGTCGGCGTCTCGGAGTACGGTCTGGCCGGCCTCACAGCCGTCGATTATCTCGCCGACCAGCATTCGATGCGCGAAGTCGGCCATCTGCGGACGCCGGGACCGCCGTTCATCACCCCATTCGAGAACGGAACGCCGAGACATCACACGCGGCTGTATGTCGACGAAGCAGCGTCGTTTGCCGTCTTAGTCGGTGAGCGGTTCGTGCCGCCGGCCCAGGCTGTGTCGCTCGCTGAGGCAATCGTGACGGCTGGGCAAAAACTGGACGCTTCGAACATGACGATGCTCACCGGTGTCCCCATCGCACACGGCCCGGACGACCACGCCCCATTCTACATCGCAACGCCGGCGTACCAGGAAACGTATCTCGACGACACCGCCATCAGACCGATGGGGAACGGGTTCCTCGACGGATTGAGTGCGGAGCTTGTCACCCGAGGTATCGATGAGTCGTTTCCGACAGGCGTGTTCACGACGCCGACGCATCCGCAAGCGCCCGACGCCGCGGCCGCGATCAGACTGCTCACCGCGCTGAAAGAGACCCATGCAATCCAGATCGACACCGGTCCGCTGGAGGCCTTCGCCGCAAACATCGAGGCCCACTACCAGGCGCTCGCAGAACGGCTGGACGCTGCCGATACCGACCTACTGCCGGATGACCGAATGTATATGTAATTGCTAAAATTTGGAACGTTCGTCCATATTCCTATGGATTAAAACTATATCAATTCCACATTGTGCGTGAACAATAAAACATTTCGCCGACACCTTTTTCAGCGTACAGCGCGTTCCTTTCCTTGATGACCTCCACCGAAATCTATACCACTAGCGCGGTCGACTCAGACCCACCGCCACAGACGCGGTCCAAGACATCGCTGTTTTGCCCCAACTGCGGCCACGAGAGCGCAGTAACGGGCGACTGGACAGCCGAAGCAACGGAACACAGTCTACAGCTCCGGTGTCCGGACTGTGACACCGTCGTCCAACAGCGGTAGGACCACTACGTAATTACTCCTCATCCTCTGTAGACGAGGAGCCGTCAAGACTCTCAGCGGGCGGATTCACTTTGATGAACTCAACGACGAGATACACCACTGAGACGACGGCCAGTATGAGCAAGAAACCCGCTTCTGAAGAACTCTGCAGACTCACTCCAAGGGTGGCGAGCGTTGCAACGAGTACGGCGGTACACCGACGGATCGTCTGGCGGAGGAGGGCAGTGTCGTCCATACGTGGCTTCTTCACTGCCAGCAACAAGAACCTTCGACCCCGATTTCCGTTGCCGGGGACTCGCCTTGCCGGATGCGGAAAACAGTAGTCCGCCTCATACTGTTGGCTGTGACTATTTTAAGATATTCGCCACCCCGGGTGGCGAAATTCTTCACAGACTTACAGCCGACAGTATCAGTACTCGTGGATTCCGTCGTCAGTGACGACCGTATCAAGCAGGTGCGTCGGCGTGGCGTCGTAGGCCGGGTTTGCGACCTCGAACCCCTCCGCGGGTTCCCGGAGTACCTCAGATGGTGACCGGATCTCGTTTTCGAAGGCGAAGGCCCCGTCGACGTACTTCGCGGCGGCCCCGACGACCGTCACCGGCACGTCGTTGTCCGCCGCCGCCGTCGCAATCGGATAGGTGCCGATGCGGTTGTACAGCGTGTCGTCGACGATGCAGTCCATGCCGACGAGCACGCGGTCGACCTCTGGCATGAAGTGCCCGGCGGCGCTGTCGACGATGAGCGTGATGTCGACGCCGTCCCGGTCAGAGAGGTGGCGGGTCATCTTTCGACCGAGGAAGCGTGGTCGCGACTCCGTCACGTACACCTCGAAGCTGTGGCCGGCCTCGATGGCGTCGTCGATGGCCGCAAGGACCGTCGAGGAGAAGTCGTGGGTCAACAGCACGTCGTCGTCAGCGATCTCCGACACGGCGCGTGCAGCGGCGCGGTCTTTCGACGACTCCACCGACTCGACAACGTCGTCGATAGCCTCGGTAGTCAGTTCCTTGGCAGTCGCCACATCGTCGGGGTCCGCATCCGAGACAGTGGTCACGATTTTGTGCTGAGTGGTATGGAGGGAGGCATGGGAGGGGTTCGCCCGCCGGAGGGCGCTGCTGTTCCGGTCGAGCGAGCGGAGGTAGTCCTCGACCGTCGGGTACTCCCTGTCAGTCAGGTCCCGGAGCGCCTGGGCGGCTTTGACTGCGACCACGGAGGAACTGTGGGTCTGCATCTCCGAGATCTCCTCGACAGTCTCGTCTATCATACCGGTGGCTGTGAGTTGAACCGATATGTGTCTTCCCCTCGCCGTCGAACAGCATTTAACGCCGTCTCACATTAGGGGTGATAGACGGTCATGGGACGGTTCAGCACTGACACAGCCGGAATGACAGAGGGCATCGGCGTCGCCGTACTCATCGGACTGACACTACTCGTGACGGCTATCGTCGGGCTGAACGTCCTCGTCATCGAGGACGACGACAGCGGTGGCCCGCAGGCGAATTTCAGCTACGACTACGTCGAGGACAACGAACTGCTCATCGTCACACACGCTCGCGGCGACGAGTTCGAGGCGGGGAACGTCGAATTCGAAGGGCCGAGCAGAACGGTCACCTGGGCGCAGGTGGCGAACCGGGAGCCCGACGCGATGATTGGCCGGGGCGATATCGCACAGTTAAGCAGCGGGAACGCCTACGAGCGGCGGGTGGGTGCCCGGGACACGATTACGATATACCACAACGCGAGCGGGAACCGGACCCAGCTAGACCAGTGGGACGGCGCGAACTGACGGCGGTACTGCTGTAGACCAGTCAGTCCGCCGAAGCGACGGTCTCACGGTCGCTCTGTGCCGGCCGACCGAACCAGTCGTCGAAGGAGAGCGGCCCGGCGCCCATTGTGAACACCGCCGAGGCCATTCCGAACAGCGTGATGTGCGCGAGTACCGGGTCGTCCGGCAGGCCGAACAGCGTCGTGGTGAACAGGACAAAGGAGACGGCCGCGGCCCCGCGAGTCATGAACCCGAAGATCAAGACCAGACCGACCAGCATCTCGGTCAGGCCGGCCCCGAGCACCCACATCCCGGGGTCGACGGGGACGACGGCGGTGAGGTCGTACTTTTCGACGACCAAGAGCGCCTGGCCGGGGTCGGCGAGTTTCTGGAACAGTCCGAGGTAGATGAACGTCACACCCATGCCGACCCGGACGATGACCGGGACGTACTCGCGGTACGGTGCCGTCGCCGAGTCGAGAAAGCCCTTGAGATAGTGGACCGGGTCGACACGGCCGTAGTAGGTCCCGTCGGTGCTGGCGACCTGCTGGAGCATGTGGTCGGCGCTCGGGCGACCACCGCCCAGAATCAACAGTGCCAGAAAGGCCGGGACGTACTCCATAGCGAGAACGACGCCCGGGTCGACGGTCAGTGCCCACCCGTAAGTCAATAGCCCGATAGTCGTGACGATACGGGTCGCGAGCCCGAACAGGAGTGTGAACCCCAGCCCGATAAACAGGATGCGGACGACCGGGCTTGTTGCGGGGTCAAACGTCACCGTCGGGGCGAACAGGTATCCCTGGAAGCCAGCGCCGACGAGCGGCAGCCCCACGCTGAGTCGGAGCATCCACGGGACGAGGTCCGCGTACCCGGCGAGTACGTTCCGGAGGATAACGATGTCCGCAATCGTGGGTCGGACCCAGAGATATGCCGCGAGGCCGACAGTCACGGCCAACCCCGAGACGCCGAAAACGGCCGCGTTCACCGGGTTCGACAGCACAGATATCGCAAACGCCACCGCATTGAGGGCCTCTCCCGGCCCCTCGGTCACGTAGTCGACGTGTGCCGCCGCCGGTCGCGGAAAGAGAGTGAGAACGAGCGCGGCAGTTCCGACGACACTCGGAATACGCGTCTTCATACCTGACAATTCGTGGGCTAGCTACCTAATCCTTCGTCCGGTCCCTGCCGCTCCGACAACTCACTGGTGGCCCATCTCTGTAGGCGGTGGAATTATATCTACGCCTCCACTACTTATACGGCAGTGAGCGTCAACATCGAGACACAGATCGTCGAACGCGGGGACGACGAACACGTCGACGCGGCGTGGCGGCTCAAGGAAAACATCCGCGAATCCGACGGGGTCCTGCGACAGCGGCGGGGGTTCTTTCGCGACGCCTACCGACGGTCGACCACCTATCTCTACATCGACCGGTCCAAGGACCGCCTCATCGGCTTCGCCGCGGTTCGACGCGACGGCTACATTCTCTTTCTCGCAGTCGACGAGGAGTACAGGGGCCACGGCTTCGGCAAGCGACTCGTCGCCCGCGTCGCCGAGGACTACGGCAGCGTGACCTGCCACGCCCGGGCGACGAATCGGGAGGCTATCGGCTTCTACAAACACATCGGCTTCGAGATCCGGCGGCGCATCGACAACTACTACGAGGACGGCGGCGACGCCTACTACCTCAAGCTCGGCGAGGACTCGATTACGGACAAACTGTCGAAGTTCCTGCGTAGCTAAGCGAACGCTTTTCAAGGGACCTCCCCAACGAGGTAGCCGATGGAAGAGCGGACCCGCGCGTACCTCCGTGGCCGGTTCGGCGATCACTACCGACAGGCGTCCGTAACGCCGCCGCCGGCCGCGAACGAACGTGAATGGGGGTTCATTCCCTGGACCGACGGCCCCGGCGAGACGATGGTCCGCCATCGCTCGCTGCTGGACCTCGGCGAGATCGAGGACTTCCTCGGTCGCCGGAAGCCCCGCCACGTCTACTTCTCCGCGGGCCGCTACGACGAACCGAGCGCCTCGACGATGTCGGACAAGGGCTGGCGCTCCTCGGACCTCGTGTTCGACCTCGACGCCGACCACCTGCCCTCCGTGGTGCTTGGCGAGGACAGCTACGCCGAGATGCTCGCTAAGTGCAAGGACGCACTACTCAGGCTGCTCGACTTTCTGGAGGACGATTTCGGGTTTGAAGACCTGACGGTCGTGTTCTCCGGCGGTCGTGGCTACCACGTCCACGTCCGCGACGAGCGCATCCGTCACCTCGAACGGGACGCGCGCCGGGAGATCGTCGACTACGTCCGCGGTATCGGCCTGGAGTTCGACGAACTGGTCGACGAGGAGTCCGTCGCCGGCACGGCCGGCCGGTCCAGTCCGGCACAGAAGCGGACGCTCTCGACGGAGGGCGGCTGGAGCGCCCGCGCGCACCGGCATATGCTTGCCGTCGTCGACGACCTGCTCGAGATGGACGAGGCGGACGCCCTCGAACAACTGCAGGAGTACGACGGCATCGGCGAGGGGAAGGCGACCGCGGCGCTGAACGCGGCCCGGTCGAACTACGAACAGCTGGAAGCCGGCAACATCGACGTCCACCCCGCGTTCTACCAGCTGGCGAAGATTCTCCTGCACGAAGTTGTCGCGGCGGACAACGCGCCGATAGACGAACCGGTGACGACGGACACGAACCGGCTCATTCGCCTGCCCGGCTCGCTGCACGGCGGCAGCGGGCTGGAAGTCCAGCGCATCGACCGCGGGGATATCGACGCGTTCGACCCGCTGGTCGACACTGTCCCGGAGACGTTCCGGGGCCACGACATCACCGTCGAGGTGACCGACGGCGGCCTCGTCGAACTGGATGGCGATAGCTTTACACTGGAGGCGGGTAATCAGACTGTACCAGAGCACGTGGGCGTGTTTCTCATGGCCCGTGGCCGCGCCGAGAAGGGGAAAGAATGAACGTAGACGAACTCCAGTCCGTCCAATCGCGGGAACGCCAGACCGACCAGCTCCAGCAGCTGCGCGAGACGTTCTACGAGGACGCCGGCCAGTTCATTCAACAGCTCCGGTCGGAGCGCGACCGCGCGGCCGAGCGCGCCGAGGACCCGTTCGACTCGCCCGAGGTCAACCGCCTGACTGACGATATTAAGACTGCCGAACAGACCGTCGAAGCCGTCTACGAACGGCGCGTCGGCAAGATCGTGAAGATGGCGTCGCTGGCCGCGGCGGACATGCCGACCGAGGACGACGGCCTCACACGCGAGGAGCGGGACCTGTTCGAGACGATGGTCGAGGCTATCGAGTCCAACCGGGGCCACGTCCTTGACGTCATCGCGGGAGAGGCCCCGACCGGCGCGGTCGGCGACGAGCCGAAATCCGACGAGCGACAGGCCCCCGACCCGGAGCCACGCCAAACGGCGAACGAACCGGCAGCCGACACGGCCGACACGGCCGACCCGCCCGAGCCGCCATCGACGCCAGACACGGGTGTCGACGCGGCTGACATGATGGGCAGCGGCGGGGACCAGTCGGAGCCCGCGGAGGAACCCGACACACCGACGCCGCCGCCCGACCTGGATACGGGCAGCAATCCCACTGCCGACAGTCAGCCCGACCAAGCAGACGTGCCGGCCGCCGGTGACGACGTGCCGGTTCCTCCGGCCGAGCCCGGCGTTGAGTCCGACCCCGGCCCGGCGGCGGACCCGGCGCACGCCGACAGCGGACCGCAGTCACCAGCCGGTTCAGACACCGCTGGGACCGCCGACGTGGACCGACGGACGGTCCGCATCACGGACGACGTGGGCGAGATATTCGGCGTCGACCAGCGTGAGTACGACCTCTCGACGGACGACGTGGTGACGCTGCCGGCCGACAACGCCGACCCGCTGGTCGAACAGGACGCCGCCGAACCGTTAGAATAAGCCGACGCGATGGGCTGGAACAGGCCGCTGTGCGAAGTACCGCCCGACACTCTGTTCTGTGACAGCGATGGACTATTTGTGGACAGTCGTGCAGTTGATACGTATGAACACGCACGTCCGCATCGTCGTCGCGCTGCTCCTCGGCGTCCTTGCGTTTGCCGTCACGACCGTCTCGGTGACCGCCGGCTTCGAACCGCAGATAGAGTTCTCACTGCTCATCGGCCTCCCGGTAGGCGTGTCGGCCGGTCTGACCGGACTGTTCGCCGGCTACGTCCTGCTGTGGCACCGCGACCGAGCGGCGGCGGGCGAACTCTCCGACCGCGCGGCCCGCCTCCGACTGGCCGCGTTGGCGACCATCGCGGACTTCGTCGTGGTCACTGCGGCCGGCGTTGCGCTCTACGTGTTCGGCAATAGGGGCCTCGGTATCAGCCTGCTCGTCGCGGGGCTCCCGGTGACACTGCCCCTCGCTGCCGCCGTCAGCTACGTCCTGGCCGGTGGCAGCCGTAACGAACAGGGCGGGCTCCGGACGCGGTAACCACGGTCGGAGCAGCAGATTCGGCCGCCGACGCTCGTTACGGCTCCGGGCGCGAGCCGAGCGTGAGTTCGACTGTTTCCTGTGTCCCGTCGCGCTCGACCAGCACGTCGACGGTCTCGTCGGGACTGGTCTCCAGCGCCAAGAAGCTCCCCAGCGCCTGCCGCGTCGGCGTCGGCGTGTCGTTCATCTGTCTGACCACGTCACCGCCAGTGGGAATCTCCGTCCCCGAAATCGTCGTCTCCCCGTCGCTTCCCTGTAGGACGCCCGCCGCTGGCCCACCACTGACGACACGGGTGATGTACACCCCGGACCCGGGGTCTAAGTTGTTCGCCTCGGCGATCCGCGGCGACACGCTCTGGAGGCCAACACCCATGTACGGATGGTCGTAGTCGCCGGTCTGGATGAGCGACGGCACGACACGCTGGGCGAGCGGGGCCGAGATGGCAAAGGCGACGTTGTCGCCGCCGCCGGAGTTGATGACACCGACCACGTCGCCCTCAAGCGTGACCAGCGGCCCGCCGCTGTTCCCCGGGTTGACCGGTGCGTCGGTCTGGACCGCGTCCGCGATGGAGAAGTTGTTCGCGCTCTGGAGCGTGCGGTCGACGCCGCTGACGATGCCCGCGGACACCGAGCCGGAGAGGCCAAACGGGTTCCCGATAGCGACGACTTCGGTCCCGACCGTCGGCTCGGTCTCCACAAACGAGAGAGGTGTCACGTCCGGTGTCGCGCCGATGCGGAGGACCGCCAGGTCGCTGTACACGTCCGCGCCGACGACGGAAGCGGAACGCCAGCCGGTGTCGGCAAAGCGGACGTAGTACTCGTCCCCGCCCGCGACGACGTGTTCGTTTGTGACGATGTGTTCGTCGTCGATGAGGAAGCCGCTCCCCTGCCCACCACGCGAGTCTTCGGCGTACACCCTGATCGAGACGACGGCATCAGCGACCTCTTGATAGACGTCGGTGTAGACGCTGTCGGACTGCACGACCGCGTCGGCCGACCCCGACTGGTCGGGGGCGGTACCGTCCGAATTGCTGCTGGTTCCGGGGCTCTGACAGCCAGCCGTGGCCGCGACGGCCGTCCCGAGGGCCCCTAACATCGCCCGGCGCGTGAAAGACTGTTTCATACTGGGGCGTAGGCCTGGGCTGCGAAAAAGGCACGGTCAGGTCTCTCTACCGCACCCGGGTGCTCGATTGCGGTGTGTCGTGACTTTCAGTTCGGCCCCGAAGACGGGCACAAACTACAATCGTCCCGATAGCATACGGGGGGGCATGGCAGAGGATTCATCGGGAACGAAAACGCCGACGCCGGGGTTCGTGTTGCCCGGTCTGCGATGTGGTGTCGAGATGGCACTCGTCGGGACAATCGTACTGCTCATCGGCCTCCCGACCGAGGAGCCGATACGGCTGGGAATCGTCTTCCTGTCGGCCCTACTGGCGATGACTGTGGTACTGTTCTGGGCGGTCGGCCGACATATGCGACGCTGGATCCGCTACGCACAGGGAAAGCCGACCCGGACGACGCCGTTCGACTGAGGGAAGTGTCTGAGCCAGGCCGGCCAACAGTGCGGTCGATGCCGGCCGGATTAATAACAAAACCGAATTTATTTATTAATCAATCCCACTTAGAGCGTAGGTTTTAGCAGTTGAATTAATAAGAACGGGTAGCCTAGCACCGGTAATGACGGAGTCCGGCGGCTGTTCGGATGGCGATGGATGTAGTTGCTCAAATGCCGATAATCACCCGACAGCAACGGACTCGCACGATGGGGGCCACATCGCACAGCTGTCCGTCCCGGAGATGGACTGTCCCTCCTGTGCGGGAAAGGTGGAGTCGAGCGTCCGCGAACTGGCGGGCATCGAGGCCGTCGACCCGCAGGTAGCGACGGGTCGGCTCACCGTCGAGTACGACGAGGCCGAGACGGACGTGGACGCGATAGCGGCGCGCGTCGAGGCGGCGGGCTACAGCGTCGCAGACGACGGCGGCGAGACGCTCCGGTTCGGCGTCCCGGAGATGGACTGTGCATCCTGTGCCGGCAAGGTCGAAAGCGCGCTGGGGAGGGTTGACGGTCTCAGAGCCGTCGAAACGCGTCCGACTACCGGGACGGCCGTCGTCACGTACGACCGGAACGCGACGACGGAGGGCGACCTCGTGGCGGCAATCGAGAGCGCCGGGTACGAGGTCACGGAGACGACAGGCGAGGACGACACGGCGACCGGGCAGACGGACGAAAACGGCTCGCTCTGGACCAGTTCGCGGGCGCTGAAGACGTGGGTCAGCGGCGTGTTCGTCGCCGTCGGCCTCCTCTTCGAGTTCCTGCTGGCCGGCGCGAACACGCAGGTCGGAAGCGTCTTCGGGTCGCCACTGCACGTCGCCGACATTCTGTTTCTCATCGCAGTCGCGACGGGCGGCCAGGAAATCCTGCGTGGCGGCTACTACTCCCTGAAAAACCGGAACCTGGACATCGACCTGCTGATGTCCATCGCCATCCTGGGCGCGCTCACCGCCAGTCTGGCCTTCGGCGAGGCGCTGTACTTCGAGGCCGCGACGCTTGCGTTCCTGTTCAGCGTCGCGGAACTGCTGGAGCGCTACTCGATGGACCGCGCCCGAAACTCGCTTGCGGAACTGATGGATCTCTCGCCCGACGAGGCGACGGTCCTGCGGGACGGCGAGGAGGTGACGGTCTCCGTCGACGAGGTGCGGGTCGGCGATGTCGTCGTCATCAGGCCCGGCGAGAAGATACCGATGGACGGCGAGGTCATCGACGGGACCAGCGCGGTCAATCAGGCTCCGATCACCGGCGAGAGCGTCCCAGTCGACAAGACCGAGGGCGACGAGGTGTACGCCGGGACAATCAACGAGGAGGGATATCTGGAAGTACAGGTCACGGCGGCGGCCAGCGACAATACCCTCTCACGCATCGTCCAGATGGTCGAGGACGCCCAGTCGAACAAGACCGAGCGCGAGCAGTTCGTCGAGCGCTTCTCGGCGTACTACACGCCAGTCGTCGTCGCCTTCGCCGTCCTCGTGACGCTGACGACCCCCGCCGTGCTCGGCGTGGCGTGGCCGACCGCCGTCGTGTACGGCCTGACCCTGCTTGTGCTGGCCTGTCCCTGCGCGTTCGTCATCTCGACGCCCGTTTCGGTCGTCTCGGGCATCACCAGCGCCGCGAAGAACGGCGTGCTCATCAAGGGCGGCAATCACCTCGAAGCGATGGGCGCGGTCGACGTGGTCGCGTTCGACAAGACGGGCACGCTGACGAAAGGCGAACTGACCGTCACCGACGTGATTCCGCTGAACGGGAACACCGAGGATGAAGTCCTGCAGTGTGCCCGTGGGCTCGAACAGCGGAGCGAACATCCCATCGGCGAGGCCATCGTCGCGGAGGCGGGAGCGACCGGCGTCGAAAGCGCCGAGGTCGATGACTTCGAGAGTATCACTGGCAAGGGCGTCCGGGCAGACCTCGACGGGACGCCCCACTACGCCGGGAAGCCGGGGCTGTTTGACGACCTCGGCTTCGATCTCTCACACGTCCACGCCACTACCGATGGCGGTGTCGTCACGAAAACGGCCCAGCAGCTCTGTGAGCGCAACAACTGCATAGACTTGCTGGAAGACACTGTTCCCGAACTCCAGGCCGAGGGGAAGACGGTCGTCATCGTTGGCACGGAAGACGAGATCGAGGGGATCATCGCCGTCGCCGACGAGGTGCGCCCGGAAGCGGAGGCCACAGTCTCCCGGCTCCGCGACCTGGGCGTCGAACGGACGGTGATGCTCACCGGCGACAACGAGCGCACTGCTGGGGCTATCGCTCGGGAAGTGGGTGTCGACGACTACCGGGCGGAACTCCTGCCGGACGAGAAAGTCGCCGCTATCGACGGCCTCGTCGAGGAGTACGAGGAGGGGGTAGCGATGATCGGAGACGGTATCAACGACGCCCCGGCGCTGGCGAGCGCGACCGTCGGCGTCGCGATGGGGGCCGCCGGAACAGACACGGCCCTCGAAACGGCTGATATCGCCCTCATGAGCGACGACCTCTCGAAGCTCCCGTACCTGTACAAACTGGCCAACGACGCCAACGGCGTCATCCGCCAGAACATCTGGGCCAGTCTCGCGGTCAAGGCCGGCCTTGCACTCGCTGTACCGTTCGGCCTCGTCCCCATCTGGGTCGCCGTGCTCGCGGGCGACGCCGGCATGACGACGGCCGTGACCGGGAACGCGATGCGGCTCTCGCGAATCCGCCCGGACGAAAACGACGAATCCTAACCCGGCCCGGTGTACTATTAAGTATGCGCCGGGAGTAGCGTGCATCCGACATGGAACTCACATGGTACGGCCATTCGACGTGGCACGTAACAGTCGACGACACCGAGTTGCTCATCGACCCGTTCTTCGATAACCCCAAGACGGACACGGACCCCGAGGAACTGGACCCGGACTACGTGTTGCTGACCCACGGCCACGCCGACCACATCGGCGACGTGGACCGCTACGAGGGCTGTGGGCTCGTGGCCACGCCGGAAATCGTCGAGTACTGCGAAGACAACTTCGGTGACTTCGACGCCGTCGGTGGCATGGGAATGAACCTCGGCGGCACCGTCGAAATCGGCGACGCGTTCGTCACGATGCACCGGGCTGACCACACGAACGGCATGGAAACCAGCTACGGCGCGAGCGGCGGGATGCCGGGCGGGTTCATCATCTCCGATACGAAGCCGACACAGGTCAGCGACGCAGAGTCGACGACGTTCTACCACGCCGGCGACACCGGTCTCATGACGGAGATGCGCGACGTCATCGGGCCGTTCCTCGAACCGGACGCTGCGGCGGTGCCGGTCGGCGACCACTTCACGATGGGGCCGATGCAGGCCGCCGTCGCCGTCGACTGGCTGGACGTCGACCACGCGTTCCCGATGCACTACGACACGTTCCCACCAATCGAAATCGAAACGCAAGACTTCGTGAACGAGGTCAAAGGCACCGGTAGCGACGCCGAGGTCCACGTCCTCGACGGCGACGAAACGTTCGAACTCTAGTCCGGTCGTTCCACGTCGGTCACGGTAAACCGCGCGCCGCCCGCCTCGCTGTCATCGACGGACAGCGACCAGCCGTGTTCTTTCGCGATCCGGTTGGCGATGTAGAGCCCGAACCCGCTGTTTTGTTTCTCTGATGCGTACCCCGCTTCGAGCACCCGCTCCGGTGGCGAGACGTCGACACCAGGCCCGTCGTCCGCGACGAAAAAGCCCGAAGACGTGGCACCGACGCGAATCGCGACGTCGGGGCCGCCGTGTTCGACGGCGTTCGAGAGCAGAATCTCGAGAAACAGGCGCATCGACTCCGCGTCCGCCAGCAGTCTCCTGTCCGATGTCACTTCGAGCGATGCGGCTTCGAGCGATAGCGAACTCCACACGTCCCAGACGACCGTCGAGAGCCACTGTTGTTCGGGCTCGAACGCTGGCGAGTCGCTCGACGCCAGCGAGACGACCTTGTCGACGATACCGGAGAGCTGGTCGATAGAACGCTCCACAGCGTCGATGTGTTCGTCGTCGGCCTCGACCTGCGAGAGATGGCCGGTCGACACCTGGAGTTCGTTTCGGAGTTCGTGTGCGGCCAGCAGCGCCACCTTCCGGAGACGTTCGTTCTGTTGTCTGAGGAGACGTTCGCGCTCTTTCTGGTCGGTGATATCCTGCGTGATACCGATGAGGCCGATTAGCTCGTCGGTCTCGTCGTACCAGGGGATCTTCGACGTTTGGAGGTGTTTCCCCATCGACGGCGAGAACTCGTGGACGTCGAGGACGTCGGCCCCGTCGTTGATGACTTGCAGGTCGTCGCCGCGTGCTGCATCCAGATACGTCGCCCCGGCGGGGAGTCCGTCTTCGTCCCGCCGGCCGAGCAGTTCCGGCGGGGCGTACGACGAATCGTTGAGCAACAGATAGTGCCGGTCATCGTCTTTCACGTACAGGTGCTCGGAGTACCGTTCGAACATCGTGGCGAGAATCGTCTCCGGCCGGGAAGCCGGTCGGGCGGCCATCGTCTCACTGTCTTCGAGTGCTGCACCGACTGCGGCTGCCAGTTCCGGCGACCCAAGATCGCCGTCGACCGTCCGAATGTGGTCACCACGGTCCGCCTCACTGCCGTACATGATCACCGGGAGGTTCGGGTAGAGCCCGGTGGCTGCCGCCGCCAGATGACCGCCCGCCATCCCTCCACACGTCACCGGGACGACGAGGCAGTCAACCGCGGTACGTAGCAGTGTCGTATCGACGCATTCGGGCTCTGTCGTCTCGACCGTTGCGTCGATTGCTGCCTGTTCAAGTGCCGCCCGTAACTGCTCTCCGGCAGTAGTCTCGGCAGCGATGAGGAGGACTGTCGGCGGGGACATCAACACGCCCATGATTTGTCCCGGGATTGTAAATAAGTTTAGCAGTCATGTTGAAAATAAAACAGGATACAACAGCGGAACGACCCCTCCGGCCGATACTGGACACCGCTGCCCGAAGCAACCAGCCGACTTCCGGATTGCCCCGTTACGTGAACTGAAATGCTCGCTATAGGCCCATCTCATGTCACGATGGTTGTCTCCCGACCAGAGAACAGTGGCGTGATATTCGAGACAACGGGCCGTTGACGGGGCAGTCGATAGTCAATACTGACACACACTTGAAAGGATTCACAACATCCGAGTATCCGGGCGGCGTATAGTCAGGTGTGTCCGAAACGTACGTGTGCGCCCGATGCCAGGACGCCGTCGAGCGGAACTTCGAGGTTCGGTCGATCATCAGGACCTGCAGCGAGTGCGGCGAGAACGGTCGGTTCCTCCACAGGTCGCTGGTCGAGTCACTTTCCGAGATCGCCACAGAGGACCAGCCGGACGGCTGGGATCAGATGACACTGGACGAGCGGTTCGAAGCGGCGCTCAAAGAGGGGCTCATCACGGTCACACGGACGTAAGTCTGTGCCGCCACGCTGACGACTCCGTTCGGTTCTGACGGCGCCTAGTTCTGCCAGCGACCTGCTTCGGCGGCGTTCGTCAGTCGACCCGCTACCCGACGTCACTGTCGTCGGTTTCTCACACTGTTGGCTGTGACTACTGTACGATGTTCGTGGTGGAAAAATTCGGGACAGTCTCAGTCCCACTTCGCGCCGGGGTTCGTCACCGCGCCGTTCGCCGCGGAGCCGAAGTCGCTGTGGTACTTCGCCAGCACGCCGCTGTCGTACGTCGGTTCAGGGTCGTAGTCTTCGAGGCGCTGCTCGATCTCCTCGTCGGTGAGGTCGACCGACAGTTCGTGGTCGTCGATGTCGATGGTGACGGTATCGCCGTCCTCCAGCGCGGCGATGGGGCCGCCGACGAACGCCTCGGGGGCGACGTGGCCGATAGAGAAGCCCCGAGTCGCGCCGGAGAAGCGGCCGTCGGTGAACAGCGCCACGTCTTCGGCGTGACCCTGGCCGGCGACGGCCGAGGTCACGCCCAGCATCTCGCGCATGCCGGGGCCGCCCTGTGGCCCCTCGTTGCGGATACAGATCACGTCGCCGGACTTGACGCGGCCTTCCTGCACGTACTCCATAGCCCCCTCCTCCTGTTCGAACACGCGGACCGGACCCTCGTGATGGAGGTGGTCCTCACCCGTGATCTTGATGACCGAGCCGTCGGGCGCGAGGTTGCCCGAAAGGATGCGGATCGCGCCGCGCTCGTGGATCGGGTCGTCGACCGTGTTGAGATAGTCCACGTCGAGGTCTTCGACCGTTGGCGGGTCGATCTGTTCAAGTTCCTCCGCGATGGTGTTGCCCGTGACGGTGAGCGCGTCACCGTGGAGCAGGCCGGCGTCGTGCAGCGCCCGCAACACGACCGGGACGCCGCCGACCTCGTGGAGGTCGTTCATGACTCGCTCGCCGCCGGGCTGGAGGTCGGCGATCTTGGGCGTGCGGGCGCTGATCTCGTTGAACGTCTCGATATCGAGGTCGATGCCGGCCTCCGCCGCGAGCGCGAGCAGGTGGAGAACGGCGTTGGTCGACCCGCCGACCGCGACCTGCAGGGCGATGGCGTTCTCGAACGATTCGCGGGTGAGGAAATCCGAGGGGCTGCGGCGTTCCTGCACCACCTCGACGGCGAGTTCGCCGGCCCGGCGGGCCTCCTCGTAGCGGGACTCGTGTTCGGCCGGCGGAGAGGCCGACCCCAGCGGCGCGAAGCCGAGCGCTTCGGAGATAGACGCCATCGTGTTGGCGGTGAACATCCCGCCACAGGAGCCCGCACCGGGGCAGGCGTGGCGTTCCATCTCGTCGAGTTCGCCCTCGCTCATCTCGCCGTCGGCGACCGCGCCGACGCCCTCGAAGACGTTCTGGATGGTGACCTCGCGGCCGTCGTGCTCGCCGGGCATGATCGACCCGCCATAGAGGAAGACGCTTGGCAGGTCCGTCCGGATGGCGGCCATCATCATCCCGGGCATGTTCTTGTCACAGCCGCCGATGGTGACGATGCCGTCCATGCGCTCGCCGAAGGTGACGAGTTCGACCGAGTCGGCGATTATCTCGCGGGAGATGAGCGACGCCTTCATCCCCTCGGTCCCCATCGAGATGGCGTCGGAGATGGTGATGGTCCCGAACTCGATTGGCATCCCTTCGGTGTCGTCTATGCCGTCGTAGGCGGCGTCCGCAACGTCGTCGAGATGGACGTTACACGGCGTGATGTCGGCCGCTGGATTGGCGATGCCGATCATCGGCGAGGACAGGTCCTCGTCGTCGTAGCCCATCGCGCGGAACATCGCGCGGTGGGGTGCCTTCTCGTATCCCTCCGTCACCTCGGTACTCCGGAGGTCCGGGTCCTTCTCCGGCCGTTCTTGCCGTTCCTGCTTGCTCATATGTGAGCGACGCCGTGAGCAACCTTAAATAACTTGTACTCGCGGTAACGTCCCACGTGGAGCACGGCGAAACCCACCGGTGACAGCAGGTTCTTTTCCGTCGGGGACTTCCGCCGCCGTATGCCGACGGTCACGACCGCCGCGCGACTCCATTTCGGGTTTCAGAACCTCTCGCTCGCCCACGAGCGCCTCTACGGCGGCGTCGGGCTCGCACTCGACGAGCCGCGGCTGACCGTCGAAGCGACACGGGCCGAGACGGTCCAGTGTGACGACCCGGCGACCGAACCGTACGTCCGGCGCGTCGTCGACGCACTCGACGTACCCGGCGCGGCCGTCACCGTCGAGGAGCGCTTCCCGCGACACGTCGGCCTCGGGAGCGGCACGCAGCTCTCACTGGCGACGCTCATCGCCGTCGTTCGGGCCTACGACCGGACCGCTGACGCACGGACCTACGCGCCGCAACTGGGACGGGGCGGCCGAAGCGGCGTCGGCGTAGCCGCGTTCGAGTCGGGCGGATTCATCGTTGACGGCGGTCACCCAACGGAGCGGTTCACGGCCGAACCCCCAGCGGAAGGCGACTGGGATGTGCCGCCAGTGCTGGCCCATCACCACGTCCCCGCACACTGGCGTTTTGTTATCGTCGTCCCGGACACCGACCCCGGCCAGAGCGGAGCAGCAGAGGACCAGAGCATGCGGCAGGCCGTCGAGCGCGCCGACCCCGGCATCGCCGACGAGATCTCGACGCTGTTGACCCGGCGGCTGCTCCCCGCGATTGCCACCAGAGACCACGACGACTTCGGGCAGGCCGCGGCGCGGCTGGGCCGACTCAACGGCGCGTGGTACGCTGACGAACAGGGCGGCGTCTACCGCCCGCCAGCCGGCGCACTCGTCGAGTCACTGGCGAGCGCCCCGGTCATCTCCGGGGCCGGCCAGAGCTCTTGGGGGCCAACCGTCTGGGGACTGACGACAGCGGACTACGAATCGGAGGCCCGTGACGCGGGTGTGCTGGCACTCGATGCGGCCGATGTCGACGGAACGGTTCGCGTTGTCGCGCCCCGGAACACCGGTGCGTCGCTGACTGAATAGGGACCAAGCGGCGGGCCGTTCAGTACCAGTCGCCAGAACTAACGACGATGCTTGCAGCCGCCAGTGCGGTTATCAGTCTCGGCAGCAAACCCCCGTCGATGACTGCACTGTTCTCACCGCTGGAACTCCGTGAGACGACAGTCCCGAATCGCGTCATGGTCTCTCCAATGTGCCAGTACTCCTGTGAGGCCCGCGACGGCCTCGCCACCGACTGGCACCGCACCCACCTCGGCTCTCGTGCCGTCGGCGGTGCAGGTCTGGTCATGACTGAAGCGACCGCCGTCGAAGCTCGCGGCCGTATCTCGCCGGAGGACCTGGGTATCTGGAGCGACGAGCACGCGGCGGCGCTGGAACCGATTACAGAGTTCATCACTGAACAGGACAGCGTGCCGGGCATCCAGTTGGCCCACGCCGGGCGGAAAGCCTCTATCGAACGACCGTGGGACGGCCACGACCCGCTCCAACCCGACGACGGCGGCTGGGAAGTCGTCGGACCGAGTGACGACCCCTGGCCGTACGAAGACGGTGAGGCTCCGCCGACAACAGCGCTCGATCAGGACGGCATCGAGGCAGTCATCGATTCGTTCCGCGCCGCCGCCGAGCACGCGCTCGACGCCGGCTTCGAGGTCGCAGAGGTCCACGCCGCCCACGGCTACCTCTTGCATCAGTTCCTCTCGCCGGTGACGAACCACCGCGAGGACGACTACGGCGGCGACTTCGAGGGCCGCACGCGACTGGTCCGTGAAATCACGACCGCCGTCCGCGAGGTCTGGCCCGACGACAAGCCGGTGTTCGTCCGTATTTCCGCGACGGACTGGCTTCCCGACCGCAATTCCTGGACCGTCGAGGACTCCGTGCGACTGTCGGACCGACTCGCCGACATCGGCGTGGACCTCATCGACGTGAGCGGCGGCGGCATCCACCCCGAATCCCGCCCCGACTACGCCGGCCCGAACTACCAGCTCCGGTACGCCGAGCGGATTCGCGAGGAAACGAAGTCGGACATCGCCGTCGGCGCTGTCGGCGGCATCACGACCCCCGAACAGGCCGAAGCCGTTATCGCCAACGACCGGGCCGATATGGCTATCGTCGGCCGCGAACACCTCCGGGACCCGTACTTCACGATGAATGCCGCGAGGGAACTCGACGCGACCGACGAGATAGAGGGGCCGCCGCAGTACCGCCGTGCCTGGGGCTTCTGAACCTGTTTAGATCTTATCCAGGTCGAGGTCGACGGCGTACCAGTCGAGCGCGAGCAGGAAGGCCGCGCCGATAGCGGCGGCAGCGACGAACGCGATGAGAACGTCCGTCGAGAAGCCGACTTCACTCCGGACCTTCACGACCGGAGCGCGGAGTGCGCCGACGACGAGCGCGACGAGGAAGGCCAGCGTTGCCCGGCGGTTGTACTCCAGTGCCCGACGGACGACGCGTGCGATGGTGAACAGGCCGACCAGCCCGCCGACGATGAACGTCACGACCGGCACGGCGGTCGTTGTCACGTCTTCGGCTGGCCCGCCGGTGGCGAGCGCAATGAGCGCGTCCACGAAGTCGGCGAGCGCCATTGACATCCTGTCGTACTGCCCGAGGATGACGAGCAACAGCGATCCCGAGATGCCGGGCAGAATCATCGCGCTGACGCCGATCATGCCGGCGATGAAGACGAGTGCGAGACTGCCGCCGTCGGCGGCGGTGTTCGAGACGCCGGACACGTAGAACGCAAGCAGAAACCCGAGGACGCCGGCCCCTATCTGGAACGGCGACTCGACCGTGAGACTGCGCAGCAACACCACCGCGGAGGCGGCGATGAGGCCGAAGAAGAAGCCGAAAAGCAACGCCGGCGTCTCCTGGCTGGCGACGGTGACGATGTGTGTTACGATGACGACGGCGGTACCGACGCCGGCGACCAGCGCGAGGAGGAACCAGATGTCGAGTTCGAGGAGTTCGGCAAACGCACCGCGCAAATCAACACCGCCGTCTAGCGGTGTGAGAGCGCGAACGAACCGTATTACGCGGCCCGGCGTAACGGCGGTAATCGCGGCGATGAGTCGCTCGTAGACCCCGGCGATGAGCGCGATTGTGCCCCCGGAAACACCGGGGACCCCGTCCGCGCTGCCCATACAGAGGCCGATGAGAAACGTTCGAATCCACGCACGAAGCGGTGGCACCGAGCCCAGAACCGTCGGCGGGTCCTGGTCGGGAGGGGTGGTCATCACTGAACGCTTCCAGCATCACGCTCAAATTCCTTGTGGAGTCACGTCGTATTGTGCTGCTGTCACAACTGCGAGACTGCGGCTGAACAAGTGGTCCGCGACAGCGCTAGCTCCGCTTCGATAGCGTGAGCACGCCGTTTCTGAGTGTCTGGACCGCGCCGGCGGCCGGCAGGTCGACGTCGAACTCCGTCTGGAGGTGCGGGGCGTCGACGGCAACGATGGCTTCCGTCCCGATGATATCGACTGTCACATGCTCGTCGCTGACCTGAAGCGAGTCGAGGTCGACGGCGACCGTCCAGCCGTCGTCGTGGTCGGTGTGCGAGACGTGTAGCGGCGACCGTTCAGTTTGTGCGTCCATTCGTCAATCATGGGTATGTGTTACACACATAAAGGTCCACGTTCGGCGCGTGCCAAAGCTCGGTCAGACAGGAACGCTATCCTGCACGTCGCTACACAGCAGGGCCGAGATAGCCCCATGCCTGCAGGCGGTCCCCGTCGCCCTCTATCCACCGCTCGCCGATGTCGTCGCGGTAGTAACAGTTCGGAATGAGGATATCGTCGACGCGCCCGTAAGCCTGCTCCCGCGCCCCCTGCATCGTATCGCCTTTGCCCGTGACGACCAGCGGCATCCCGCTCTCGCCAGCCACGCGCCACTGCCCGTCGACCGCCGCTCCTGACTCGCTTCTCTCGCCGGTCGCGCGGTCCGTGCCCTCGACGGGCACGCGCTTCGCGTCCTCGATGTGGATGCCCTCGCGGCTGTCGGATCCGAAGACGACCGCGGCGTTGCGGGAGTTCTCGTCGTACGTCTTCTGGTCGTCGAACGGGAACGGCGGGAGGACGACCCGAACCGCGACCTGATACCCGCGGTGGACCTCCAGTTCGGGGTCGCGCCCGTTCGCCAGATCGAGGAAGAACTGGCCTGTTTCTGATTCGAACGACTCCTCTTGGAGCGTGATTGTGGGGTACCCGAACCGCGGCGTGAACTCCAGCGGATAGATACCGTCCTCGTTGACGATGCAGTTGATGTCGATGCTGCCGACGTACCCCTCGTCGGCGAGCCAGCCTTCCACCTTGCCGAGTGTCTCCGCGAACAGTTCGTTCCGGCCGGCCCAGAACATCGAAGTACCCATCTCGCCGGTCGAGGGACCGATGTTGCCCGGAAACAGCTTCTTGTGCTCGAAGTTGAAGTTGATCGGTTCGACGAACGACTCGCCGTTGAAGAAACCACAGACGGCGATTTCGACGCCCTCGACCTTCCGCTGGAGCTGGAACCCTTTCATCCGGTGACCCCACGCCTTCTTGTACGCTCGAAGCACATCGACGATGTCGCTGCCGTCATCCTCGTTCCCGACGTAGAGCAGTCGCTTGACGTTCTGGACTTCCCCGAGCGGTTTGATGACGTACGGCGCAGGGTTCTCCTGGACGTGCTTGATGCCGGCGTCGAAGTCCTCGAAGACGTGATGCTCGATAGTGTTGACACCGTGGTCTTCGAGGACCTCCATCGCGTAGCCGCGGTCCTCTTCGAGCGCATCTGTGTTGGGTGTCCCGCCAACGACGGCGTGGCCTTCGGCCCGGAGTTCCTGTGCGAGTTCGCCGGTGCCGATGTCGCCGCCGACCCAGATGTCGTCGAAGACGACGACATCGGCCCAGCCGAGGTCGCCCCGCCAGTCGTCGGTCTTCGGTACGAACCCGTCGGCGATCTCCTGATCGCTGTCGGCTTCGATGTAGTACCGGACGTCGTGTCCCTCCCGGCTGACCTGCCAGGCGATGTCACCGATGAGCGCCGCGTCTAACGAACAAAAGAGGAAATTCGCCATGGCGCGTCTGCGGGCGGGTGCGGGGTAAACGTTTCCTGTCCTGTCGACCACAGGTCATCGCTATCGCGATGGCAGCGAACCGGCCAGTCATGCCCGGTTGCTCGATGCCCACTGATCTATTTAAATAAACCCACTTCCGTAAGCCGAACCGTTTTAGTCCCCATCTGTAAATCCCCACGTATGACACGCGACGAACTCGCGTCCGCGAGTGAACTGCTCGAATCAGCGGCCGAAGACACTGACAGCGACGAGGCGAGCGAGCGCCTCGCCGAACTCGCTGCCCAGCTCGACTCCCTCGCGACCGACGAACGCGGCCCGGACCACGGCCGACTCGCCCGCATCCAGTCGGCGCTCAACGACCTCAGCAGTGGCGACGCGGAAGACGTGACCGAAGCCATCGACGACGCCGACGACCAGATCAACGAGTACCGGTCCGACCTCGAAGGGGTCTGAGGCGGCGCTCCTGCGCCAACACACGGCTGTCCGGTGACTTTCTGCGACGGAAAGACGGCTTTCGAACCGATGAGTCGCTACGACTCGGTCGCGGTTTCCTCGTCGACCGGCTTGATCCGGTGTGTCGCGTCGTTGTTATCGTCCGGGGCCCGCAGATGATACGTGACTTCACGCGGCTCCGTATCGTCGACGTACGGTGTCTTAGCGTCGTGCGTGATACCCGCTGTTTCTCCTGGCTCCAGTACCCTATCAAATCGGCCGACAGGCGCGTAGGCGACGCGTGGGCCGGTTCGGTTGAGTGCGAGGACGTACCGACCTGCGGTGTCGCCCGTGTTCGTGACTGTTATCTCAAGCGTCGGCATGGCTGGCTCAGTGACACGCTCCGGTCCGTCGAGAGTAACGTCGAACGACGGCAACGGTGCTTCGAGTCTGTTCTGAACTGTCTTCGGCATCGTCCACTCCCCGCCGGGCCAAGACAGTCGGGCGTCGCTAGCTGAGCCGGTTTCGGGCAGGTCGAAGACCAGCGGCCCACCGGCCTCGGTGAACTGTCGGCCCCACTCGCCGTCGCGATACAGACCGTTCCTGAACGTCTCGGGGCTGTACGTCGACCCATCGAATCTGAGCGAGAACGCGCCCCGGTCCACTCCCGAGCCCTCGATGGTCGTCGTGAGCACGAGAAACTGGCCGCCTGTCGGTTCAACGCTGATAGAGTCAGTGCGAGGAATCACGACGCCTGGCGCCACCACGGCGTCCGTGACGGTCACACTGGGCGGCGACCCAATGTCGGTTTCGCTACCGCTTGGTGACGGCATCGGCGTCACTGTCCCGGTGTCCTCGGTTTCACCCTGACATCCTGCACCGGTGATAGCCAGTCCGCAGAGTGCCAGAACGCGACGGCGGTACATGGCTCTGCGTTGCCCTGCCCCGGATAAATGCTTTCAGAAGGTACGGGTTCAGTTTTGACCGACTGATTCCAGTTCGGCCGGAATAGACCTGTCTCCTCGATCTGGGTAGTCTGTGTCGCTGATGAGGCAGGTGATGTCAGATTAAATAACATCTTAATTAATGTTTGTGACTAACCAAAAGCTTTTGACAATTCCATTGGTTTCAGTCAAATGTGTATCAGGTTGGGGGATCGGGTGGCGGTACCATCCCTACGTGGTGATATCAATGAGCAAATCAACGAATGGCCGAACGGCCCCTAAATCGATGCGTCACAAGCAAATACTCGATGTAGCGGCTGAGAACCCCGAGGCATCCATCGCAGAGCTTGCGGCCGAAGTACCGAGTGCAACAGCGGAACTGGTCGAGCGAGTTCTTGAGGAACACGGCGACCCGGCTGAGGCCGACGAGACGGAAACGGCCGCCCAGTCAGAGAGTGAACCGTCGACGGAGTCACAGTCATATCCAGCCCCTGCGGACCTCTCGTCGACAGAACGTGAGACGATCCGCGCAATCCAGAAACACCCCACCGCGTCCCAGCGGGACCTCGCGGAGAAGCTCGGCGTCACTGCCTCGACGGTGAGCAACCGCGTCAACGGGATCGACGGGTTCGACTGGGCGAACCGAGAAGCGTTCGCAAACGCCGTGTTCAGCGACGGAGAAGCCGAATCAGCGACGATCTCGGACGAGGCAGAAACCCAGACACCCGATACCCAATCGCCGGAGTCAACAGACAACCCCGACGGAGCCGACAGTCAAGCGTCAGGCCCTGATACTGCGCCCGACGACGGCGACCGCTCGCCAACGGAAGTCGAGACAGCGGCCGGCGAGGTGAACACCACGCTGACTACGTTCCAGTCAACCGTCGAGGACCTCTCCGCACAGTTGGCTGAACTCGAAGGACAGGTCGAAACCGTCACGGACGGCGGCGGCTCGCCAGAGCCGTTTCAGGAGCCCGAACTCGTTCACAAGGTCGTCCACGCGTGTATGGACTCCGACAAGATATCCGAGGAGGAAGAGCTCCGGATTCTGGATTCGCTGCTCTAGTTGTACTCCCGCCACCGGTGGCCACACTCCTGGCACTTGAAAAAGCGCGTCGGCGGTTCGTCGGCCGACCCGGTCTGTTTGATGGTGTACCACGCTTTCCCGTGTCCGCATTCCTCACAGGTCACGTCGTCAGCCGTGGGCTTCCCTTCGAAGTTCGAGCCCTCCTCGGTCTCTATCAGTTCGTCGCCGCTCTGTTCGTCCGTGCTGACGAACTCGGCCGCGCGGTCCTCGTCTTTGGTAACTCGCGCACCACAGGACTGACAGACCATCTCGTCACCGTCGGCGTGCATCATCGAACCACAGTCGTCGCAGAACTGCATACACGCCCGTCGGACACCGAGGCAAAAAGCCGTTACTGCTCGTCCTCGATCTCGTGTTGCTCGGCGACGACCGGACAGTCCAGTAGCCGGACCGTCTCCATGTCGAGGAACTCCATGATCTCGGTCCCCTCGTTCGTGCAGTGCGCGTTCGGCGGTGCGGAGAAGTGTTCACACTGCTCACAGTAGCGGTGTTTCGATACCTCCGCGTAGCGGCTCTCGGGTGAAGTCTTGTCGTCGCCGTCCTCGGCGATTTCCGCCCACACCTTGTCCGCGTCGATGTGATCGACGTCGACCCGCTCGAACGCGCTCTCGCCGCTCCCGAAGGGGTCCTCGCCGCGCTCGTCCATTCCCGAGAAGGGGTCGTCCGGGTCGGGTGATGACCCCGAAAGGTGACTGTCCGATTCAGGTGCCGAATCTGAACGGAACTCTTCCGTGTCGACAGCCGAGAGCAGGTCGTCAGCATCGGTTGCATCGGGTTCCGCCTCGGACGCACCGTCGGCCGGTTCGTCGCTCGATTCGCTGCCCGGCCAACCGTCGTCGGGTGGCTGGCGTGCGTTTGCCGAGCCGTCCGCGTCGTCAGGCCCCGCACCGAGGCGCTCGAACGGGTCGCCCTCGCGGTCGTCATCCGGGTCGAGCTCTTCGAAGGGGTCTCGCTCGTCGTCACTCATTGGTCTCTCCCGGTTCAAGCTGTGCTGCGGCCACTAGCCGCGCCTTCGAGCGGATAATGCCGCCCTCAGGCCGGACGTCCGACACCGTCGTGTTGCAGTGTGGACACTGGGGTTCGGTCAACAGTCCGATCTCGACCTGCTTGTCACAGTTCGAACAGCGTGCCGTCGAGATGTTCTCCTGGGCCGCGGCGCGTTTCAGTCGGTCGACCGCTTTCTGATTCTGGTCCCGGCCGCCCTGGTCGTCGCGGAGGTCGCTGACGACCCAGGCGACGCGGGTGAGTTTGTCTTCGACATCGTCGAGTCGGCTGTCGATGTCAGCGACTCGCTCGTTCTCTGTTTCGAGCGACTCGGTCACGTCGCCCCGAAGCGCGGCGAGTTCCGCCTCGATATCTTCGATCTCTTGTGTGAGTGCATCGATGCGGTCGAACTCTTCGTGGCCGTGGTCGGCCGGCGCTTTCGCGTCGGCCTCCCGTTTGACCTGCACGACGCGCTCGCGGACGTCTTCGATCTTCGTCTGAAAGTCCGCTTCGAGCGCGTCGAACCGCTCTGCGAGTTGGCGTTCCACCGTGTCGACGATATCGGGGAGCTGGGAACTGACAGCGCTCTCGGTCGCTGCTTCGACTGAGCCGTTCAGCTTCTCGTCCACGGTTGCGGCGACGACGGCATCCAACTCGTCCGCCGATGGCTGAATGAGGTCGTCCATCCCATCGTCCGAGTCGGCCGCTGTCATATATGCGGCCAGCAGTTGCTCCATGACGGCGTCGCGAGGCACGCCGAGCGTCTCGGCCTGCTCGGTCAGCCACTCGTCTAGATCTGCAGATAGCTCGACGTACACTCCTCCGTCATCAGTCGACTCGGAGGACATTACGACACCCTTGACGAACAAGACTGATAAGGGTTTGTCGCCGATTTCAGATACCGAGAGCGGGAGCGAACCGTCAGCACGCGGCTCGTTGTCCTTTTCCGACAGTTACGGGCATCTCTGCTGCCGACTATCGCTACCGAATCTTGCGCACGTCGCTGATATCGAAGCCGGCATCGCCCAGTTCGGTCTCGAACTGCACGATGTCCTCGTCCTCTATCTGCGAGAGAACGCCGCGGAACTGCTGGACGACGAGGGTCCGGGCCCGGGTGGAACCGCCGGACTCCCACGCGAACTCCATCGTGCCGTGGGATGCGTCGACGAGCTGCCCGTGTCGGGTCGACGATATCGTCTCCGGATTGACGTGCAAGAGGATAAGGCCCCCCCACTGGTGGGCTGCCTTCTGGATTCCCTGGACGAGCGAGCTGACGTCCGACCAGCTGACTTCCTCGTCCGTCGCGCTAACGAGGTCAGACAGCGAGTCGATGACGACGAGATTGTTCGCCGCCACGTCGTTCAATACCATCCCGAGCGTGCCGAGCAGGTCATCCCGCTCGTGGCGCGCCCGGAGGTCGGTGATTGACGCGGTCTCCCTGGCGTACCACTCTCGCGGCACCGGACTGATGTGGAAGTACCGCTCCGAGAGGTCGTGAAACTCGACCGCCTGGCTTCCCTTGTCGACCACGTCGTCGTCCATCGCCAGCCGCATCTCGCTGACCAGTTGCGACTCGCTTGTTGTAAAGGAGATGTAGTGGACTTCGTCCGGGGCAACAGCGTCGGCCGAGCGGTCGCCGTAGTAGAGGTCGTGCAACTCCCCGTCCACCTGTTCGAGCCCGTTGATGAGTGCGCTCGTATGCATGAACTCCCGGGAGCCAGCGCCGGCCT